>JAKAXE010000049.1 GCA_021816695.1 bacterium | reverse complement strand
ATCAACGTGCCCATGGCCGGTCAGTCGAGGATCACCTTCTACATCAAGACCGGCAACCCTGGCGTTTACCAGTGGCAGTGCATGGACCCCTGTGGCTCCGGGGACTCCGGAATGGGCGCCCCGATGGGGGAGGACGGTTACATGGCCGGAACCATGACGGTGGCCGGCTGACGACGTCCCGGGGGGGACGGGTGAAGACGCCCCGAGGGGGGGGTGAAATCGCCCTTCGCGACCGGACCGGGAGTAGGCCCCGTAAGGGGCCTCTCCCGGTCACTTGCTTTTGTAGAGGTGGCCTGGCATGACCACGGCCGCTCCGCACAGATATCAGGTGTGGGCCAGCATCTCCCCAGGGGGCACAGCTCGCGTGAAAATGGAGGCGCGGGGCCTCGACTTCGACGGGTCCGCACTCGGCAATCCCACGCTACCCGGGCCGGCGGACCTGCTGGCCGCGGCGCTGGCGGCGTGCCTGTCCAAGAACCTGGAGCGCTTCTCCAAGATCCTCGGCTTTCATTACCAGCGGGGGCGGGTCACCGTAACGCTGGAGCGGCAGGATGCGCCCGCTCGCATCATCCGCGCGACCTACCTGGTGGAGGTGACGACGGATGAGCCGGATGAGCGGCTCCAGCTGCTGCACCGAAACCTCCGAAAGTACGGCACCATAACCAACACCCTGGCTGCTGCCTGTGAGCTCTCCGGCGAGCTGCGGCGGGCCTCCCCGGGGGACCATGAGGATGGCCCTGGAACTCCTCGGCGGCACGGTCCGATGGGAGCCGCGCATTCGTAACCGGGCTGACTGGGCCGGCGTTTCTGTGGCGTGATAGGCTGGCCGGTGGCAGCCCTTCTGGTGCTCCTCAGCGGCTGCGCATCTGCTCCCCTGCCGCTGCCCTCCGCGGGCAGCACGATGGTGGCTGAGGCGCACACCCCCGGCCTTTCCTACTCCTATCCGCCGGGATGGTCCATCGTGAGTTGGGATGGCGCGAGCAGCTTCACATACATGGTGGCCGCGATCAGCAACCAGCGGCTGCGGAATCCCTGCTTCCACCACGGCAATGTCTTCGGCTGCGGCCAGCCGCTGGGCCGTCTCCAGCCGGGGGCGATGCTCGTCGAATGGTGGGAGGACGGCTACCCGCTTTGGCAGCTCGCCGACCAGCCCGGTTCGGCTATCTCCGTGGATGGCCTCCCGGCCAAGATGGAGGTGGGGCCAAGTGCCTCCTCAGCGTGCCGCGGGACTGGAGCCAGCCGGGGCATCTCGGTGGTGGTGGCCCGCCCCCAGGCGCCCGGCAATTACTTCCAGTTCATCGCCTGCTTGCGCGGCCCCCAGCTCACCCGCGAGACCTCCCTGGCGTTGGCGATGCTGGACTCCGCCCGCCTCAGCTCCGGCTGACCTGCGTCTGCGACCGTCGGTGGAGGCCGTCAGGCGCTCCCCACCGCTGCCGGTAACCGAGCCATCCTGGCGGGCTGTTGACGCGGACGGCGCCGGGTGCTTGATACGCTCACCGTTCCAGCTCTACCGCGAGCTTTGCCCAGCCTCCGCTCTGGGCGCGGCTCGGCCCCGGAGGTTGTTGCCGATGGCCTATCAGATCTGTCCCTTGGACTCCTCGACCTGGGACGCGTTTGCGGAGCTGGTGGAGCGCAACAACGGCATCTTCGGTGGCTGCTGGTGCATCGGGTATCACCCGGAGTGCGGCCAGCGCAGCATCAGCTACCGGGCGGCTAAGGAACTACGGGTCCGGAGCGGCACGGCGCACGCCGCCCTGGTCTTCGACGAGGACGGCCTGGCCCAGGGATGGTGCCAGTTCGGCGGCCCGGAGGAGCTCTCCAACATCAAGCACGCGCGCGAGTACTTCAGGGAGGCGCCACCGCGCCCGGACTGGCGGATCACCTGTTTTTACGTCGACCGGCGGCACCGGCGCCAGGGCATCGCCCGGGCGGCACTGGAAGGAGCCCTCGAGGAGATCGCGCGTAGCGGGGGCGGCCTGGTCGAGGCGATTCCTGAGATCACCGCCGGCCGAGAGGCCCAGGGACGCTTCCTCTTCAGCGCCAGTGTCGAACTCTTCGAGGAGTATGGCTTCGCCCGCGTCCGCCAGGTGGGGAAGCACGCCTGGATCGTGAGCCGCGCCGTCGATCCCAGCTGAGCGGCGGTGGTCAACCCCAGGAGTGCCTCTCGGGGTGGGAGAGCCCGAAGAGGCGCGCGACGGCCCGTTCGGCGACAGCTCGCACCCGCGGCGCAGGATCGTCCAGCATTTTTGGCAATGGTTGCTTGTCCGACTCCTCCGTCCTTCTCCTGATCTGCATGGGGACCGTGGCTGGCGTCCCGCGGGTGACGTACTACCTGGCGGCGGTGGCAGCCACGCCGGGTCTTGGCCCTGCCTTGGGGCGGGGACTTCGGAGCGACCGCCGAGGCGGTCTGCTCCAGGCGCCCAGCGGTTCTCTACCCCGGGCGTGCGGACCGCTGCCCGCGGAAAAGCCGGAAGCAGCGAGGCCAGAGGCACGGCACACGCTTTGGCCATGCCGAATCGTGGAGAAGCAGATGGTCAAGCGGCATCGCCGGGGGCGCTGGCTGGGGCGGGAGGGGTCGAACCTCCGATCTCCTGATCCAGAGTCAGGCGCCTTACCACTTGGCCACGCCCCAATGACGGCCGACGCCGCCCAGGTCAGATACTACCTGCCCGCCTCAGAGACCAGCCGGCCCTCGCAGCTCCCAGAGCGAGTGCCGCAACCTCCGCTCCACCGCCTCGGGACCGAGGAGGCGGGCACAGGCGTCCAGGGGCGGCGAGACCTCCTGCCCGGTCAGGGCTATCCGCACCACCCGCATCAGCCGACGGACCTCTGCCTTGGCTCCTTCCGGGGAGCTCGCCGCTGCCGAGCTGGCCAGGGCACGGAGCGCGTCCATCAGGCCATCCGTGCCGCCCTGGAACGCCGGCAAGGTGCTCTCGAGGAAGTCATGAGCTGCCCTTGCCGAGAGTGACCCCTGAAGTAGGGTGGCGCCCGGCTCGGGGTCGGCCCAGGCGAATGCCATCAGACTCGGCACCTCGTCCAGCCTCCGTATCCGCTCCTGAACCATCTCCGCGATGCGCTCCAGCTGCTCCGGTCGCGCCTGAGGCAGGAACGGCCTCAGTCTTTGGCCCAGCTCGCCCGGGCTCAGCCGCCGGATCCAGACACCGTTCAGGTAGTCGAGCCGCTGCCCGTCGAAGACGGCGGGGCTGGACTGGAGCCGCTGGAAGGTCATCCTGGAGCGCAGCTCGGAGAGGCTGAACACCTCCTCCTCGGTCCCCGGCGACCAGCCCAAGAAGGCCAGGAAGTTCACCAGCGCCTCAGGGAGGTAGCCCATCTCCCGATATTCGGAGACCGCCGCCGCCCCGTGGCGCTTGGCCAGCTTTTGGCGATCTGGTCCGAGGACCAGGGGCACGTGGGCCAGTTCAGGAGGAGCCCATCCCAGCGCTCGGTAGAGGACCAGGTGCTTGGGGGTAGAGGGGAGCCACTCCACCGCCCGCACCACGTGGGTCACCCCCATCAGGTGGTCGTCGACCACGTGGGCGAGGTGGTAGGTGGGGTATCCGTCCGATTTCAGGAGAACCTGGTCATCGATCTCGGCGTTGTCGAAGCGCTGGGGGCCAAGGACCAGGTCCTCCCACACCGATTCCCCCTCCGGCATCCGCAGCCGGACAACTTCGGGTCGCCCCTCAGCCCGCAGCTCGGCAACCTCGTCCGAGCTCAGGTGCAGGCAGCGGCGGTCATACCGGGTGGGAAGCCCGCTCGCCCGCTGCGCGGCCCTCAGCTCCTCAAGCCGTTCCCGGCTGCAGAAACAGGGGTACGCAGCCCCCCCGTCCAGCAGCTGGTCAGCGGCCCTCCGGTAAAGGGGCAGCCGCTCGGACTCCACGTAGGGTGCGCACGGCCCCCCCACCTCGGGTCCCTCGTCCCATAGAAGGCCCAACCAGCGCAGTTCGGCCTGGTACTCCAGGACCGACTCGGGGCGGTAGCGCTCCCGGTCGGTGTCCTCAATCCGCAGTAGGAAGCGTCCCTCTGGACCAGCCAGGCAGTAGTTGAAAAGCGCTGTCCGCACATTGCCGATGTGCAGCGCTCCGGTGGGGCTGGGCGCGAAGCGCAGGCGCCGATTGCCGGGGAGTGAGGTGGGCGCTGGCAGGGACGCCGGTCCCTCGCTCAATGGTGCAGGACGACCAGATAGATGCCCATCGCCAGGCAACTGGCCAGGAGCAGAGCACCCGCCACCAGCCACCCCTCCATCCGGGAGGTTTGGAAGCTCACATCGGCACGCGCGTCACTGCTCACCGCCACCCCCTCGGTGCCTAGGTTGGGATACCTGGCCCGCAGGGCCCCGGGGCCACCCTCTGCGGCGCTCGGGGCGTCGGTCTCCGGAGTCGATCTGCTGGGGTCGGGCCGGCGGCGCCTGCTCTTGGTCTCGGCCACCCTGCGAGTATAGGCAACAGTCCATTCCGGCCCGCATCGTCTAGCGGTTAGGACATCACCCTTTCAAGGTGGTAACCGGGGTTCGACTCCCCGTGCGGGTAGGGGACGCCTTTCCGGGGCACCTTCAAGGTTGCCAGGAAGGTGGTCGGGTTTCGAGGCCCCGCGAGGGTGCGGGGCCTGCCGGTCCTGGCGCGCAGTCAAGTCCCCTCGTGTGGTGGAAATTTTGGAGAGGGACTGGGGGCTCGCCATCAGGCCACCAGCCCGGCGGTGAGGGGATTGGTGGGGAGGTCCTGGACGTCAGCTGAGAGCTGAGCCAGGGAAGCCTGGGAGAAGTGGCGCCTGTTGGCCTGACCCGTGATCCCTGATCCGCGCGGACGAATGAGGACGCGACAGTTGGCCGCCCGGCGAGTTCGGTGGGAAACTGGCTGCCATGAAGGAAGTCGAGTTGCCCCGCGCAACCGTGAGGTCCTTTCGCGAACTTGGTCTCCAGATCGCGCGCCTTCCCGGGCCTCGCCCCCTTCTGGTGGCCGTCGACGGCCCAGGGGGAGCGGGTAAGACCACCTTTGCCGAGAGGCTGTCGGTTGCGCTCGGAGGGGCTCCGGTCGTGCCCACCGACGACTTCGCCTCGGCCGATGCTCCCCTGGAGTGGGGGCCGCGGCTTCTGAGCCAGGTGATCGAGCCTCTTTCCCAGAGCCGTCCAGCCCGCTACCAGCGCTATGACTGGGCGAGGCGCGAGCTTGCTGAATGGGTAGAGGTGCCCGCCGCTCCAGCCGTGCTCATCGAGGGCGTCAGCTCCGGGCGCCTTGAGTGGGCCGAGCACCTCGCGTTTCTCGTTTGGATCCACACTGATCGAGCAGAACGGTTGCGCCGAGGACTCCAGCGGGACGGTGCCGGAGCCTCCGAACTCTGGCGGGGGTGGATGGCCGCCGAGGACACTCACTTCGCCGAGAACGACCCCATGGCGCGCGCGGACCTCGTTGTAGACGGGGCTCCCACGCTTCTCCACGACCCGCAGATCAGCTTCGTCGCGATTCCCGGCAGTGAGGCTACCGCCTCGCTGTGACCTCCCAGCGGAGATGCGCCTCTCGGTGGCCGGGTGGGCGGTGATCGGCTCAGGGTGGATAGTCGGTTCCGGAGCTGACGCCTCGGGTGAACCGTCCATCCGTGCGACGTGGAGGCCGGGGCCTTGCCGGAGGCGACCCAAGTCCCTGCGGGAGTGCCAGGTGAGTCTCCCCGGGCCGCTCCGGAGGAGAGCCTCCGCGATCTCCCTGAACTTGTGTACGGACCTCCCCCCACACCGTGCCCGGCCCGGGCACCGAGCCCGTGGCGCCGCTCCTCCCTTGAAGTCAGCTCAGGCGCCGTCGGGAACTTTGGAACGCCCCGCACGCAGCGATGGCTCCCGAGCAGCCCGCGGGCGGACGGGGAGAGACTCCCCATTCATGGCGCTGGCACTGATAGGTTGCTGCCATGCGGAGCCATGACTATCGGGCGACCGTCACCTGGACCGGCAACACCGGCTTGGGAACGACTTCCTATAGCTCGTACAGCCGGGACCATGAGGTCCGCGCGCCCAACCGGCCACCGATCCTCGGGTCCTCTGATCCGGACTTTCGAGGTACCGCGACCCGGTACTCTCCGGAGGACCTTCTGGTCTCGGCCGTCAGTGCCTGCCACATGCTCTGGTACCTCCACCTCTGCGCCAGCTCGGGCCTCTCCGTGACCGCGTACACAGATGAGGCTGTCGGCGAGATGGCGGAACACCCGGATGGGAGCGGGGAGTTTCAGCGCGTGACGCTGCGCCCCCGGGTCCAGCTGGCGGCCCCCGGCGACCTCGACCTGGCCCAGGAGCTGCACCGCCGAGCGCACCGCCTCTGTTTCATCGCCCGTTCCCTCAACTTCGAGGTGATCTGTCAGCCGGAGGTCACCATCCAAGCCAGCGTGGGAGGGTGACTTCGGGCGCCCCGGCCGCGTGGGGCACAGCCGACGGCAGCTCGACGGCGGGCCGACGGGGAGTCGCCCTCAAGGGGCCGTCGCCAGCCTCTCGGGTCTCCTAGTTCCGCGAGCTGAGCAAAGCGGAGGCGCCGAGCACGGCCCCCGGCAAAGCCCTGAGCCGTCCCTTTCCCACCCGGAGATGGACCAAGTAGAGGGCGATGTTACCCGCTCCACATGCTCGGGCCAGCCGCCTCGTGAGGGCAGCGCGTGGGGCGGCGTTGGCGGCGCCGCTCAGGGCCAGCCACATCCCCAGTCCGGCGATCGACCCCAGGGCGCGCCCCGGGGACTGTTGGAACAGAGAGTGCCGGCGGGCCCATACGAAATGGGCGATGTCCACCGCGCCCAGCCACCCGATGAGGGCGAGCCGCTCCCCGTGCCCAGAGGTGGGCGATCTCATGGCGTGGCAACCATGCGCTCGCGACCTCCTCCTCCGGCGTGGGCGCCGTCGGGCGCCTCCGCCCCCGGCTCCGCCATGCCCTGCAGGATCCGGTAGCCGCGCAGGGCCAGCTCCAGGCGCAGGCGGTCGTCGGGATCCTTCCAATCCCCGACCAGCTCGCGGATTCGCTCGAGCCGGTAGAGGAGGGTGTGGCGGTGGACGTGGAGTTCCCGGGCCGCCTCACTCAGTCCGCTTGCGGAGAGGACCACCTCCAGTGTCTGGCGCAGAGGGGGGCGCCGGTGGGACTCTCGGTCCAGAAGAGGGCCGAGGCTGGCCGCCACGAAGCCCTCCAGGCCGGGGAGGTCATGGACCCATCCCAGATAGGGGTGGAGCCGGTGCCAGTCGTGGACCGCCTCATCGGGCTGGAGAATGGCGCCCACGGCGAGGGCATCGCGGGCGGCCCGCACCGCCTGGGGAACCTCCGCGAGGCTCTGGGCCACCGGTCCCCGGGCGATCCTCCAGGGCAGCTGCTCGGCTCCGGTGGCAGTGCGCAGCGACCGCCGCAGCGTGGCGATCCGGACGGAGGTCGGGACCAGCGCCACCACCGTGGATTGGTAGAGAGCGACATGGGCTCCCAGCGGCATCCACGAGGTCGCCACGGAGGCCTCCGCGCTGGTGTCCTCGGCCCCCACCACGACCACCTGGTACGGGAAGTTGAGCACGGTGCCGCCGGCCGCGGCGCGCGCCAGCGCCTCCTGGTCGGCGGTCCCCTGGATCACCTCAGCGAAGAATTGGTCGTACTGGCGGTCCTGTTCCCTCCGGGTGCGCTCGCGCGTCTCCAGGTAGCTGGTGCTCACCGCGGCGCTGATGCTGTCCAGGTAGTCGAAGAGCGGTCCCACCGCCGTGAGAACCGACTGGGCATCGATCTCTGGATGGTTGCGCACCAACTCGATCACGTGCTGCCAGATGACCAGGGCCGCCACACGGTAGGCGCGCAGGATGGCGTCCAAAGGCACCCCGGTGGTGGCCAGCCGGCCGCCCATGCGCGAGAGCTGCTGCAGTTCGGGGCCCGACGGCGGCCGGGACTCGGCCCACAGGGAGAGGAGCGTGGCCACCCCCTCTCGGCAGGCCGCCAGCACCTCGCTGGAGAAGGCGGATCCACCGGCCACCCCCTCGGCGAGGGGGATCGTCCGGGCCATCTCGATCGCCATCCGCCGGGCCACCCGCTCCATCCGCTGGCGGAGGGAGTCGATGATCACCGGGCTTACCGAGGGCATGCCCTCGTAGGTGCGGCGCGGTCGGCGGGGGCGGAGCAGGGCTACGGCCACAGCCCATCCAGCATATGCCGATCTTTGAGGAATGCCGCGCGGGCCGCCGTCCGCTTACCGGCCGGCGCTGCCGGCGCCGGTCCTCGCCAGGTTAGACTCGGGAGGAGATGTGGGGCTCTGAGGCTCGAGGATGCTAGCCGCCTACGCGACCAGAGTCGGCGGCGACGAGCCGCTGGCCAATCTGGAGGTGGGGGAGCGGCCGCGGCTGGAGCCGACCACCGGGTGGGCGCTGCTGCGCACCCAGGCGGTCTCGCTCAACCACCACGACCTCTGGACGCTTAGGGGGGTGGGCGCGCCGCCCGAGAGGCTGCCGCGGATTCTGGGCTGCGACGTGGTCGGGAAGGTGGAGGCCTACGGGCCGGACACCCCGGAGGCTGTGCCTCTGGGCTCCTCCGCCGTGGCCCATGCGGTGATCACCTGTGGATCGTGCGACGCCTGTCTCGGCCCCGACGAGACCTCTTGCCGCCACTTCGCCATGCTCAGCGAGGGCCCCTACGAAGGCACGCTGGCGGAGTACTGCCTCGTCCCGGCGACCAACCTCTTCCCGGTACCGGCTGGCCTCTCGGCACCGGAGGCCGCCTGCCTTCCCACCGCCTACCTCACCGCCTTTCGCATGCTCTTCACCAAGGCGCGCTTGCAACCCGGCGCCACGGTTCTGATTCAGGGTGCCGGTGGCGGGCTGGCCACGGCCGCCCAGGCTTTGGCGCTGGCAGCCGGCCTCAGGGTCCTGGTCAGCAGCCGCTCGGAGGAGAAACGGAAGGCCGCTCTGGCCAGGGGCGCGCACCACGCCCTGGCCCCTGGCCGGGAGACGGTCTCGGCGGTCATGGATCTGACCGGGGGCGAGGGGGTGGACTCGGTGATCGAGTCCGTGGGGGAGCCGACCTGGGCCACCAGCCTGCGCTCCCTGCGCCGCGGCGGCGCGGTGGTGGTCGCCGGGGCCACCGGAGGGGCCGACCCGCCGGCCGACCTGCGGCGGGTCTTCTGGCGCCAGCTGCAGATTCTGGGCTCCACCATGGGGACTCGGGCCGAATTCCGAGCCCTCCTGCGGTTCACCGAGGCCGCCGGACTCCACCCGCTCATCGACGAGGCCCTGCCCCTGGCCGACGCGGCGTCCGCCTTCGCCAAACTAGAGGCCGGGGCGGCCGTCGGGAAGCTGGTCATCGTCGCCAGTTGACCGCGGTCCGGTCCAGGGAGTGCGTGCGCTCCACCTGGTAGAGTCGGCGGCGGCGATGGGGCCCGCCTGCGCCGGCAACCGCCGGATGATGGCTTCTACCTCTTTCCCGACTGGCAGGAGGTGGTTGTGGAGGCGGTCCCTGAAGTGGCGCCCGGGTCTTCGCTCACCGGGTGGAGCCAGGCGCGAGCTGGGGCCTTGCAGGTTCTGGACCGGCTGGCGGAGATGGCGGCTATGCGGGGCGACAGCGCCGGGGCAGAGCGGCTCCGGGCCGCCCGGGAGCGGCTGGGTGCGGGGCGGCTGAACCTGGCCGTCCTGGGTGAGTTCAAGCGCGGCAAGAGCACCCTCATAAACCGGCTGCTGGGCGAGCCCGTGCTGCCGGTGGGAGTTGTACCCATGACCTCCCTCCCGATCCTGGTCGAGCACGGGCCGCGGCCGGAGGTCGAGGTCGAGCTGAATTCCGGGGAGCGCCTCCGACTGGAGCCGGGGGATCTCGCGGACTACGCCACCGAGGCGGGGAATCCGGAGAACCGCCGCCAGGTGACGCGGGTGGTCGTACGCCACCCGGCCCCGATCCTGGCGGCCGGGGTGGTGCTGGTCGACACCCCGGGGATCGGGTCGGCCCATGATCACAACACGGAGGTGGCGCACCGAGCGCTGGCCGAGGCCGACGCTGCCGTCTTCGTCCTCTCGGTCGAAAGTCCCGCCAGCCGCGCTGAGCTGGACTTCCTCCGCTCGGTCCGGGAGCGGGTCGGGCGCCTCATCCTCGTGTTGAACAAGGCGGACCTGGTCAGTGCTCCCGAGCTCCGGGAGGCTGCCCAATTCGTTCTTCGGATGGTGAGCCCCCCGGCTGACGGCCCGCCGGCTGAGCTCTTCCCCCTCTCGGCGCGGGGGGGCGATGCCGGCTTCGCTGCCTTCCGCACCCAGCTGGAGTCTGCTCTCACCGGCGGGCGGGCAGCGCTCCTCCTGCAGCGGATGCGTAGCCTGGGCGGGGAGGCGCTGTCGGAGGAGCGCCGCTTGGTGGCGCTCCAGCGGTCGGCGATGCGTCTCTCCAGCCAGGAGGCTCGCGAGCGCGAGCGAGGGCTGGAGCTACTGCTCGGCGAGGTGCGGCGGGCCGCGATCGAGGTGGAACACCTCCTGCACGCCGACATGGGCCGGCTGCTTCCGGAGGTGGCCCAGCCGGCCATTGAGGACTTCCGGGCGGCCGCGCAGGGCACGCTCGGCGTGCTGGTGCGAGAGCTGGCGGCGTCGGGACGCTCACCCCGCCACCTGGAGGAGGAGGTCGGTGGGCAGCTCGCCGGTCTGGTCCAGGACTGGATGAGGCGCATCGAGGGAGAGCTGGCCCGGGCGCTGGAGCCGCTCGCTGAGCGCCACACCGAGAGGGCGAACCAGATGCTGGCCACGGCCTCCGCCCAGATAGCGGCACTCTTTGAGGTCGACCTTCCCCCAGTCTCACTGGGGGAGGGAATGGTAGCGGCCAGCTCGCGATTGGTACTCCTCGAGCATCAGCAGCTGGCCCTGGAGGCGGCCGCATCCAGCCTGCGCCGGCTAGCGCCTGGCTGCCTGGGTCGGAGACTCGTGGAGCGAGAGGCGATCTCCCGGATGGAGGAGGCGGTCGACCGCCACTGCGGCCGGCTGCGCTACGACATCTCCCAGCGGCTGGACCGCAAGGAGTCGGAGTGGCGCCAGCAGCTCCGTGAGGCGCTGCATCGTCTGGAGGCCACCGTCCGGCGGGCGGTCGAGCTGGCGGAGACGGCCCGCTCCGCAGGGGCCGAGGCCTGGTCCCGGACGGTAGCCGGGCTGGACCAGAGGGAGCTTGAGGTTGAGTTCTTGGAGCGGAAGCTGGCGTCCTGATCTCTCGCCTTGACGCCCGCGGCCCCCATGGCTAACATACATAACGGCACCTTTATGAAAGAAGTCTTTAAGTGAGCAGAGTCGCTGGGGACAGGTCCCGGCCCACCCGCCAGATCCTCCCCCTGGCCCTGACCCCCGTGGTGGAGGGGGACCTCGCCACCTACTTCGAGGGGCTGGCCAACCCCACGCGGCTGCACATAGTGGAGCGGCTGGCACAGGTGAAGGAGGCCCGGGTCTCGGACGTGGCGCTTCTGCTCGGGATCAGCCAGCCAAGGATGTCCTGGCATCTGCGCCTCTTGCGCCGTGCCGGCCTGGTCCTCACCCGCCGGGAGGGCCGCGAGGTCTTCTGCCGGCTCGATCGCACGTCGATCGCGGAGAACCTCTCCGCGTTCACGGCCCTGCTGGCCGGTGGTGGTCAGCCGGGGCCGGCCGAATCAAGGCTCGGCCCGGCCGAGACCGTCAATCCGCCGTCCTCACGCCATGGCGTGGAGCGGTCGCTTCCGGAGGTGATCTGAGGTGAGCAAGAAAGTCCGCGTGGCCATCATCGGAGTGGGGAACTGCGCCTCCTCCCTCGTCCAGGGTGTGGAGTTCTATCGCCACACCGAGCCCTCCCAGTTCGTTCCCGGGCTGATGCACGTGGACTTGGGCGGGTATCACGTGGGGGACATCGAGTTCTCCGCCGCCTTCGACATCGACAAGGAGAAGGTGGGATACGACCTGGGCGAGGCGATCTGGCGGGGACAGAACAACACCGTGGCCTTCGCCAAGGTCGGGCCGCTCGGGGTGCCGGTGCATCGCGGGATGACCCACGACGGCCTCGGCAAGTACCTCTCCGAGGTGATCGAGAAGGCCCCTGGGCCCACCGCCGACATCGTCAAGATCCTCAAGGACACCGGCACCGACGTGGTCGTCAACTACCTTCCGGTGGGGTCCGAGATGGCCACCAAGTGGTACACCGAGCAGATCCTGGAGGCCGGCTGCGCCATGGTCAACTGCATGCCGGTGTTCATCGCCCGCGAGCAGTACTGGCGGCAGCGCTTCGAGGAGCGGGGGCTGCCGATCATCGGCGATGACATCAAGTCCCAGGTGGGCTCCACCATCATCCACAGGGTTCTGACCCGGCTCTTCCAGGAGCGCGGGGTCAAGCTGGAGCACACCTATCAGCTCAACTTCGGAGGGAACACCGACTTCCTCAACATGCTGGAGCGCGAGCGGCTGGTGAGCAAGAAGATCTCCAAGACCAACTCCGTCCTCTCCCAGATGGAGCACGAGATCGGACGGGAGGACGTGCACATCGGCCCCAGCGACTACGTCCCCTGGCTGAAGGACCGCAAGTGGGCGCACATCCGGATGGAGGGCAAGGCCTTCGGGGAGGTGCCGCTCACGGTCGACCTGAAGCTTGAGGTGCACGACTCCCCCAACTCGGCCGGGATCGTCATCGACGCCGTCCGCTGCTGCAAGCTGGGCTTGGAGCGGGGGCTGTCCGGGGCGCTCGAAGGTCCCGCCTCGTACTTCATGAAGTCGCCGCCCTTCCAGGTCTCTGATGAGCGGGCTCACGAGCTGACCGAGCTCTTCATCGCCGGCCGGGTCGGAGCCAAGTGCATCAGCGACCCCGAGGCGGACCACGCACCGCGGCCGAGCCAGGACGCGACGGCGGACACCCAGCCTCTGGCCGTCCGCCCGGCCGAAGGTTAGGGGCCAGGGAGCGGGCCGGGGCCCGGCGGAAGCGGATGGCGACCGTGGCGGCGGGGGAGAGCCGGGCCGGATGGCCCCTCACATCCCTGCGGCTGGCCGCCTCTGAGTGGATCCGCCGGGGGGAGCCCCTCGGCCTGCTTCTGGCGGCGGCGACATCCCTCACCGCGGCCATGCCCACCGCCGTCCGCTACGGGTTGGCCGACATCGGTGGGGCGGGGGCGTACTGGCTGCTGCGCCGACGCTCCCGGCTGGCGGAGGAGAACTACCGGATCTTCGCCAGCGGCCCGGCGCAGGCCCGCCGCCTGACCCGCCGTGCCTTCCGCAACTATGCCCGGACCGTCATGGACTTCCTGGTGCTGGAGGCACTCGTCCGGCATACCCGGGAGGCGAGGGAGATGGTCGAGTCCGGGCCTCTTCGCCGGGTGCTGGGGGACCACCGGACCGCGATCGTGGTCACTCCCCACTTCGGGAACTGGGACCTCGGGGCGGCCATGACGGCCACGGCCGGCCGCCCGGTGTTCGCGGTGGCCGATCGGTTCGGCCCGCCCGCCGTCGACCGGCGCGTGAGGGCCATCCGGGAGCGGGTGGGTGTCACGGTCATTCCAACCGGGTCCAGCAGCGGCCGGGAGGCGCTGCGCGTCCTGCGCCGGGGGGACGTCCTCTGCCTGGCCGCGGACATCGACCACAGCGGCAGCGGGGTGGCGGTTTCCTTTTTCGGCAGGATGGTCACCTTCCCGGCCGGTCCCGCCACTCTGGCGCTGCACACCGAGTCCCCGATCATCCCGGGGTTCGTCAGGCGCTGGCCCCGGGGTAAGCATGAGGCGAGGTTGCTCGACCCTCTTCCCTGGCCGCCGCCCGGGAGCTCAGGAGAGCGCGTCCAGGCGCTGACCCAGCAGATCGCCTCGGCCTTTGAGGGGATCATCGAAAAGGAGCCATCGCAGTGGTTCGCCTTCCACCGCCTGCCGGTCCCTGTTCCGGGTAAGGGGAGATGAAGGTGCGGGTGATCCCCAGCCCGCGCGCCGCGCTGGGGCGGGTCCGCCACGTGGCCCTGCCGTCCAGCCTGCCGCGCCCCGATCCGGACGAGCCCTGGCTGCCCTACCTCGGGCTGCGGGGCGCGGAGGTGGTGATGCGCGCTGTGGACCGGCGCGTCGCCTACTGGTTCGCCGGGCCCCTGGCTGCTGCCCTGACCCTCTGCTGGCCCGCCCACTGGCGGGGGCTGAGGACCAATCTGGAGGTGGTGCGCCCCGGCCTGGGCCGACGGGAGATGCGCCGTCTCCTTCGCGCCAATGTGCGCAACTTCCTCAAGGCCTGGATCGACGTGCTGCAGATGAGCCATCGGCCCCTCGAGGCCTGGACCCCCTGGCTGCGGACCGAGGACGCCCACCTCCTGGAGGAGGCGCGCCTCCTGGGACGGGGAGTGATCATCGTCAGCCTGCACCTGGGCTCCTGGGAAGCCGCCATCGCCGCGCTCCGGGAGAACTTTGAGGGGGTCGGGCTGGCGCTGCTGGCCGAGCAGGTTCGGCCCATCCGCTGCTTCAACTGGCTGGTTCGCAACCGCGCCCGGGTTGGCTGCCAGGTCGTCCCCCTAAATGTCGACGCGGTGCGCCGGGGGGACCAGGCCGCGGTCCATCGTTCCGGGGCCGCGGCGGTGCGGCAGATCTACCGGATCCTGGGCGCCGGAGGCGTGGTGGTGATCGCTGTCGACCGCGACCTCCTGGGGACCGGGGCGGAGATGGCCTTCCTGGGGCACCGCGCCTCGATTCCACTGGGGGCAGTGGAGATCGCCGCCCGGACCGGGGCGGCGGTGCTGCCCGTCTCCCTTACCCGCGACGCTCAGGACAACTATCACTGCCGTGGCTTTGCCCCCTTCACGGTCACCCTGGGCGAGGAGCCCCGGGCCGAGCTGGAGGCGGCGGCCCGGCGCATCCTGCGCACCCTGGAGCCGCAGCTCCGGGCCCACCCCGATCAGTGGCATGTGATGAACCCGATCTTCGGCCCCCCGATGGCGGCCGAGGAGCCGGAGCCACCGGGGCTGCGCGAGGTGGCCTCGTGATCCGGGTGGGGATGGTCTCCCCCTACGACTACCAGCGGCCCGGCGGAGTGGGAGAGCATGTCCGCCACCTCGCCGGGGAGCTGCGGCGGCGCGGGCACCTGGTCAAGGTCCTGGCCCCGGCCGCCGGTGGCGAACGGCTGGATGTGGAGGGGCTGATCCCGCTTGGGCGTCCGATCCCCTTCCCGGCCAACGGCTCCGTGGCCAGGATCTCGCTCTCCTTCCATCTCGCGCGCCGGATCCGTTCGGTCCTGGCCGAGGAGGCCTTCGACGTCCTCCACATCCACGAGCCCCTCATGCCGGCCCTGCCGATCACCGTCCTCCGGCTGAACCAGTCCAGCGCCGCGGTGGGCACCTTCCACGCCTATGCCCGCCAGAACCTCGGTTACTACTATGGCCGCCCGATCCTGCGTCGGCAGTTCGGGCATCTGGACGCCTGCATCGCCGTGTCCGAGCCGGCGCGGCGCTTCGTGGCCCGCTACTTCCCCGGCGACTACACGGTGATCCCCAACGGGATCGACCCCCAGCGCTTTCATCCCGAGGTGCCCCCCAAGGCCGGCCTCCGAGACCCGCGGCGCACCACCATCCTCTTCCTGGGGCGCCTCGAGGAGCGCAAGGGGCTGTCCACCCTTCTCGACGCCTACCAGCTGCTCCGCCAGGTGCGCACCGACTGTCAGCTGGTGGTCATCGGGGACGGCCCACTGCGCCGGGGGTACGAGCGCCGGGTCGAGGAGGAGGGCATCCCGGACGTCCAGTTCCTGGGGTTCGTTCCCGAAGAGGAGAAGCCCGCCCACCTCACCGCCTCCGACATCTACTGCGCCCCCAACACCGGCAAGGAGTCCTTCGGCGTCATCCTCCTGGAGGCGATGGCCAGCGGCCGACCGGTGGTGGCGACGGCGATAGACGGGTTCCGCCAGGTACTCACCGACGGCCAGGAAGGGCTTCTGGTCCCCAAGGGCGACGAGGGGCAGATGGCCCGTGCCCTTGCCCACCTGCTCGATCATCCGGAACTCCGCATCGAGATGGGGCGCCGGGGCCGGGCGACCGCTGAGCGTTACGCCTGGCCGCTGGTGGCGGACCGGGTTCTTCAGGTTTACCGTAGGGCGCTGCGCCAGCGCTCCTCCCAAGAGGTGCAACCAAGTGTTCAGCAGACTGCTCCAGGCCTCCGTTAGGGCGGCCGCCCAGCGGCTTGCCGCCGCCAGCCGGCTGGCTGGGCTCAGCCCCAACGCCATCACCCTGATCGGGCTGGCCATCGCCGGCGGCGCGGCGGCGCTGGCGGCCCTCGACCTCCAGCTGTGGGCGGGGATCGTTCTGCTCCTGGCAGGGGCCTTCGACATCCTCGACGGAGCCGTGGCCCGGGAGTCCGGCCGGGTCCACCCCTTCGGCGCCTTCTTGGACAGCACCGCCGACCGGTACGGGGAGGGGGTGCTCTACGCCGGCCTCGCCTACCTCTTCCTTGCCCACCTCCACCAGGAGGTTCCGGTTTTCCTGATCGTGGCGGCTCTCTTCGGCTCCCTGCTGGTCAGCTACGTGCGCGCCCGGGCGCAGTCACTCGGTTACACCTGCGACGTCGGCTGGTTCGCCCGTCCCGAGCGGGTCGTGATCACCGCCCTGGGCCTGATCCTGGGCGTCATGGTGCCGGTCCTCTGGATACTGGCGGTGGCCACCAACCTGACCGCCCTGCAGCGCATCCACGCCGTCTACCGTCAGTACCGTAAGTCCCAGGATGAGGCGGCGCCGGCGGCCCCGGCGGAGGGGATACCCGAGCCCTCGCCGGGCCGCCCGCGGCGCCGGGGCGCCGCTCCCAGCTCCCCCTGACCCGTAGGGCCTCGCGAACTTAGGTTCGCCAACCAACCGGGGGTTTTCACCTAGGTGAAAACAGGTGTAATCCCCACATGGTTGACTATTCATTGGTCCCGGGTCTACGCTCTCGCTGCCGACCCGTGAGTGGCGCTTGTCCACCGCGGCGCGCGGTCGAGAGCGGATCAGAGGAGGGATGCTGGCATGGCGATGGAGTACACGCCGCTGCACGGTGAGGGTAGGTCCTTCGCCGGGCTGAGCGGCCTCTGGGGCGAGCTCATGGCCGAGTTCTTCGGCACGCTGACGCTGCTCGCCTTCGGTGACGGCGTGGTGGCGGTGGCGGTGGCAGGCCTTCCCGGGTCGGGTAGGACGGCGGGGCCGACCGTGATCTTCCAGGCGGGCGGCGACTGG
>JAKAXE010000048.1 GCA_021816695.1 bacterium | reverse complement strand
CCTACTCCGCCGGGACCCAACCTCCGGCCCTTGGTCCTTGGTCACGGTCATCCTCGTTCTCCTTGGACGCCCTCTCGATGCAGACTTTCAATCCTGCACCTGGCTCACCAAGGGTAGACACAGAGGGCACCGTCCGCAGGCACTACACGGGCGGGTTGCACGCAGTCCGCCTCCAGAGCCCTTCCTATCACCAGACGGGCGCGGTGGAGAGCCAAAGCGTGGGCATCATCTCCCGCCTGCCACCGGTCCGATTGAGACGATTAGAAGGTGGTCGGCCTCGGGGAGCGGTGCCTGTCTGCTCGGGGGCTGCAGGTGGGCCGACAGGAGTCTCCTAATAGATCGCACACAAATCGGCTACCTGACCCACCGAGCTGCAGGACCGTTTCCTGGCCGTGGCGCTGGGGCCCAGCCGGGCACCTAGACCGAACTATCCCGCCCCCGGGATTCAGCCGAACTCGCCCATCTTTGCAAACCTCTCCAGCGTCCGGTTGATCGGGCCGATAGGGACGGCGATTCCGAGATGGCGGAGAAGCTCCAGCCCCCCTGACCGGAAGCAACCCCAAGTCCCCTTCCGGAGGCTCGGGCAGGTCGGGGGAGGTTAGACGGCGATGCCCCCCGGACCCTGGGGGCCAGGCCCGCCTCCCCAGCGTGAGCCGTACCGGCGGTGGCCATGCCGCCCCCTCAAGAAGATGAAGCCCACCCAGAGGATGGGCAGGGGGAAGGCGAACTCGTGCCCAGACACCCCGCCCCAGACGGCGCCTGCAGCCAGGCCGCCTAGGACGACGGCGCCTGCGCCGTACGCCATGTAGGGCCGCAGCCTCTGGAGCCCCTTGGGAGCGGGCGGTGGCGGTGCGGGAAGGTCGCGGACCACCTGGGAGAGCTCACCCATGGTCTTCGCCTGGTAGGCCTTCCCTACCCGCTCCTCCAGCTCATCCGTGGCCAGGCGTCCGTCCGAGTGATGGCGGCGAAGTTCCTCAACCACCGCCTCGCGGTCCTGGTCCGATGCGCGGACCTCGGGCGGCCCGACCGGCCGGATCAAGGCGTCCACGGGTGGATTGTAAGCCGGGATCGAAATGCTGATGCCGTGTTCCCCAGCGGAAGGCCCCGCGCGCCACGCCTGGCTCAAGGAGTGAGCGGAGGCGCGACCGGCAGTTACACCCGGACCGACGGGGCAGACCCGGAGGGCACCCGGCCCAGCGTCCGTCCTCCCGGACCCGCGCGGAGGTGGCGAGTAGGCGGGCGAACTACCTAGGGCTGGATGTTCCGGCTCGCCTCCACCGCCAGCCGGTCGACACGGTTGTTGCCCTCGTTGTCGCCATGGCCACGCACGTGGACCAGCCTGACCGCCCCGTCCAGCTCGGCCAAAAGCCGGTCGATGGCCGGATAGAGGTCGCGGTTGGCATTGCGCTTCCAGCCGCCCACCAGCCACCCGATCACGTTCTGGGAGTCCACGTGGAGCCGCAGCCCCTGGTCTGCGCCCCGTCGGGCCAGGAAGGCAGCCATGGCCTCCCTCGCCGCCACCAGCTCCATGCGGTTGTTGGTGGTGTCCCGCTCGCCGCCGGAGCCCTCCTGGGGGCCGTCCTCCCACTGCAGCAGGAACGCCCAGCCTCCCGGGCCGGGGTTGCCGCTGCAGGCCCCGTCGCTGTAGGCGTCCACCCATCGCCGCACCGTCCTCGTCATGGGATCAGGATCCTCTCGCAGTTCTCGCAGGTCACCAGGCGACCGGCACGGGCCTCCTCCACGACCCGGTGGGCCACGGGAAGGCGACAGCCGGAGCACACACCTGCCTCGATGCGGACCACCGCCGGTCTGCGCCGCGGCACCGTGGCGGCGTAGAGGCGGAGGGTAACCGGACCGAGCTGCGCCGCCAGCCCAGCGCGCTCGGCCTCGGCGGCCTGGAGTTCCTGGTCCAGCCCGGGGCGCCGCCTGGCGTCCTCCGCTCGAAGACGCTCGAGCTCGGCGGAGCGCTCCCCTGCCCTCGCTTCCGCGGCCCGGAGGTCGGTCTCCAACTGCTCCTGCTCCTCCATCGCCACCAGCTCCCGCTCCTCAGCGGCGGCGATCCGTTCCCCCAGCATGCGGATCTCATGCTGGTAGCGTTCCAGCTCCGCCGGATGGCGCACGCTGCCACCGTAGATGGCGCGCTCGTGGCTGGCCGCGCGCTCCCGCAGCTCCTCCACCTCGAGCTCCTCCTGCCTGAGCCTGGAGGCCAGCTGGCCGAGGGAAGCCCGAAGCTCCTGTACCCGGCGGCTCAGGGCTTGCTGCTCGGGGTCGTCAGCGGCGCGCCTGGCCGCGGCGGCCCGCTCTGCACGCAGCAGCTCCAGCCGGTTGTCCAGCTCCTGCAGTTCGAAGAGTCGCTGGGAGTCGCTCACCTGGGGCGCAGCAACATGGAGTGGTACACCCGGGAGCGCTCCCAGCAGCTGGCGACCTGGACGTCCCACCACCCACTCCCGGCCACCCAAGACCAGAGCGGCTCCCGGTCCTGCATCGGCTGCAGGCAGAGCCAGTCCAGCCCCAGGGCCACGGACGGGCTCATCTCCAGGATCTCCCGGATGGTGTGCCCTCCCATGCCCGCGATCACGGCGCCCCGGCACCCCAGGTCCTGGAGGGGTTCCAACCCCCGCCCCTCCAGGACCCTGACCGGTGAGCCGGGGCCGAGCAGTCGCCGGAGTTCTTGGGCCGGGCCTGGCTTGGCCTCGGTCGCGTACACCGTGGTGCCGGGCCGGCGCAGTGCCAGCTCCAGCGCCAGCCGGCCGTGTCCGCTCCCCACGTCAGCCACCGGATAGTCCTCCGGGCACAGCTCCAAGAGATGGCGCAGACGAGGGCCGAGGCGGGCCGGAGCATTCCTGGTCGCGATCACTCGCGCCACTCCTGGGAGACGCGGCGTAGGCGGTCCAATGCCTCGCGGCCCGCGCCCGAGGCGAGGCTCTCCCGGGCCACTTTGAGCCCCTCGGCAAGGTCACCGGCCCTGCCGGCGGCGACCAGCCCAGCGGCGGCGTTGAGAGCCACCACATCCGACCTCGGTCCCGGCTCCCCCTCAAGGACCGAGACCGCCAATGCGGCGTTGGCCTCCGGGCCGCCCCCCGCGAGCTGTGCCGGAGCAGCCGGGGCCAGACCCAGCTCCCTGGGGTCGATGGTCTCCTGCACCGCCCGGCCCCCCTCCACCCTCCAGCACAGGGATGGGCCGTCCAGGCCCAGCTCGTCCATCCCCGACGGGCCGGCGAAGACCAGGGCCCGCTCACCCCCCAGGTGGGCGAGCACTCCGGCCATCCGTTCCGCCAGCGCGGGGTCGGCAACCCCTAGTGACTGGAAGGGCACCTGCGCCGGATTGGAGAGTGGCCCCAGGATGTTGAACACCGTGCGGATCCCCAGCTCGGCGCGCGGAGCCGCCACGTGGCGCATCGCCGGGTGATACCGGAGGGCAAACATGAAGCCCACACCCGCCTCCCGAACGCAAGTCGCCACGCCCTCCGGCGGGAGGTCGATCCGCACCCCCAGCGCCTCCAGGACGTCCGCGCTGCCACACCGTCCGCTGGCCGCCCGGTTGCCGTGCTTGGCCACCGCCACTCCAGCTCCGGCAACCACCAATGCCGCCACCGTGGAGATGTTGAAGGTGCCCAGCCCGTCCCCGCCCGTCCCGCAGGTGTCCAGAGCCTGTCGGTCCAGCTCCACCTTGAGGCTGTGGTCGCGCATCGAGGTCACCAGCCCGGCCAGCTCGGCCACCGTCTCCCCCTTCGAGCGCAGCAGGGCCAGCACCGCCCCCATCTGGGCGCCGGAGAGGGCGCCTTCCATCATCCGGTCGCCGAGCCAGCGCGCCCCTGCCTCCCCGACCTCCTCCCGCCGCACCAGCCGCTCCAGCAACGGGGGCAGCTCTTTGGCGATCTCCTCGGTGGCAGCCATGGGAGGGAGTGTACGGTCGACCTGGCGGGGCCGGCCCAGCGGCTAACCTGAGCTGGTGGCGGGGTGGAAAGACAGCGCCGGAATCCCGGAGTGGGCCGGCCGGCCGTTATGGCTGGGAGATGGCCCCCGAGGGGTTCTCCTGCTCCACGGGTTCGCCGGTACCCCACCCGAGCTGATCCGGCTCGGCGAATGGCTGGCGGCGCACGGCATCCTGGCCCACGCTCCCCTCCTGGCGGGCCACGGGACCTCGCCCGAGGAGATGGCCCGGACCGGGGCCGACGACTGGATCCGGTCGGCCAACCAAGGACTGGACGAACTCTTGACCCACTGCCGCGCGGTCGGCGTCGCGGGCCAGTCCATGGGCGGGACTCTAGCCCTGCACCTGGCGGCGACCAGACCGGAAGTGAGGGCGGTCGTGACCCAGGCGGCGATGCTCCGGCTCTCGGACTGGCGGCTGCGCCTGCTCCCCGCTCTCCATCCCCTGGTCCGCTGGGACACACCGTCCCCCAGGGTCGACCTCTACCTGCCCGAGCGGGTCCGTATGCTCCACAGCTACCGGCGCCGCCCCACCAGAGCCATCCTGCAGCTGGTCCGGCTGGGACGGCTGGTGGAGAGGGAGCTCCGGGCAGTCTGGCAGCCCCTCTTAGTGCTGCACGGAGGACGGGACGGGGTGGTCAGTCCAGCCAACGCCGATCAAATCGTGGGCCTGGTCGGCAGCTCGATCCGAGAATTGCGGCTCTTCCCGCGGAGCGGTCATGGGATGAGCGTGGACGTGGACAGCGCGGAGGTGGCCGAGCTGGCGGGGCGCTGGTTCGTAAGGCACCTGCCGGAGGGCCCCGCTTAGCCACTCCCCTGCGAGCCGAGGATGCGCCTCGCGATCTCCGGATCCAGCACCGGGTTGTCGGGGGAACCGCCCTCGGGAAGGGGCTTCCGGCTTCGAGGAGGAGACGGGGACGCGGTGGCCGCACCGTCCCCGCGGTATCCCAGGCCACAGCCGGAACAGACGTAGACCGGCAGCGATCTCCCCGCGCCGAGATATTCCAGGTGGCTCCGGCCCACCCGCGCGCCGCAGACGCAGACCCTATCTCGCGGCACCGGTGGCAGCTCAAGGAGCTGCTCGCGATTCATCGGAGTCCCTGAGGACGGGGCAAGCTTGGCGACATCGGCTGGGCCAGAGCATAGCCGGATGCGCTCCGCGCCGGCCGCCATAAGATGGGGGCGAATTGCAGGTGGATCAGCTCACCGGGACCACCGTCGGACGGTACCGACTCAGGGGCCGCCTCCAGCTGCTCCCGTACGCCTCGGTTCACCAGGGAGAGTCGCTCGTTGGCGGCGGGCCGAATCTGTTGTGGATCTTCGGCGAGCCGTACAGCGGGGCACTCGGGTTTCAGGAGGCCCTGCAGAGGCTGGCCGGGGACCCGCGGGCGCGAGGCCTGGCGGGGGTGGCCCAGACGCTGGAGATCGGCGGGCAGGAACTCCCCTCCCCGCTGACATTCCTCGTCAACGAGGACGTCCCCGGCGGCTTTCTGGTGAGCCTCCTGCAGCAGGGCCGAGCGCCCGGCGTGCTGGCCACGGTCAGTACTTTGGCGCAGACCCTGGACGAGGTGCATCGCCGGGGACTGGTCCACGGTGATGTTCAGCCGGCCACGGTGGCGGTTGGTCGGGGGGGAACGGCCGTGCTGGTGGGCATGGGGATACGAACCGTCGTGACCCGAGTCAATCCCCACGCCGCCTGGCTGGACGCCACCCGCGGATTCCGCCCCCCCGAGGGGCGCACGGATCCCAGCCCCGCCGCGGACCGGTACGGCCTCGCCGCCCTGACCTACTACCTGCTGGTGGGCAGGCCGCCCGCGCCGGAGGGCTTGATCGAGCCCCCCAGCCGGATCCGCAGCCAGCTTCCCCCGGCGGTGGATGACGTGCTGCTCCAGGCGCTGGCACCCGACCCGGCCGTCCGTCACCCATCCGCCTTGGAGATGGCGCAGGAGCTTCGCCGCGCGGTGTCCGGACGGAGGCAGGCCCCGGTCGCACCCCGCCCGGTGGTTGCCCCGCCGCCGGTGGCCCAGGGATCCCCCAACCACCCCTGGCAGCCGGCTCACGGAGGCGAGCCGGCTGCATCTCGCACCGTGGCGCTGGTCCCGATGGAACAGCTGGAGATTCACCCCCACGTAAGGCGGACCGGGGGGATCGTGCTCCTCGGCCTCCTCGTGGTCGTTGGCGCGGCCCTGCTGGTGCTGTTCGCGACCGGTCGGCTCTACCTCTGATTGGCTGAGGACCGAGCTCGCAGCCGTGCCCCCTCCAGCGCCCTGGAGCGGCTCACCGCAGCCCTCAGGCCACTGGCTGAGGAGCCCGACCGGCCGGTTAACCTCAGGGCCGCCGGGGTGCTGGCCCTCATCGACGGACGCCGGGCCGAGCTGCCCCTCCTGCTGGAGCGGCGCAGCCACTGGCTGCGCTCCCATCCGGGGCAGGTCGGGCTGCCCGGGGGCAGCCTGACCGACTCCGACGGAACCCTCTGGAGAGCGGCCCTCAGGGAGGCGGAGGAGGAGCTGGCGGTGCCGCCGGACGCGGTCCGCATTCTGGGATACCTGGAACCGGTGGTGATAAGCCACTCGGGATTCCTCATGGTCCCGGCGGTGGCGCTGCTGACCCGCGACTTCACCCCCCGTGCCGATCCCTCCGAGGTTTCCGGCTGGTTCTGGCTGCCGCTGCTCCAGTCCGACACCGGGGTTATGGATGTGGTCCGGCGGCGCCACACCAGCCGCGGCTCCCTTTTGGTGCCCGGCTACCTCCAGGGACAGGACTTCGTCTGGGGGGCGGCGCGGGTAGTGGTCGACCGGCTGCGGCGGGGGCTGGGAGAGAAGTTCCCGGAGCCAGCCCCGATCCGGGAGAGCTGACCACAGCCGAGGCGGCTTTGGAAGGACCGGCCGCGTGGCCGGCCCAGGTCCTGAGTGGCGGCCATACGTGGGGAAGGTCAGCCGGGCGAATCCGGGATCGCGGTGCGGCTCGCGACGGACACCCTGCAGCAGCTCGGAGCCCATGCCACATATGGCGCCGCGGGTGATGCCTTACCGCTTGGGCGGCAGCTGCCCATGTGGGACTGGCGGACGGCTCCACCGGGGAGGGTTGTGTACGCCCGAGTGCCAACGAACCCAACAGCCCACGTGCCGGCGTTGCCTGCCGGAGACTCCAGCCGACCCGCAGTGCGCCCCTTTCGATGAGCTGGTGGGGCCCATCTCCCCCATCGTGGCGCCGTGGGCGCCTATGGGCTCGAATCTCGAGTAGGGGAAATACCCGGACCTGCTCCGGCATCGACGTCCCACCGACCGTGGCGTCGAGCTCTTTCGACCTCGGCCAGCCCGTAAGGATGCATTCGCCCATCTCTGATGAGGTGCTCAATCATGCGGATGTTGGACTCAGACCACCTGGTCCGGGAACGTCGCGGGGTGAAGCGCAGCAGGTAGGTGAGGGCGTCGCGCCGTGCCGTCCGGCTATCCACCCACCCGAAGCAAGCGGCCTCCTCCTGCGCCTGAGCCATTGACAACGTAGTGGGTGCCTTCTTGCCTACCTTGGCGATCACCACCCAGACGCCTTCAGGCTGTTGGTGGTGGGCCTCCAGCCAGGCGCGCCACCCCGCCGCGTCAGGGACGTTCAGTTCCGTAGGTTGGGTCACTCCGAGGGCAGGGTACCTCTCCCCGGGACCACGATTCCGGAGGACAACTGGCTGGCATGAAGGGCGGGTCAACCAGGAGGAAGGCGGACGACCGGGAGGAGGCGGCGGCTGAGTCGTGCGGATGGGACGGCATTCCCCTATCCGGGCGGAGTCCGGTGGCGAAGAGCTGGGCGAAACCGGCGGGCGCTTGTTTCGCTGCGTAGCCGGCGCAGGTTGTCAGTTGAGGCCGTACTTGGGAGAATCCGGGTCCTGTGGGTTGCCCAATTTGGCGCCGGTGACCGATCACGACCCCGGGGCGGGTTTGGTCCCCCTGCGTCGCGATCACCCCATGCCGCTCTGGGCCCAGCTCTCCGAGGAGCTTAAACGGAGGATCGCCAGCGGGGAGCTGCACGGCTCCTTTCCCACAGAGATGGAGCTCTCCACCGCCTACCGAGTGAGCCGCCACACTGTCCGGGAGGCGCTGCGCTCGCTCCGGGCCAAGGGGCTGGTGGACTCCCGGCGGGGTCTGGGGTCCAGGGTGACCACTCCCGAGTTCCACCAGCCGCTCGGGGCCCTCTACAGTCTGTTCCGCTTCGTGGAGGCCCAGGGAGCAAGGCAGCATAGCGAGGTCCTGCGCCTCGAGCCCACGTCGGATCCAAAGGTCGCGAGCCGCCTCGGACTTCCGGCCAGCTCCCGGCTGATCTACCTGGAGCGGCTGCGTCTGGCGGACTCCGATCCCCTGGCGCTGGACCGCGCATGGGTGCCGGCGGCACTGGGCTGGCCGCTCCTGGACGCCGACTTCACCCACTCCGCGCTCTATGACCAGATGGCGGAGCTCTGCGGCGTCCGCCCGGACAGCGGCACCGAGGAGATCCGCGCCGTGGTGCCCGCCAACGAGGAGCGCGCCCGCCTGCGACTTCGAGTTGGGACGCCCGTCTTCCACATCGAGCGCCTTGGCCGCTCGGGCCTGGAGCCCGTGGAGTGGCGTAGCACCCTCATCCGCGCCGACCGCTACAGCTTCCGGGTGGACTGGGTTGGCGCCGGGGCGGTCAGCGTCGACGCCCTGGGCCGGGCTTCGTCGCGGGAGGAGCCGGCGGGGCCCAGGTAGCTCCCCACCTGGGCGGAGGCCGGTGCTCCCCTGTAAACTCCGGACAACCGGTCAAACGCGAAGGGGACCGCTTGAGATACGGGTTTGCCATCGACCAGGGCACCTGCATCGGCTGCCACGCCTGCACGGTGGCCTGCAAGACCGAGCACCGGGTGCCGGTGGGGCAGTTTCGAACGTGGGTGAAGTACGTCGAGAAGGGCAGCTTCCCCAACACCAACCGGGAGTTCGCGGTCCTGCGCTGCAACCACTGCACTGACGCCCCCTGCGTGCGCATCTGCCCCACCAAGGCCCTCTTCAAGCGCCCCGACGGGATCGTGGACTTCGACAGCGACCGCTGCATCGGCTGTAAGAGCTGCCTGCAGGCCTGTCCCTACGACGCCATCTACATCGACGCCGACACCCACACGGCGGCCAAATGCAACTTCTGCGCCCACCGGGTGGACTCCGGCCTGGAGCCGGCCTGCGTCGTCGTCTGCCCGACCCACTCCATCTGGGTGGGGGACCTGGACGACCCCCGGAGCGGGATCAGCCGGCTGATTTCCGAGCGCCCGACCGCGGTGCGCTCCCCGGAGCAGAACACCCACCCCAACGTCTTCTACCTGGGCGCGGACCGGGTGGCGCTGGACCCCCTGGAGGCGCCGGTGGACTCCAGCTACATCTACTCCCGCCCCGACCGGCAGCGGCTCGAGTTCTCGCAGGGGGTGGGGGAACGGCCACCCGAGGCGGCCCGCACCACGCTAAACACCGCCCACCCACGGCCGTGGGGATGGCGGGTCTCCACCTACCTCTGGACCAAGTCGGTGGCCACCGGGGCGCTGCTGGCCGCGGCTCTGTCCCTGCTCTTCGGCGCCCGGCCCGGCCCCGAGTCCGAGCTGCTGGCGCCCTCATTGGCCCTCCTCTTCTCCGTCCTGACCGGGATCCTTCTGATCTGGGACCTGAAGCGCCCGGAGCGCTTCTATTTCCTGTTCCTCAAGTTCAACCCCACCTCCTGGCTGGTCTGGGGAACGTTCGCCTTCGGCCTCTACTCCCTGCTGAGTGCCACCTGGCTCGCGCTCGGCGCCCTAACTGCCTCGGGGGTGCTCCCGGCGGGGGCGGCGCGGCTGGCCTTCGGGGTCCTCCCCTGGGTGGCGTTGCCGGTCGGGGCGGTCACGGCCGGGTATTCGGCGATGCTCTTCAATCAGGCGGAGGGCCGGGACCTCTGGCAGTCGCCGATCTTCTTCTGGCACCTTCAGGTCCAGGCCATCCTGGCGGGCTCCGGGGGGCTTTTGCTGCTGGGGCTCCTGACCACCACCTCCTCCGGAGAGGTCCGCTTCCTGCTCACCTGCCTTGTGGTGGCGGCCGCGCTGCACCTCCTGCTGCTCACGCTGGAGCACGTGGGCCAGCACCCCAGCCGCCAGGCAGCCACCGCGGCCCGGCTGATGATCCTGGGGCCGTACGCGAGAGAGTTCTGGCTGGGTGCCGTGGCCGCCCCGATCCTGGCCATCGCCCTGGCCAGCTTCGCCATCCCCGGCGCCATCACCGCGGTCGGCGCCCTTGCCGGAGCCCTGGTCCAGCCCGGACTGCTGGCGTACGAGACCGCATTCGTGAGGGCGGGTCAGGATGTCCCCCTCTCGTGAGAAGGAGATGACCATGCCCTCCCAGCCGCCTCTCCCCCAGCCCGACCTCCCCGGGCAGCGCCGGCACGAGCTGCTGCGCAACTTCCCCCCACCGGAGGCCTGGGACGACCACGTTGAGCTGGACGCCCAGGCTCATCCACGGCGGGTGGAGCACCACTACACCCTGGTCCCCACCACCTGCTTCAACTGCGAGTCGGGCTGCGGCCTTTTGGCCTACGTGGATCAAGAGGATCTCTCGATCCGCAAGCTGGAGGGCAACCCCGCCCACCCCGGCTCCCGGGGCCGCAACTGCGCCAAGGGGCCGGCCACCGTGAACCAGCTGGACGACCCCGAGCGCATCCTCCATCCCCTCCGCCGCACCGGGCCGCGAGGTGGGGGGCAGTGGGAACAGGTGAGCTGGGACGAGGCGCTGGACGACATCGGCGCGCGGGTCCGCCGGGCCATCGCGGAGGGCCGGCGGCGGGAGGTGATGTACCACGTGGGCCGTCCCGGGGAGGACGGCTTCGCCGAGCGCTTCCTCATGGCCTGGGGGGTGGACGGCCACAACAGCCACACCAACATCTGCTCCGCCGGGGCCAGGCTGGGAATGACCCTCTGGGCGGGATATGACCGGCCCTCACCGGACTACGCCCACGCCAAGGTGATCCTGCTCCTCTCCAGCCACCTGGAGACCGGCCACTACTTCAACCCCCACGCCCAGCGGATCATGGAGGCCAGGCAGGACGGGGCCCGTCTGGTGGTCATCGACCCCCGTCTCTCCAACACCGCCTCCAAGGCCGACCTCTGGCTCTCCCCCTGGCCCGGAAGCGAAGCCGCCATCCTGCTGGCCATCGCCTCCCACCTGCTCCGAACCGGGAGGATCGACCGCCCCTTCATGCGCCGCTGGCTCAACTGGCGCACCTACCTGCGCGAGCTCCACCCGGAGGCGGAGGAGACCTTCGACTCCTTCGTGGAGCAGCTGGAGGCGGACTACTCCAGGTACACGTTCCAGTTCGCCGCCGAGGAGGCGCAGCTGCCGGTGGAGGAGATCGAGCGGGTCGCCGAGATGGTCGCCAACTGCGACCACCGGCTGGCCGCCCACGTGTGGCGCTCGGCCTGCGCCGGCAATTACGGGGGCTGGCAGGTGGCCCGCTGCCTCTGGCTGGTCCTGGTCCTCACCGGTTCGGTCGGCACCAGGGGTGGCACCAGCCCCAACGGCTGGGACAAGTTCATCCCCCACGGCCCCAACATGCCCGGACCGGTGAACGAGTGGAACGAGCTCACCTGGCCGGAGGAGTACCCGGTGTGCACCAACGAGATGTCGTTCCTCCTCCCCCACCTGCTGAAGGATGGGCGGGGCCACCTGGAGGTGTACTTCAGCCGGGTGTACAACCCCATCTGGACCAATCCCGACGGCTTCTCCTGGATGGAGGCGCTCAGCGATGAGCAGCTGGTGGGCTGCCACGTGGCCCTCACCCCGACCTGGTCGGAGACGGCCCAGTTCGCCGACTACGTACTCCCCATGGGCCACTCGGCGGAGCGGCACGACACCCAGTCCTACGAGACCCACGCCGGAAGATGGCTTTCCTTCCGCCAACCGGTCCGCCGGGTGGCGATGGAGCGCAGGGGGCAGCAGGTCCGGGACACCCGTGAGGCCAACCCTGGCGAGGTGTGGGAGGAGAACGAGTTCTGGTTCGAGCTCTCCTGGCGCATCGACCCGGACGGCGCCCTGGGCATCCGGCGCTACTTCGAGTCGCCGTACCGCCCAGGAGAGCGGATCACGGTGGACGACTACTACCGCTGGGTGTTCGAGAACGAGGTCCCCGGACTTCCGGAGAAGGCGGCCCAGGTCGGGCTGAGTCCCCTCGGCTACATGCGGCGGTACGGGGCGGTGGAGCTGGCTCAGGAGCAGTACCGGCTGGATGAGCGCCCGCTCTCCCCTGAGGAGACCGCGGGCACCGCCCCGGACGCTGAGGGGGTACTGCGCCGCCCGGTTCGCGACGACGAGGCGGCGCCGCTGGTCGGGGAGGCGGGCTCCGTGGGGGTCCTGCACGAGGACGGGTCGGCGACCCAGGGCTGGCTCACCCCGTCGCGGAGGCTGGAGGTCTACTCCACCAGCATGCGGGACTTCGGCTTCGCCGATCAGGCGGTTCCCGGCTACATCGAGTCCCACGTCTCCCGGCGCCGGATAGACGAGGCGGCCGGCGAGCTGGTGCTGGTCCCCACCTTCAGGCTGCCCACCCTGATCCACACCCGCTCCGGCAACGCCAAGTACCTCAACGAGATCTCCAACACCCACCCCCTCTGGCTCAGCGCTCAGGATGCAGCCCGCCACCGCCTGGCCACCGGTGACCTGGCCCGAGTCTCCACCGCCATCGGGCATTTCGTCTGCCGGGTGTGGGTCACCGAGGGAATCCGGCCGGGGGTGTGCGCCCTCTCCCATCACCTGGGGCGCTGGCGCCTCCACGAGGGGGAGGGCAGCCGCTGGAGCTCTGCTTCGGCGGAGATCTCCCAGCCCAGGCCGGGGGCGTGGCTGCTCCGCTACCGCGGGGGAATCGTCCCCTTCGCCTCCACCGACCCAGACAGCGAGCGGATCTCCTGGGACGACCCCGGGGTGCACCAGAACCTGGCCTTCCCGGTGCAGCCCGATCCCTGGTCAGGGATGCACTGCTGGCTCCAGAAGGTGCGGCTGGAGCCGGCCCACGACGGCGACCGCTACGGGGACGTCTTCGTGGACACCGAGAAGAGCCGGCAGGTGTACCGAGAGTGGCTGCAGCTGGCCCGCCCCCGCCGGGGACCGGGGGGAGAGCGCCGGCCGGAGTTCCTGATGCGGCCGGTCAAGCCCACCCGCGCCGCCTACCGCTCCCGGAACGGCGGGCTGACAGGCCCGCCGGCCGGGAGCTGAGTCGCTCAGGCGGGCAGCGCCGGTCCGATGACGGCGTCGGCTCCGAAGCCCACCGGCCGGCGGGCGGGATGCCGCTCCACCCGGGGCATGAGGGCCCGGTCCAGGACCTCGCTCAGCGAGCGGACGTAGACCACCTCCATCCCCTCCAACGCCGAGGGGTCGATCTCGTACAGGTCCCGGCGGTTGCGCTCCGGGAGCAGAAAGATCTTGATCCCGGCCCGGTGGGCGGCCAGCAGCTTGTCCTTCACCCCCCCGATGGGGAGGATCCGGCCCCGCAGGGTCACCTCACCGGTCATGGCCAGGTCGTGGCGTACCGGCCGGTCGCTGGCCACCGACACCAGGGTGGTGGCCAAGGTTACTCCGGCGGAGGGCCCGTCTTTGGGAATGGCCCCGGCAGGCACGTGGACGTGGACGCTGTGATCGTCGAAGAAGCCCTGGGGCACGCCGTACTCGGACCCGTGGACCCGGACCCAGGAGAGCGCCGCCCGGGCTGACTCCTGCATCACGTCGCCGATCTGCCCCGTGAGCTGGAGCTCGGGACGGCCCTCGATGGCCAGCGCCTCCACCGTGACCAGGTCGCCACCCACCTCGGAGACCACCACCCCTGTGGCCAAGCCCACCTTGTCCTCGGGCTCCGCCTCCACCGAGTCGAAGCGGATGGGTCCGAGGTACTCCACCAGCTGCTCCTCCCCCACCGCCACCGAGGTGAGCTCCGGGTGCTCCACCAGCTGGCGAGGGATCTTGCGCATCACCTGGGCCACCTGTCGCTCCAGCCCCCGGACCCCGGCCTCGTGGGTGTAGTTGCGGATGATCACCCGCAGGGCGCCATCCGAGATGGAGACCTCCTCCGGTGCCAGGGCATGCTGCTGGAGCTGGCGCGGCACCAGGTGCTGCTTGGCGATCTCCAGCTTCTCCTCCTCGGTGTAGCCGTTGATGGCGATGATCTCCATCCGGTCACGGAGGGGCGGGGAGATGGTGTCGATGACATTGGCGGTGGTGATGAAGAGGACCTGGGAGAGGTCGTAGGGCACCTCCAGGTAGTGGTCGGAGAACTCCCGGTTCTGCTCCGGGTCGAGGACCTCGAGGAGGGCGGCCGCGGGGTCGCCGCGGAAGTCCAGCCCCACCTTGTCGATCTCGTCCAGCATCATCACGGCGTTCTTGGTGCCGGCCTGCTTCATGGCCTGGATGACCCGGCCAGGCAGGGCGCCGATGTAGGTGCGCCGGTGGCCACGGATCTCGGCCTCGTCGCGGATGCCTCCCAGAGAGATGCGCACCAGCTTGCGGCCCAGGGCCCGGGCGATGCTCCGACCCAAAGAGGTCTTGCCCACCCCGGGCGGCCCCACGAAGCAGAGGATCGGTGTCTGCAGCGGCGGGGTCGCCTCCCCCTCACCGAGGGCGCGACGGCGCTCCAACACCCGCTGGCGGACCGCCATCCACTCCAGGATCCGCTCCTTGGCCTTGGGCAGCCCGTAGTGGTCCTCGTCCAGGATCCGGGCGGCGCCCTCGATGTCCAGCCGCTCCTGATCGGGATCCTGCCAGGGCAGGTCCACCAGCCAATCGAGGTAGTTGCGCAGCATCCCCACCTCGGGTGAGGCGCTGGGGGTGGCCTCCATGCGGTCCAGCTCCTTCAGAGCACGCTTCTCGACCGACTCCGGCATCCCCGCGGCCAGGATCTTCTCCCGCAGGTCCTCCTCCTGGCCGGAGTCACCCCCGAGCTCGGCCAGCTCCTTGCGAATGGCCTTGAGCTGCTCGCGCAGGATCGCCTCCCGCTGGCCCTGGTTGATCGTCTGGGCCACGTCCTGCTGGATCTTGTTGCGCAGCTGGGCGACCTCCACCTGGCGGGCCAGGAGGGGCACCAGGCCCCGCAGCCTCCTCTCCACGTCGGGCTCCTGGAGGAGGGCGATCCGGTCCTTGGCCTCCAGGTCGGGGGCGGTCCCGGCCAGGTCGGCCACCTTGCCGGGCTCCTTGGCCCGGGCCACGGCCACCGCCAGCTCCGGAGGCACCTGGGCCCCGGCGGCGACGTAGTCCTGGAAGAGCTGCCGCACCGTGCCCGACAGGGCCTCGATCTCCGTACCGGTGGGGTCCACCTCGGGGACCGCCTCCACCGTGGCCAGCCACTGCTCCCCCACCTCCACGGCGAGCAGGCGCACCCGGCGCTGGCCCTCGACCAGCACCTGGGCCCCCGCCGCACCGCGGCGGAAGGCACCGATCTGGGAGACGGTGGCTATCGGATAGAGGTCCTGAAGACCCACCTCGTCCTGCTCACTCTCCCGCTGGACCGCCAGGACCACCTTTCCCTCGGCAGCGACGGCCGCCTCCAGGCTGGCCACCGACCGATCCCGCCCGGCTCCCAGCGGGGCCAGCTGGTGCGGCAGGACGACGTTGTCACGAAGGGGCACGAGGGGGAGAGTTTCCACCCCGGGCGCGCTGGGGAGGGGCTCCTGCCCCTCGACCGCGTTGGGCTCATTCAATTTGCAGATCTCCGTACGGTTGTGGGACCCGCCGGCCTGACCGGCGCCCGAGCCAGAGTTTGCCCGGGGCCTCCAACCCCGAAACCTACGGCCAGCGGCACCGGGTCCGACCCCGCAGCGTGCCGGGCTCGGGGCGGAATCGAACGCCGCCGCGGTCAGCCGCGAAGCTCGTCCGGCCAGTCCTGAGTGATGACGACCTTCACCGCGCCACTGCGGTCGGGCCTGGCCGCGGCCTGAAAGGCCGCCCGCCACCGGGGCAGCGGGAATCGGTGGGTGATCCACTCCGCGGCCAGCCCCTGGTCCGCCTCCAGGAGGGCCAGCGCCAGGTCCAGCTGGTGCCCCTCCCGGGTCATTCCGTATCCGTTGGAGCCCACCTGGCGCACCTCCTTGAAGTAGGCGAGAGTGGTCTCCGCCCGGCCCGGCCGGGCGACTCCGACGGTCACAAGCTGTCCCCGGGGGCGGACCGCGCGGAGGGCCACCTCCATCGTCCCCGGGGTCCCGATCGAATCCAGCACCAGCTCCGGACCGGCATCCAGGGCCCACCGTCCCCCTCTCCAAGGGAGCACCAGCCCAGCCCCGGTGAGCTCGGCCACCCGCTCCAGCACCACCGAGGGTGCGGGGGCCACCGGCACCCCGGAAAGGCTCTCGACCAACTTCCGCTGGTGTTCCCAGGCGCAGGTCACCAGCAGCTCCGCGCTGGGCCAGCGACGGCGGGCTCCGAGGGCCAGACTGAGCCCGATGGTCCCCGCTCCCAGGATCAGGACCGTCTCCGGCACGCCCTCGACCCGGTCCAGGGCATGCAGAGCGACGGCCACAGGATCGGCCAGAACCGCCAGCTGCGGGGGCAGGGCCGGTGGCAGGGGGTGGAGCTGCGAGGCGTGCGCCGTGATCCTCGGGGCGAACCCGCCCGGGAGACCCCGAACGTTGCCCAGATGCATCCCGTACCCCGAGCCCCAGGGGCCGCCGCTGCGCACCCAGCTGCAGTGGGGAGGGAAGCCCCGCTCGCAGGCAGGACACAGCCGCTCCAGTCCTCGCGCCCGGCAGCCGAGCCAGGGGTCCACCGAGACCAGCTGACCGGCCTCGAAATCCCCCGGCGCGGGCGGCTCCACCACCCGGGCGAGGATCTCGTGACCGGGAACGTGGGGGAAGGAGATCAAGCCACTGAGGGGGTTGTCCGAGCTCGCCTGGAGCAGGGCCTCCTTGACATCCGAGCCGCAGACTCCGGTCGCGAGTGGCTCCAGGAGGGCCCACTCTGGGCGTGGCCGAACGGGTTCTTCCACGTCGCGCAACCCCAGAGGACCTCCCGCCACCAGCGCCCACTCAGGGCGCAGCCTGGACGCCGCCCCGCCAAGCAGGAGGGTCCGGAGCCGGGGGTCGAAGGTGAGCGCCAGCATCCCTCCAGGGTACCTTCGGCGGGACCCCTAGGCCTGGTTCAATAACGGATAAGTGAGATCCCTCTTGACTAGGCTCACAACCAGCGCGATCCTGGCGGGGTAACTTGGCCCTGAGGATCATTTAGGGGCTTTAAGCGATCGGGGAGAGGTATGGGCTTGTCGGTGGAGGTGGTCCGTCCTCGGCACACCGGGTTCTGCTTCGGAGTGC
>JAKAXE010000047.1 GCA_021816695.1 bacterium | reverse complement strand
GGCCTGGGCGGCCAGAGAGTTCAGCTGGGTGGAGACGTCGAGCTGCAGGTTCTGGTTGGCATCCGTGTCGAAGTTGCCCAGGGCCTGGTTGAAGATGGCCGCTCCCGCAAGGTGGATGGTGGAGACCTTGAGGAAGAGCTCGTCGGTGGCCAGGGTCCCCGGCACCGAGGAGATGGTGGCCTGGGGGGTGAACATGGAGTCCAGTTGGGGTAGGCAGATGGGCGCATTGGGAGGGCAGGACTGGCCGAAGCCGAAGTAGTCATCCCCGAACCAGAAGGGAGCGGAGGGCTTGCCCACGGCCACGATGCCGGCGACCACGACGACCTTCTCGATGTTGGTCCGATTGGGAATGCCATTCACGAAGTGGACCGGCCCGGGGATGGTGGTGGTGAGCCGGGACCCCACCTTGGCCCCCAACCCCTGGGCGCTGCGGTCAGTCAGCACCACCTCGCCGGCCGACTTTGGGCAGCTCCCCTTGAGGAAGTGGAGCTGGCCGCAGGCACCGGGGTCGGAGATCAGGTCGGAGCCGAACCTGGACCCGCTGGGGCCGACCACGGTCAGGCCGGCATCCAGCACCAGCTTCTGCGGCGAGTACCACCTGGAGAGGCGGTACTGGCGGGCCGCCTGGAGCCCGGACTCCGCCGCCGCCACCTGGCCCGATCCCTGCCGCGGGGTCAGGGTGATGCCGTCGAAGACGGGGGGGTTGGAGATGAGGATGGAGTGGAGCACCGAGTCGTTGGCGGTGGCCAGGTACAGCGGTCCGGCGGCGGCGGCCAGCACCGCCACCACCCCGACGACGAAGAGGGCCAGCGCCCCTCCCAGCCGCCAGCGCACGGCGCGGAGGAGGAGCCGGAGCTGGCTCACGAGCCGGCCCGTTCCACGATGCGGACGCTCACCGGCTCAGCCTAGCGACCACTTCCGGGAGCGCGCCATCCCCTGATGGGCTGAATCCGAGACGGCAGCGGGACGCCAGCGGCCACCGACCTAGACTGGGACGGACGGTTGGTTATCCAGGAGGTCGGGATGCGCACCAGGAAGCTCGGGAGCGGAGGACTGGAGGTTTCGGAGCTGGGGCTGGGCTGCATGGGCATGTCCGAGTTCTACGGACCGCGCGACGACGCGGAGTCGATCGCCACCATCCAGATGGCACTCGACCGGGGGGTGACCTTCCTGGACACCGCCGACATGTACGGACCCTTCCACAACGAACAGCTGGTGGGGCGGGCGATCCAGGGCCGCCGGGAGCAGGTGGTCCTGGCCACCAAGTTCGGCAACCAGCGCCAGGAGGACGGCTCCTTCCTCGGGATAAACGGACGCCCGGAGTACGTCCGCTCGGCCTGCGACGCCTCCCTGCAGCGCCTGGGGGTCGACCACATCGACCTCTACTACCAGCACCGGGTGGACCCCCGGGTGCCGATCGAGGAGACGGTGGGGGCGATGTCCCAGCTGGTGGAGGCGGGCAAGGTTCTCTACCTCGGCCTCTCCGAGGCGGCTCCGGCCACCATCCGCCGGGCCCACGCGGTCCACCCCATCTCCGCCCTCCAGACCGAGTACTCCCTCTTCAGCCGGGAGCCGGAGGCCGAGATCCTGCCCACGGTGCGCGAGCTGGGAATCGGGTTCGTGGCCTACAGCCCGCTGGGCCGGGGGATGCTCACCGGCCGCTACCGGGATCCCGCCCAGCTGCAGCCCGGGGACTTCCGCAACACCCGCTACCCGCGCTTCTCGGGCGCCAACCTGGAGCACAACCTGCGGTTGGTCGACCGGGTCGAGGAGATCGCCAGGGAGAAGGGGGCCACCCCCGGCCAGGTGGCCATCGCCTGGGTCCTCCACCAGGGGGAGGATATCGTGCCCATCCCCGGCACCAAGCGCCGCCGCTACCTTGGGGAGAACCTTGAGGCGGCTGAGCTGGAGCTGGATCAAGAGACGTTGGACCTCCTTTCCGAGGTGGCCTCGCCCGACGCCGTCCAGGGCGACCGCTACTCGGACATGAGCACCGTCAACCGCTGACCACCCGGCGTGGCCGGGGCACAAGATGCGGGGTACAATCCAGCCAGTTCAACTAGATGCTGTAGCGGAGAGGAGACCCCGTGCGCTGCCCCTACTGCAACCACCACGACCTCCGGGTGGTGGACTCGCGCGACTCCGAGACCGGGGAGGCGATCCGCCGCCGCCGCGCCTGCAACAACTGCGGGCGCCGCTTCACCAGTTATGAGCGGATCGAGTCGATCCCCTTCTACATCGTCAAGAAGGACGGGCGGCGCGAGGACTTCGACCGGCAGAAGCTCTTCCTGGGGCTGATGAACGCCTGCAAGAAGCGCGACATCTCCCCGGAGCGGGTGCAGCAGATCGTGGAGGAGATCGAGACCGAGCTGCGCGGGAGGGGGCAGTCGGAGCTGCCCAGCCGGGAGGTGGGGGAGCTGGTCATGGCCCGGCTCCGGGAGCTGGACGAGGTCGCCTACGTTCGCTTCGCCTCGGTGTACCGCTCGTTCCGGGACCTCTCCGAGGTCAAGCAGGAGATCGACCACCTCCTCTCCGCCGACCGCGTCGGGGGCCGGCGCCGTGCCCCCGCCCGCTGACCTTGCGGGAAGGCTGCTCGCCCTAAGGGAGCGGATCGCCGTCGCGGCGGCCGCGGTGGGCCGGACCGCTTCCGAGGTCCAGCTCCTAGCGGTCACCAAGGGGCAGCCGCTGGAGGTGGTGCAGGCTGCGGTGGCTGCCGGTCTCAACGAACTGGGAGAGAACTACGTCCAGGAGTGCGGGGAGAAGGCCGGCCAGCTGGGCCCGGCCGCGGGGATCCGCTGGCACCTGATCGGGCACCTCCAGCGCAACAAGGCCCGGCGGGCGGCCCGGCTCTTCCAGATGGTGGAGAGCGTGGACTCGGCCGAGCTGGCAGCTCAGCTGGCGGCCGCGGTCCCCACCCCAGGAGCGCCGCTCCCGGTGCTTCTCGAGGTGGAGCTGACCGGCATTCCCAGCCGCTCCGGGATGAGGGAGCAAGAGCTCCTCCCGGTGGCGGAGGCGGTGGCTCGGCTGCCCGGGCTGCGCCTCTTCGGGCTCATGACGGTGGCCAGCCAGGAGCGGCCCGAACGGGAGTTCTCCCGCTGCCGGGAGCTGCGTGACCGGCTCCAGGGAGAGCTGGGGACGGAGCTGCCGGTCCTGAGCATGGGAATGTCCTCGGACTTCGAGGCGGCCATCCGGGAGGGCAGCACCGAGGTCCGGATCGGGACCCTCCTCCTGGGGCCGCGGCCCACTCCGCCCTCAGGGGAGGTCGGCTGATGGTGGGCCCCCCGCAGGTGGCCGGCGGCCGAAGATCCTGAAGGTGCCCAGCAGGCGGCGGTTGCGGGCGGTCTCCAGGCGGCTCTCGCGGGCAGCCATGAACAGGTCCGGTCGCTGGGCCCGCCAGTCCCCCACCGCCGAGCGCAGCAGGACCGCCAGGTAGCTGGCCACCGGCACCGACACCAAGGCGCCCAGGAAGCCCGCCACCTCCACCCCGGCGAAGAGGGCCACCAGGGTGAGCAGGGGGTGGAGCTGCACGAAGCGGGCCTGGATCCGGGGCACCAGGACGTACCCCTCGACGGCGTGGATGAAGAGGAAGAGGAGGAGGGTGAAGAGGGCCAAGGTGGGGCTCTTGGTGAGGGCCAAAAGCAGCGCCACCGCACCTCCGGCGAACGGGCCCACCAGCGGGATCATCTCGAAGAGCCCGGCGGTGAGGGCGATAACCAGGGGGAAGGGCACCCCGAGAAGCGCGGTGCCGACTCCCGCCAGCGCTCCCACCACCACCGCCAACACCAGCTGGGCCCGGACGTACCCGCCCACCACCACCACATAGGCGTCCAGGGCGAAGTCCAACTCCCGTCCCACCCGGGTGGGCAGCAGCGCCATGAGCCCGGAGCGGAGGCGCGGGGCATCGCGCATCAGCCAGAACGCCAGCACCAGGGTGACGACAACATCCACCAGGATGCCGACCGCCCCGGCGATCCCGCTCACCGCCAGCCCGGTGAGCTGGGGCGCCAGGGACGCCAGCTTGGAGGTGAGGAAGCTGACGGCGTTGATCTTTATGCCGTGGTCGCTCAGCTGCTGCTGCAGGCTCCTCCCCAGCACGTCCCCTCGGTGGAGCAGACCCGGCACCTGCTGGGCCAGGGAGCGGCCCTCCTGGGCCAGGGGACCGGACACCATCCAGCCCACCAGGACCAGCAGCCCCATCCCCACCAGCATGGTGAGCAGGACGGCCAGGGTGGCGGGGAGGTGCAGCCGTCGCTGGGCGCGAACTGAGGCCGGGGCCCCCAGGATGGCCACGATCCCGGCCACCAGAAAGCAGACCAGGACGGTGAGGACCGCCTCGGCCAGCCCCCGGAGGACCAGGAAGAGCTGGTAGGCGAGAAAGATCGCCAGCAGCACCGCCGCCGCCCTTCCCCAGAGGAGGGCGGAGCGACGCAGCCCGCCCTCGTCCGGAGGCGGAGTGCCGGCGGGCGCCACGGGCGGGGGCGTGGAGGCCATCCTGGCGGCGAGTTTAGGGCACCGGGGAGCTCAGCCGACCTCCACCTGCAGCTGCTGGAGTCCGGTGGCCCCCTCGGGATAGCTGCCCGTGGCCCGCTCGGTCTGGGGTCGGGAGGAGCCGTCGCTGGCGCGCACCGTGAGCTGGTAGAGCCCTGGGGCCGGTGCCCAGAGAAGGCTCCAGATGGTCCAGCAGTATGGGGAGAGGGGTCGCTCCAGCCTGGCCCGCCGCCAGCTCCCACCTCCGTCCACGCTCACCTCAACCTGGGAGATGCCCCGGAGACCGGCGTAGGCGACCCCGCTCAGAAGGTAGCGGCGCCCCCCGGACAGCTGGCCGCTGGCGGCCGGGAAGTCGAAGCGGGAGAAGGTCCGGGGAAGCGCCGCCGGGTTCCACCCCTGCTGCTCCCAGTACCCCGCGTAGGTGCCGTTGATGAACCGGATCCCGGTCAGCCACTTGGGGTTCTTCATGCCGTACAAGCCGGGCGCCAGGACCCGCGCCGGGTAGCCGTGCTCAGCGGGCAGCGGGCGGCCGTCCAGCCGAAGGGCCAGGAGCGTCCCGGGATGAACCCCCTGGGCGAGATCCAGGCTCTCGGTGTAGCCGTCCGCGCAATCGAAGACCAGCTGGCTGGTCCCGGCCGGCACCCCGGTGAGCTCGAGCAGGTTGGCGAGGGGAACCCCGCGCCAGCTGCCGTTGCTGATCAGGGTGCCACCCACCGGATTGGAGATGCACTCCAGGGTCTGGAACTGGTCCGCCTGGGGCATGGCCGAGAGCTCCGCCAGGGAGAGACTCAGCGCCTTGGTCCCGGACAGGGAGAGGCGCCAGCTGGAACCCGAGATCCGCGGAGGGCCGAAGAGGTCCTTGGAGACCAGGTAGAAGTCCTGCGGGGATGTCACCGGAGTCGGCAGGCGACCGAGGGTGGAGCCGGAAGCGGGAGATGGGGGCGCGGCGGCGATGGCCCTGACTCCGAGGTATCCCAGCGAGACCGCACCGAGGGATCCTCCCAACAACTCCAGAAAGCTCCTCCTGCTGAGCGGGGTTCCCAGGAGGTCCCGGTGGGGGGTACCGGCCCGGCGGCCCCGGGCCAGCGCCGGGAGGGTGGGCGGCAGCAGCGCCACCAACCACTCCAGGAGGGTGGCCCAGGTGGCGCTGCTGCCCAGCCCGCCCTCGGCCGCCACCACCAGTGGCAGGGTGAGCAGCCAGAGCCCGGCCGCCCCCAGAAGCGCGACCGGCCACCTGGGGGGACGGAAGCGGGCGACCACGACCGCCGCCCCCGCCGCCACCACGACCAGCAGGACGGCGGTGCCGAGCACCAGCAGGGGTCGTCCGCGCTCCTGGAGGGCATCGATCAGGGTCCCGAAGACCGGTCCCGGGGTGAACACGACCAGCCCTCCCCCCACCGCCTGGAGCAGGCCCGGCAGGCCGAGAAGCTGGAGGGCCAGGCTGACCGAGACCGCCAGCAGCCCCGAGGCGGCGCCCAGCCTGGCGGCCGGCCGCCAGGACGAGCGGATGGCTGTGTCGGGGCGGATCCCGCTCACAACCCCTGTTGCTCAGGGCGGGAAGACACGGCAGAGGAGGTCGGCGCCGCGGCCCCCCGAGCGGGGCGGAGGTCCCGGAGCAGCAGCCGCAGCTGCTTCCGCCCCTTCCAGCGGTTCACCTCGAGCTCAAAGAGCACGTCCACCCGCCTCCCCACCGGGAGGTGAGGGTGGAGCCAGGGTCGGTTGAAGGTGATCGCCTCGGCCGAGCCACTCCGGTCAGCCAGCCCCACCCGGAGGTGCTCCCGCCCCTTGCCGAAGGGAGCCGCGGCAGTCACCTGGCAGTCGAGCGCGCAGAGCAGCACCTGGGGGTTGCCCCGGCCGAACGGCTCCAGCCGGGCCAGCTGGTCCGCCAGCCGGAAGTTGCAGTCGGCGAGGCTGGCGACCGCGTCCACGGCATACCTTCGCTGGGGCCGATTGCCGTTGCGCTGGACGGCGACCGCCTCCTGCACCGCGAAGGAGAACTCCTCGGCGCTGTGGCTGTTCCCAGGGAGGCTGAAGCCGCCCGCCCCCTGGTGGCCCCCGTACCGGAGCAGAGTGGGCGCCGCCGCGGCGAGGGCCTCCACGATGTTGACCCCGTCCACCGCCCGGGCCGACCCCCGCCACTCCGTTCCCTGACGGCTGAAGGCGAAGGTGGGCCGCTGGTACTCGTCCGCCAGCCGCCCGGCCACCAGGCCCACGACGCCAGGATGGAAGGTCTCGTGTCCCACGACGATGGCCGGCAGGTCGTCGCTCATCTCCTCCACCAGCTGCTGGGCCACCTCCAGCGCCTCCTTGAGCCGGAGGCGCCGCTCCCCATTCAGACGCTGCAGCTCGCGGGCGCTCGAGGAGGCCTCGAGAGGGTCCTGGGCCAGGCAGCAGGCCAGCGCCAGGTCGGCCTCCCGCATCCGGCCGGCAGCGTTGATCCGTGGGCCCAGGCTGAACCCCAGATCGGAGCTGGTGGGCGAACCCTCGACTCCCGCGGCGCGCGCCAGGGCCAGTAGCCCGAGGGGTGCCGACTCAGTCCAGGTGAAGAGGCCCTGGCGCACCAGCTGGCGGTTTTCGTCCAGAAGGGGCATGAGGTCAGCCACCGTCCCCAGGGCCACCAGGGGCAGCTGCTGCGAGGCGGTGCCGTCCGGCAGCAGACCGGCATGCTCCAGCGCCTGCACCAGCTTGTACGCCACCCCGGCGCCCGCCAGGCCTTTGAAGGGGAACTCATCCCCCGGCTGCTGAGGGTTGACCAGCGCCTCCACGTCCGGAAGGCGGACTTTGCGGTCCTCCCCCTCCTGCAGGGGCAGGTGGTGGTCGGTGATCACCAGCTCCATCCCCCTGGGCCTTGCGGCGGCCACCTCCACCGCGGTGGTGCCGCAATCCACGCTCACCACGAGCTCCACCCCCTGGCGGCTCAGCTCTAAGAGAGCCTCCTCGTTGAGGCCGTATCCCTCCGCCTCGCGGCTGGGAATGTAGGGGAGGGCCTGAGAGCCAGCGGCGGCCAGGGAGCGCACCAGAAGGGCGGTCGCCGTGACCCCGTCCACGTCGTAGTCGCCATAGACCGCGATCCGGCGCCGCTCATGAAGTGCGCGACCCAGGACCTGCACCGCCCGCTCCATGCCCGAGAGCAGCAGCGGATCGTGGCCCCCCGGGCCGAGCTCGGCTCCGAGCAGGATCCGGCGCTCCTCCAGCCTATTCAGCACCGCCCCCGCCTCCCCGTCGGGCGGCATCTCCCAGGCGCGGGGGGCAGGCCTCAAGCTGGGTCCGAGGGGCAGGGAAGGTCCGCAGCGGTCATGGTGGACCAAAGTTTAGGGGCCGGGCGCAGGAAGCCACGGCCGCCGCCCGGACTAGTGACGCTCTTCCGCCACGACAAGGTACGGGCCAGCCGCGATTTGGGGAGTGAGTTGGCAGGACCACCTCTCCGGTCGGGCGTCAAGTCCCTTGTGCGATCGAATTTGGCGGGAGGCCCGGGGCTGCTCATCGGGCCTCCGGCCCGGCGGGGAGGAGGTCCTGGCCGTCGGCTCAGAGCCGCGGCAGTGGGGGAGCAGTGGGGGCAAGACAAGCGATAAGCGGCTGTCTGGCCTGTGGGTGAGGTTGAGCCAGCGGCCGTTTCCTCGATGGCCCCAGTCGAGCGACCATGGTTGGGAGCCTCGTAAACCGGGAGGATGCCGCGAACCTTTCCCTCCCGAGAGCTCTCGACCACCTTGGTAATGAACGGACGGGAGCGTCCTTCAGTCGGCGGTGCTTCACTATCTGGTGTATATTCGCCGTCGTGGTGAAGAACGACCATCTAGTGAAGATAGTAGGCCCCTTGGACGCCGAGGCCGCGCGAATCCTGCGTGCGGTCGATGGTTTCGGGGTCGACGTCCAGCGGGGAGGGAACCGGCGGAATGACTTCACCATCCGGTTTGGGGGTGGTGCCAGACCACTTGCCGTCGAGGTCAAGAAGGACCTGACGACGGCTGCCGCCTGGCAGGTGGTGCGACAGGCGGGAGCCGGGCGAAAGGGCGGCCCCGAGCTGCTCGTGGTCACACGGCAGGCGACCGCCGATGCCCGAGACATCCTGAGGCGACATGGTATCGGCCTCGTAGATGCATCCGGCAATGTCCATTTGGAGCTTCCCGGGCTGTTGCTGCACATCGAGAAACGGCGGCCGGCGGTCGAGAAGCCGGTGCGGCGCACCGCTCGCCTCAGTGGCAAGGCTGGCGTGGTCGCCCAGGCACTGTTTCTCGGCAGGGACCGCACCTGGCAGATCCACGAGCTGGCAGAGCGGGCTGACGTCAGCAATGGCCTGGTGCACCGCGTGGTGACCCGTCTGGAGGGAGAGGGCATAGTCTCCTCGGAGGGGACAGGGCCGCGACGCACCCGGCAGGTCGTCAACGCTGCTGCCCTCCTCGACTTGTGGGCCGAGGAGAATGTCGATCGAGCGGTCGAAAGGACGATGGCCTTTCGCCTGGCACGGACCCCCAAGGAACTCGTGGCCGCGGTCGGGGAGATCCTGGAGAAAGCCCATGTCCGATATGCGATGACACGGGCTGCGGCAGCGATGGCGGTGGCCCCATTTGTCACGGCTGTTCCCACCGTTGACCTTTGGATCGAGAGTGCTTTGGCTCCTCAGTCTCTTCTCAAAGCGCTGGCCGCCGACCGGGTCGATGCCGGTGCAAACCTTGTGCTGATGCAGACTCCAGGAGATGCTCCGATGGCGTTCCGAACTAAACAGAGTGGCGTGTGGACAGTCAATGTTGCAAGGCTCTACTACGACCTCCGAAAGGAGCCCCGGAGGGGGCGCGAGCAAGCGGAAAGGCTCCGTCAGGAGGTGATTGGTCTGTGAGGCGCGGCCACGCATCCGACTACGACAGCATCACCACGGAGCTTTGCGAGCGGGCGCTGGTCACGCTCCTCGGTGATCTCGGCCCATGGCGGGAGCGGCTCTACCTGGTGGGTGGCTTGGCGCCCCGCTACATAGTGGGCGAGCTGCCGGTCGGCGTGGCGCAGCACATCGGCACTACCGACATCGACCTCGTCATCGGGCTGGCCCTCGGTGACGATGCCCCGGAGACCTACTGGAATCTGGAGACCAATCTCAAGCGAGCCGGCTTCCAGTCGGAGAGCAGCTTTCGCTGGACCCGGCTGGTTGACGGTAGGCGTGTCCAGGTCGAGTTCCTCTGCGAAACGGCAGAGGTCGAGCCGGGCCGAATCTTCAAGCCGAGAGGCGAGTCTCTCGGGTCGGGGCTGGGAGCCTTCAACGTCCGGGGTGCACGGATGGCCGCCGCGGACTTCAGCGAACATGCCGTCGAGGGGGAGCGACTCGATGGCGGTGGCCGGTCCACAGTCCTCGTACGGGTCTGCGGCATCCTCACGTACGTTGTCTTGAAGATCCTGGCGTTCCAGGACCGGCACGAGAATAAGGACGCCTACGATCTCGTCTTTTGCATCCTGAACTTTGAAACCGGTCCGGAGGAAGCAGGCGCGGCAGCCGCGCAGAGCCCCGCGGCTTCCCACCCGCAGGTCGCCTCGGCACTGCAACTACTCAGCGAGCGCTTTGCGGAGATTGGACGGGATGGACCGGCGGCGTACGCGGCGTTCCTGGACGACGCCGACGACGTCGATGCAGCCGAACGGCATCGGCGCGAGGCCGTCGCCACGGTCCGGGACTTCCTCAGAGGTTTCGGGCAGACGGCCAGCGGCTGAGTCAGTCCCGATGCAGCGGATAACGGCGGAAGGGAAGATCCGGGGCAGGTAGAGAAGTTCCTCGCTGACTTGGAAAATGGGGGTTGACACCGGCCCATCGGCTCCAAGCAGGAGGCCCTCGGCGGGGGTGAGGGGACCCCGTTTGTCAGGCAACAGTTCCCTGCCGCCTCGCCGGTTGGGCGCCTGCGCGGTTCACCGTTGCAGTTCTGCCATTTACCCCCCGGACTTCCTCACCAACCCTCTCACCGCCGGGCTGGTCACCGAATGAGCAGCCCCCACTCCCTCCCCACAGATTCCACGACACGAGGGCACCTGACTCATCCTGGGATGTCCCGGGCCGCGGCCGACGGACGGCTTGCGGAGTCGGCGCCGAAGCAGTCCCGGCCGCAGCCGCGCGCCGGGGGAGGCGGCTCACCAGGAGACATAATGGCCCGGTGCAAGGAGATCGCCCGGAGGGCCAGGCGCTGGATATCGCGGCGCGGGAGGAGCGGCTCCGCAAGAGCCACCAGCTCACCGCCATCTCCGTGCATGCCCTCGCCTGGTTGCTGGCCGCCTTCTACGCCACTGACTACCTCCCGCCGCTCTCCATCCGCCTTTCGGTGGGCCTCTCGGCCCCGGCGAGGACGCAGTACCTGGTCGGCTACCTCACCCTGGGGGCGGTCGCTCTGGGGCTGGGGACAGGACTCGGCTGGATGTACGCGAAGCTGATCCGCCGCAGCCGGTATCCCTGGCGCTGGGTGGTGTTCCCCACCTTGGTGGCGACCCTCCTGGTCCCCCCTCAGGGGGCTGACCTGCTCCTCACCAAGGTGGTGGCGGCGGCCATGGCCGCGACTGGGATCCTGCTCGGATACGGCTGGCGGCGCAGTCGGCGCCCGGGGCAGGTGGTAGCTGGGAGGGAGCCCCGGCCGGGCTCAGCTGGAGGCGGCTGAGAGTGACTTGGGGTAGGTGACCCCGTACTTCTCCACGTAGGCGTCCAGCGCCTGCAGAAGCTGCTGCTGGAATGCCAGCCGCTCCACCAGCTCGCTCTGGGAGCCCTGGTACTGGTCACCGTGCAGCCGGCGCTCGATCCAGGGGGGCACCGCAGCCATGAGGTGGGTCACCCCGCCGGTGAGGACCACGGTCTCCGGCCGGGCGTCCTCCACCCTCAGCCCGACGCGGAGCAGCAGGCCGGTCCGGGCGGCCAGGGCCCAGACCCGCTCCCAGTGGCCGGGGATGTGGTGCAGCCGGTCCGGGCGGGTATAGCGAATGGCGGGGTCGTTGATGATGCTGGTGTTGGTGTCGCTCCAGCGCACCAGCCGCTCCAGCACCGGCTCGTTGAGGTCCTGGGAGACCGCTCGCACCAAAGAGGCGCAGCGATCGTCCAGGTCGGGGGGCAAAAGGTCCTGTCCCTGCTGGCGGGCCAGCACCAGCACCTCCATAATCCCGGCGTGGCGCATGCAGTAGGCGCGGCCCTCGACCACCTTGAGGTGGTCCTTGCAAGCCACCCAGGCGCAGTCCACCGCCCGGCGGTCGCGGTACAGGCAGCGATAGGCCTCTGAGTTGGTGCAGCCGGTGTGGTCACAGCCACCGCCCTCAGGCTCGCCGTACACGACCGGCTCCGCAGCTGAGGTCTCGGGCTCAGTCTTCCTGGCCATCTTTGCGCTCTCCCGCTGGACGCGTGTCCCGGCGGAGCCGGGAACTGGCAGGCAACATAGCAGAGGGAGCGGACCCGTACAACCGCCGATACCCGGTCGCCAGAGATTGCGACGGGACCGTCAGGCCAGCTCCCGGTAGGCGGGCAGGGTGAGGAACTCAGAGAACTCGTCCGAGGTGGCCACCTCGTGGAAGAGCCGGAAGGCGGTCTCGTACTCCTGCCCCAGGTCACCCATCACCTGGGCCTCCACCTCCTCAAGCTGGCCAGGGGTGATGCGACCGTGGCGCAGCCACTGCCAGATCTGCGAGCGGGAGATCTCGGCGGTGGCGCAGTCCTCCATCAGGTTGTCAAGGGCGACGGCCCCGCTTCCCTGAAGCCAGGCGCCCAGGTAGCGGATCCCCACCGAGCAGTTGGTGCGCAGCCCCTGGAGGGTGACCTGGCCCCCGTCCACCGCCACGTCCAGCAGCTGATCCCGGCCGACCAGGACGTCCTCGCGAAGACGGTCCAGCTGGTTGGCCCGCCCGCCCAGGCGGCGGGCGAAGGCGGAGGTGGCGACCTCCACCAGGTCGGGGTGGGCGACCCAGGTGCCGTCGAAGCCCTGCCCCGCCTCCCGCTCCTTGTCCTCGGCCACCCCCAGAAGCGCCCTCTCGGTGGCCGCCTGGTCGCGCCGGCTGGGAACCAGGGCCGCCATCCCCCCTATTGCGTGGGTGCCCCGGGAGTGGCAGACCCGGACCAGGAGCTCGGCGTAGGCCCGCATGAAGGGCACCGCCATGGTGACCTGGGCCCGGTCGGGGAGCACAAAGCGGGGGTCGTCCCGGAACTTGCGGATGATCGAGAAGAGGTAGTCCCAGCGCCCGGCGTTCAGCCCCACCGCCCTCTCCCGCAGCTCGTAGAGGATCTCCTCCATCTCGAAGGCGGCGAGGATGTTCTCGATCAGCACCGTCACCCGGATGGCCCCTCGGGGCAGCTCCAGAAGCTCCTCCGCCAGACTGGCCGCCTCCTCCCAGAGCCGGGCCTCAAGGTGCCCCTCCAGCTTGGGCAGGTAGAGGTAGGGGCCGCTCCCCCTGGCCAGCAGCTCCCTGGCGTTGTGGAAGACGAAGAGGCCGAAGTCGAAGAGGCTGGCCGAGGCCACCTCCGAGTCGATGAGCAGGTGCTTCTCCGGCAGGTGCCAGCCCCGCGGCCGGACCATGAGGGTGGCGGTCTTCCGATCGAGGCGGTAGGCGCGGCCGTCCACGTCCAGGCTGAGCTCCCGGCGCACCGCCCGGCGCAGGTTGGCCTGGCCCTCGATGCAATTGGACCAGGTGGGAGAGTTGGCGTCCTCGAAGTCCGCCATGTAGGTTCTCGCCCCGGAGTTGAGGGCGTTGATCATCATCTTGGCGTCCACCGGCCCGGTTATCTCCACCCACCGGTCCTGGAGGTCCTGGGGCGCCGGGGCGACCATCCAGCCCCGGTCCTCGCGCACTGCGGCGGTCTCTGGCGGGAAGTCCGGGAGCTGGCCGGAGCTGAGCTCCAGCTGGCGCCGCCGGCGGGCCGCCAAGATCTTCTCGCGCCCGGCGCGCAGCCGGCGCTCCAGGGTGGCCACGAACTGGAGCGCCCCCTCGGTCAGGACCTCATCCTGCGCCTGGCCGCAGTCCTGGAGGACCTGGACCGTGGGGGTGGGAGGGGTCACGGCAGAGGAAGCGACTCGAACTGGGCCTCCTCGGTGGAGCCGCGCAGGGCCAGCGTCTCACTGTCCCCCCCGGTCACCGTCTCCAGCACCTGGTCGAAGTAGCCAGCGCCGACCTCGGCCTGGTGGCGGGTGGAGGTGTACCCCTGGAGCTCGAGCTCGAACTCCCGCTGTTGGAGGTGGACGTAGGCCGTCATCCCCTCGCGGGCGTACCCCTTGGCCAGCTCGAACATGGCGGCGTTGGCGACGTGGAAGCCGGCCAGGGTCACGAACTGGAAGCGGTATCCCAACTCCCCCAGCCGGCGCTGGAAGGCGGCCACCTCGTCGTCACTGAGTTGCAGCTTCCAGTTGAAGGAGGGGGAGCAGTTGTAGGCCAGGATCTTGCCCGGGAACCGGGCGTGGATGGCCTGGGCGAAGGCCTCTGCCTCGCGGATGTCCGGAGTCGAGGTCTCGAACCAGAGGGCGTCGGCGTAGGGGGCGTAGGCCAGGGAGCGGGCGATCACCGGCTCCAGCCCGGGCCGCACCCGGTAGTACCCCTCGGAGGTGCGCTCCCCGGCGAGGAACTGGGCGTCCTGCGGGTCGGCGTCCGAGGTGAGCAGGGTGGCGCTGAGGGCGTCGGTGCGGGCCACCAGCACGATCGGAACCCCGGCCACGTCCGCGGCCAGCCGCGCCGCCACCAGCGTGCGGATGAACTGGGCCGTGGGGACCAGCACCTTGCCGCCCAGATGGCCGCACTTCTTCTCCGAGGCCAGCTGGTCCTCGTAGTGCACCCCGGCCACCCCCGCCTCGATCATCTGCTTCATCAGCTCGAAGGCGTGCAGCGGCCCCCCGAACCCGGCCTCGGCGTCGGCCACGATCGGTACCACCCACTCCCTGTCGTGCTGGCCCTCGGCCCAGGCGATCTGATCGGCCCGCATCATGGCCCGGTTGAGCCGGGAGGCGAGGGCGGGTGCCGAGGTCGAGGGGTAGAGGCTCTGGTCGGGGTAGGTCTCCATGGAGAGGTTGGCGTCCGCAGCCACCTGCCACCCGGAGAGGTAGATGGCACTGAGACCGGCCCGCACCATCTGCACCGCCTGCTGACCGGTGAGGGCGCCCAGTGCGGGCACGTACTCCTCCCGATTCAGCATCTCCCAGAGCCGCTCCGCCCCTCTGCGAGCCAGGGTGTGCTCGACCATGAACGAGCCTCTGAGCCGAAGGACGTCAGCGGCAGAGTAGGGGCGGGTCACAGAGCGCCAGCGGTCTTCGGACCAGCTGCGCTCCAGCTCCTCCTGCGCGGTGGAATTGCGGGTGGGTTGCAGAGACATCGGCACTCCTCCGTGGCGGGGGGGTGTGAGCCTGAAACAGCCACCGCTGGAGGCGCGCCCCGCCCCGGGGGGCGCGAGCGCGCGTCCAGGCGGGGGCACCTCAGGCGACCATCGCCGAAGCCTAATCGTCCCTCTTGCCGGTGTCAACCGGCCGGCGCGCGAGCGGCAGAGCCGCGGCCTCGAGCGGCGGCTGTGGAACGCGTCCCCCGGCTAGATGGACCGGACCAAGCGACCTGACCGAGGTGAGCTCCCGCGTGCTCCCCGGGTCACTCCCCGACTCGCCAGCCGCGCCTGGCGCCGGCGGGCGCTCAGTTCACTCTGGGGAGCGGCGCAGCCCGTCGAAGAGGAGGCCGACCAGCCGGTTAGCCGCCTCCTGATTGCCCTCGTCCGTGGACATGCAGATGCCGGAGACGGCACGAAGCAGGTCGGCGCCGTCCACGTCGGCCCGCACCGAGCCCGCGGCAATCCCGGCCCTCAGTATCTTGGTGGCCGCCTCCGTCACCAGCCCCTTGGTCTCCCCGGAAAACCTGGGGTTGTCCACCAAGATCGGCCGGAGCACCGCCAGCATCCCGCGCTTGGTGGCCACATGCCCGACGAAGAGCTGCATCCACTGCTTCAGCGCCTGCTCCGGGGGCAGGGTGGCCAGCAGCTCGTCCGCGCTCTGTACCAGCACCTCCACCTCGTGGCGGAATACGGCCTCGACCAGCGCCTCGCGCGTGGGGAAGTGCCGGTAGAGGGTGCCGATGCCGACGCCGGCCCGGCGCGCTACATCCTCCAGCGGAACCTCCGCACCCCGTTCGGAGAAGGCGGCGGAGGCGGCCTCCAGCAGGACCTCTCGGTTGCGGGCCGCGTCCGCCCGCAGGGACCGTCCTGCCGATGGCACTCCCTCGGGGGCTGCCACTCCAGGGGATGCCGCGGACCCTTCCCGTCTCACCAGCCGGACCTCGATGAACTTGCGCTTGCTAAACGGAGGTAGCCTCCGTATAATACCGGAGGAAGCTTCCGCTTAGCCATCCTACCACTCGGAGGTCCTCATGTCGGTCACCCCGCCCATCTCTCCTCCGGCCCCACGTGCGGCCGCGACCCGGGCTCGCCTGGGTCTGGCGATCATCCTCACCGTCCAGCTGATGGTGGTGCTCGACGCCACCATCGTCAACATCGCCCTGCCCGGCATGGCCCGGGACCTTCACCTCTCCCCGGCCAGCCTCTCCTGGGTCATCACCGCCTACACCCTCACCTTCGGGGGGTTCCTGCTCCTGGGCGCCAGAGCCGGTGACCTGCTCGGCCGCAAGCGGGTGTTCATGGCCGGCATCGGGCTCTTCAGCGTCTCCTCACTCCTTGGCGGACTGGCGCCCAACGCCGACCTCCTCATCGCTGCGCGAGCGCTCCAGGGGCTGGGCGGAGCGCTGGCTGCACCGTCGGCTCTCGCCTTCCTCATGGTGATGTTCCCCGAGGGTCGGGAGCGTCTGCGGGCCCTCGGCTACTACGCGGCGGTCTCCGTCGGCGGCGGGGCGGTCGGCCTGGTGCTGGGCGGCCTCCTGACCCAGTTCGGTTCCTGGCGGTGGGTGCTCTTCGTCAACGTGCCGGTGGGGGTGGCGGTGGTGGTGCTGGCGCGCACCTTCCTCAGCGAGACGCCTCGGCGCTCCGGCCACTTCGACCTCATGGGGGCCTTCACCGCCACGATCGGGGCCACCTCTTTGACCTACGGCTTCGTGCGCGCGGCCAGCAACGGCTGGGGCGACCCCCTGACCATCTCCGCGCTGACGCTCGGGGCGGCGCTGCTCACCCTCTACGTGGCCCTGGAAAGGCGGGCCTCGGAGCCGATCACACCGCTCAGCCTCTTCTCCGACCGCGGTCGCAACGCCTCGTACGGGGCGCGCCTGCTGCTCGCCGGGGCGATGCTGGGCATGCTCTTCTTCCTCACCCAATTTGCCCAGCTGGTGCTCCGCTACGGCCCCCTGGAGACGGGGCTCGCCTTCCTGCCCTTCACCGTCTCCCTGTTTGCGACCTCCCAGTTGAGCGCCCGGCGGCTCACTCCGCGGTACGGCGGCAGGGTGGTCATGGTGCTCGGGCTCTCCCTCTCCACCGTGGCCATGCTGCTCCTGAGCAGGCTCTCGGGCACCAGCGGTTACCTGGAGATGCTGGTGCCGGTGATGCTCTTCGGTGGCGGTAATGGGCTCGCCTTCGTTCCCCTGACCAGCGCCTCCCTGGCCGGGGTCCGCCAGGAGGACGCCGGTGCCGCCTCCGGCCTCATCAATGTCACCCAGCAGCTCGGTGGGGCGCTCGGCCTGGCGGTTCTGGTGTCGATCTTCGGAGCGGCGGGAGCCGTGGTGGAGGGGCGATCAGCGGCCGCCGCCAGGGCGGCCTTCGCCACCGGGGCGGACCACGTGTTCGCCGCCGCGGCCCTGCTCATGGGCGCCACGGTCCTGATCTCACTGCTGGGTATACGGGGCCGGCCGGCCGGCGCGCTGGCACCTCAGCCAGCGCGCGAGCTGCCCCAATGGGTGCGCGAGCTCGACCTCGGCGAGCCGGAGGCGGAGGTCATCGAGGTCTGATCCACCTCTCGCCCTAACTCACCGGCCCACCGATCCCCGGGTCCGGGGCGCTGGCGCCCCGGACCCCTAAGGCAGTCGATGTTCGAGTGCCTCCACCTCAAGTCAGCCACTCGCGGCGTTCGAGCGGAAACACCCGCCTTCCCAAGCTGGCCAGCCCGCGCTGGGGGCCCGGACGCTCAGCCGGTGAGGGGGCGGCCGCAGTAGGCGCAGAAGGCCGCGCCCTCGGCGTTGCGCCGCCCGCAGCCGGGGCAGCGGCGGGGATCCGGGGCAGGCGCAGGTGGCGGGGGCGGGGGCGGCGCGGCGACGGGGGCCCAGCTGCGCCAGATCCCCCAGTGCACCAACCCCCCGGCGGCTATCACCACCGCCAGGAGGAGCGCCAGCCAGGCGAAGGCC
>JAKAXE010000124.1 GCA_021816695.1 bacterium | reverse complement strand
GGCGATGCGGCGATCTGGCTCGAACTCGATAACCTCGTTCCGCATCGAGTAGCGCACCCCGACCCGCATCTCCATCCCGAACACCGACCCCAGTGAGAGCATCCGAGTCGCGCCGGGTCGCAACCGCCGCACGGTACCGGAACCGTCTATGTCGGGGTGGCGCGCCGCGTCCGCCACCAAGGCGAAGACGACCCCCGGGGAAGCGTGGATGGTTCGTTCCACCGAGTACACCTGCTGCATCTGGTCAGACGTCTCCAATCACGCTCGGAGGCTCCTGCCCGACTTCGGACAGGACCTCCCGCTACCATAGCTGGCCATGGACTCGGCCACCCCGGGGGCCACCCCGCCGCCCATGCACAGGGCGCCCGGATCGGAGCTCTGGGACCAGGACCAGGCGTCGCAATGGCTCGGGACGGCGCTGCTTGAGGTCGGCCCAGGGCGGAGCCGGGTCGAGATGCGGGTAACCCCCAGGATGGCCAACGGACACGGCGTCTGTCATGGCGGGCTGATCTTCGCCCTGGCGGACACCGCCTTCGCCTTCGCCTCCAACTCGCGGGGCGGGACGGTGCTGGCGGCCGGTGCTACGGTCGACTTCCTCAGCCCGGCAGAGGTTGGTGAGAAGCTCGAGGCCACGGCTTCGGAGCGCCAGCTCCAGGGCAGGAGCGGCATCTACGATGTGACCGTGCGGGAGTCCGCGAGCCAGCGGGTGGTGGCAGAGTTTCGGGGCCGCTCCCGGCGGCTGTCCAACGAACGTGCCGGCGCCCGAAGGACCCACTGAATTGCGCGACCTCACCCCTGACCCCTCCACCCTCGACCCCGAGGAGCGCGCCCCCAGGGAGCAGCTGCTGGAGCTGCAGCTGGAGCGTCTCCAACACGCGGTGGCCCATGCCTACGAGAACGTGCCCTTCTACAGGCGCACCCTGGATGAGGCGGGGATGGCGCCGCAGGACATCCGGTCCCTGGAAGCGGTCCAGCACCTGCCGTTCACGGACAAGGAGCAGCTCCGACAGAACTATCCCCTGGGGATGCTCGCCGTCCCCCGCTCCCAACTCCTGCGGATCCACGCCTCCAGCGGCACCACCGGCAAGCCGACGGTAGTCGCCTACACGCGCAGGGATCTGGACACCTGGTCATCCTTGGTGGCTCGAAGCATCCGGGCAGCTGGCGGCCGCCCCGGCGACCTGGTTCACGTGGCCTACGGCTACGGGCTGTTCACCGGGGGCCTGGGGGCGCACTACGGTGCCGAGCGCCTGGGATGCACCGTGGTGCCGGCCTCCGGAGGAATGACCGAGCGCCAGGTGACCCTGCTGCGCGACCTTCAGGCTGACGTGATCATGCTCACCCCGTCGTACATGCTGGTCATCCTCGACGAGTTCGAGCGCCTCGGGATCGATCCACGGGAGTCCAGTCTCAAGGTCGGGATCTTCGGCGCCGAGCCCTGGACCGAGGAGATGCGGCGTGAGATCCAGGCGCGGGCCGACATGCACGCCGTGGACATCTACGGGCTCTCCGAGGTGATGGGACCCGGAGTGGCCCAGGAGTGCGTGGAGACCAAGGACGGCCTGACCCTATGGGAGGACCACTTCCTCGCCGAGGTAGTGGATCCGGTCTCTGGGCACCCACTTCCGGACGGCGAGGTGGGTGAGCTGGTCCTGACCACGCTCACCAAGGAGGCCATGCCTCTGCTTCGCTACCGCACCCGGGACCTCACCCGCCTGCTCCCGGGCACCGCCCGCCCCATGCGGCGGATGGAGCGTATCCGTGGGCGGACCGACGACATGATCATCCTGCGCGGGGTCAACCTGTTCCCCAGCCAGGTGGAGGAGGTCATCCTGAGTGTCCCTGGGCTCTCCCCCCATTTCCTCTGTGTACTAAGCCGCCCAGAGCGGCTGGACGAAATGACGGTCAGGGTCGAGGCGCGGCCGGAGGCGGCCAGCGCCGAGCGGAGGGAGGGGTTGGGCGCCGAGCTCGCCCAGCGCTTGAAGCACGCACTGGGTGTCACTCTGGATGTCGACGTGATCGAGCCCTGCCTCCTCGAGCGGTCCCTGGGGAAGGCCAAGCGAGTCCTGGACCTGCGGCCCCACCCCCCGGCCGGCTGAACTCCTCGGCGCCTCCTCGGGCCTCCCGCTCCAGCCGACTGGCCTGCTCCGCCTCCAGTCCTGGCACCAGCCGGCCCCCGGCGGTCACCACCCGCCACCAGGGCAAGCCGCTGGAACTGGCCAGTACCCTGCCAACCGCGCGGGCCGCCCCGGGGTGACCGGCGAGGCGGGCGACATCCCCGTACGTCAGGACGTCGCCCGGCGAGGTCTCCAAGAGCACCCCGGCCACCATCTCACGGAAGGCACCCACGCGGCCATCATCCGCCGGCCGCGTACCTCCCCTCCCCTTCCGGTGCCTCAGCGAGGGACGTAGGGACGGGACTGGCGCGGTCGCCACGGCCACCAGAACGGTTCGCCGAGGAGCAGCGCCACCGCCGGAACCACCAAGCTGCGGACGATGAAGGTGTCCAGCAGTACCCCAACGGCCACCAGGAAGCCCAGCTCCGTGAGCGCCACCAGGGGCAGTACCCCGAGAACGGTGAAGGTCGCCGCCAGGACCAGTCCCGCAGAAGTGATCACACCGCCGGTAGCCGCCAGCGCCACCCGGACCCCACCCTCAGCGTCTGCGGGAGCCTCCTGGCGGATCCGCGACGCCAGGAAGACCGTGTAGTCAACCCCGAGCGCCACCAGGAACACGAACCCCAACAGGGCGACCGAGGAGTCAATCCCGGCGAACCCGAAGATCCAGCGGAACGCCAGGCTGGACAGCCCCAGCGCGGCCAGGTACGAGAGCACCACGGAGAGCGTGAGCAGCACCGGTGCCACCAGCGCGCGGAGAAGCAGAGCCAGCATGACCAGCACTACCAGCAGGACGAGGGGGATGATCACCAGGCGATCGTGGGCCGCAGCCTCATTGAGGTCAATTTGCACTGCCGTCGGTCCGCCCACCAGCACCCGACCACCGAAGTGCAGGCTCTCGGCCGCCCGCAGGTCCTTGACCACGGCTTCAGCCCGTGCGCCCTCCGGCGGAGCCGCCAACGTCGCTTCGAACACACCCGCGCCACTGGTTGCGAAGCCGGGCCCTATGCCCTCGATCCCCGGTACTTGGCTAGCCACCGCGCGGGCCGCTGGAAGGAGCCCTGGGTCCACCGTGCCCACCACCACGGGGCCGGTGCTGCCCGCGGGGAAGGCTTGGGAGATGAGCGACTGAGCGGTGGCCGAGGGCACTCGCCCACTGAAGCTCTTGGACTGCGGCAGAGGGGCCGGATACGCCGCGAGGCCGATGCACAGGATGGCAAGTGCGCCGATCCCGGCGCCGGCCAGCTGCCGGGGGTGCCGCGCAACCCAGCTGGCCAGCGCCTCCCAGCTGAGCCGCCGCGAGGGCGGGGCCTGCCCCATCCTCGGCACCAAGGGCCAGAACGCTGCCCGGCCGAAGACCAGGAGCAGGGCGGGCAGGAGGGTAAGGGTGCCCAGGAGGACCGCCGCGATCCCGATGGCCCCGACCGGGCCGAGCGCCCGGATGTCACGCTCCTGCGCCGCCAGCAAAACCAGCAGGCTGAGGATCACGGTCCCGGCCGAGACCGCCAGGGTGGGGGCCACCCGCCGCAGCGCTGTGGCCATCGCCCTTGACGGGCGAGCCTCCGACCGCAACTCCTCTCGATATCTCGCGACCAGCAGAAGGGAGTAGTCGGTGCCGGCGCCGAACATGAGGACCGTGAGGATGCCCACGGTCATCCCGTTGACCACGAATCCGCTCCGTGCCAGTAGATAGACGGCGGCCTGCCCCAAGAGCGACGCCAGTCCCACGGTGATTAGGGGGAACACCCAGAGCAGAAGGGTCTGTAGCAGTGGTGTGTCTTGCTAAGCGAACATGAGTGATGTGTAGGACTTGGTGGCATGGCATTACTGCGACTCAAGGCGGCGGCGGAGGTGCTGGGAGTGCACCCGGTGACGTTGCGCC
>JAKAXE010000046.1 GCA_021816695.1 bacterium | reverse complement strand
GCAGGCAGAGCGGAAGCTGACCATCCCTGCCTCTCCGGCCGCCTCGCAGCGACCGAGGTGGGAGTGCCCCACCTCGATCAGCTCCTGGGCGGTGGGGGCGCGCCGCATCCTTGGCTGGGGCGTGGGAGCGCCGGAGTCGGTCTGGAGGGAGATGCACCCGAGGCAGTCGGCGTTGCAGGCGGCTGAGGTCGGGATCGCCCCCTCGTGGCGGCCCAGGAAGGTGTTCTGGGCGGTGAGGCAGTTGTGCTCCAGCGCGCAGACCGAGAGCTGGGCGACCACCATATTGCGGGGCAGCTCCCGTTGGAGCGTGGCAACCGCTGCAGTGAGCTCCGGCCACCTGGGGCGGTACCCGGTCCAGGGGGGGTAGTCGTCGGTCCGGGCGGCGGCCACCACAACCTCTCCATCCCGGTCCGCCACGGCCGTGTACCCGTAGAGGGGAAGGGTCGGTGCCATTGGCTCGGGACGGTGGGGCGGCAACAAGAGCCTCAGGTATCCGACCGGAAGCACCGCGGCCACCGGGAGGGGATGCGACCCGCCCACCGCGGCCACATCCCCTCCCGGCCGCCGTGCCAGGCCAAGGCGTCGGGGAAGGTGCATCAGGGTGGTGCCCCGGGGCATGGGGATCCAGCTCTCGATATCAACCCAGCGGCGGCCGCTCTGGCCGACGGCCTCCCAGCCCGGAGGGGCGACCACCATCTCGCCGCTCGGATCGCTGAGGAGCGGCCGCAACGCCGCGGCCACTCTCAGACGGCGGCTACGGCCGGATCCTGGGGCAGCTCGGGCTCCATCGAAAGCCCGGCCCGGCTGAGGCAGGCGGCCATGAAGGCATGGAAAAGTGGGTGGGGCCGGTGCGGGCGCGAGCGGAACTCGGGGTGGAACTGGCTGCCCACGAAGAAGGGATGGTCACGCAGCTCCATGATCTCCACCAACCTTCCGGTGGGGGAGGTTCCGCTGAACACCACCCCAACCTCCTCCAGAGCGTCTCGGTAGCGGTTGTTGAACTCGAATCGGTGGCGATGTCGCTCATACACCACCGGCTCTCCGTACGCGGCGGCCGCCTTCGTGCCGGGCTCGAGCCGGCACGGATAGAGCCCCAGCCGCATGGTGCCCCCCATGTCTGCCACGTCCCGCTGCTCCGGCAGCAGGTCGATCACCGGATGCTCGGTGAAGGCGTTGAACTCCGTGCTGTTGGCGTCCTCGGTGCCGAGCGCCTCCCGGGCCACGTCGATGCAGGCGCATTGCATGCCCAGGCACAGCCCTAGGAAGGGAAGCTGGTGATGCCGGGCGTAATGCGAGGCCGCGATCTTGCCCTCGATCCCGCGGTGGCCGAAGCCCCCCGGGATCACCAGCCCGTGCAACCCCTCGAACGGGGCTCGATCGCCGGGCTCCAGGGTCTCCGTGTTGATCCAGCGGATCTCCAGTCCCACCCCGTGAGCCACGGCGGCGTGGCGCAAGGATTCGGTCACGCTGATGTAGGCGTCCGGCAGGGCCACATACTTGCCGGCGATCCCGACCAGCACCCGGTCCTCGGCCGAAAGGGTCCGATCCACCAGCCTCTCCCAGGACGTGAGGTCGGCACGGGGAGCGTCCAGCCCCAGCTGCTCCACCAGGTACCTGCCGAGCCCACTCTCCTCGAGCATGAGGGGCACCTGGTAGATGGTGCGGGCGTCGGGGATGCTGATCACCGCGGACGGATCGACGTCGGCAAAGAGGGCGATCTTGTCGCGGACCCCTGCCCCCAGCGGTTGCCGCGACCGGCAGACGATGGCGTCGGGCTGGATGCCGATCCCGCGCAGCGTCTGGACGCTGTGCTGGGTCGGCTTGCTCTTGAACTCCTCGCTGGCCTCCACGAAGGGGACCAGGGTCACGTGGACGTAGAAGGTGTTGCGCCGTCCGACGTCGTTCTTCAGCTGGCGGATCGCCTCCAGGAAGGGCAGCGATTCGATGTCGCCCACGGTGCCGCCGACCTCCACGATCACCACATCGGCGCCCGACTCCTCGGCCACCCTCCTGACTCGGTCCTTGATCTCGTTGGTGATGTGGGGGATCACCTGAACGGTGGCACCGAGGAAGTCGCCCCGGCGCTCCTTGGCTATGACCTCGCTGTAGATCTTGCCGGTGGTGACGTTGCTGGCCTTGCTGAGACAGGTGTCGACGAAGCGCTCGTAGTGGCCCAGGTCGAGGTCGGTCTCGGCACCGTCGTCGGTGACGAAGACCTCCCCGTGCTGGTAGGGGGACATCGTCCCGGGATCGATATTGATGTAGGGGTCCAGCTTCTGCAGCGAGACCGACAGCCCCCGGGCCTTGATCACGGTGCCTAAGGAGGCGGCGGTGATGCCCTTACCAATCCCGGAGACCACGCCACCAGTGACGAAGATGAACTTGGCCATCAACGGCCTGCCGACGCCCACGGGCAGCCACCACCCATGTGCGCAAATGCTACCACCTGGTGTCTCAGCGCCGCGCCTCCAGGACCACCACCCGGCTCTCCTGAGACCCTCCCTGGAATCCGGTGAGGTTCAGCCGGGGCTGGAACTTGGGGTCGGAAACTCCCATCTCCTTGAGGAAAGCCGCCAGCGCCGGAGCAACCTCAGCCTCCGCCGGCTCGAAACCGACCGGGACCACCACCGCCGGCTCCAGCCGGCTCACCAGCTCCGCCGCCTGGGTGGCACCGGCCGCCTCCCCCCCGGCCAGCGAGAGTGCCAGCACGTCGATGACCCCCAGCTGCTCCACGGCCTCGTCCGAGAGCTTTCCCGGCCACCGCCCCAGAGCCAACACGGGAACGTCGTCCACCGTGGCCACGAACGCCGGGCCGCCGTCGAGGAGGACCCCCCGGACGGTCACCCCCGAGAGCTCGTACTCCCCCGGGCGCGCGACCACCTGCGGGCCGCTCTCCGGCCTCAGGACGTTCTGGTCCTCGCCACCTCCCACCACGATGTCCACCGTCGATGGAACCGGGCATGCCTGGGGAGCCAGCAGCACCCGGGCGTCCCTCCCGCGCAGCAGCAGGGCGTCGCCGCCCAGCCAGGAAATCTCCACGAACGCCTCCCCGAATTCAGTCAGATGGTGGTCGCCCGTCGGCCCGGGACCCCGAGAAGCGTACCAAGTGGGCCCGGCGGCGCCGTGCCGGCCTCAGCCCACAGGCACCGTGAGGGTGACGTTGCGCCGCGTCCCCGCCTCCTGCACCAGCAGCGCCACCTGCGCCCCCGGGCCGAGCGCAGTGAGAAGGTCGGCTAGGTCAGGGTACTTGGGCGCACCCGGTCCCTGGACGGATGAGCCGTTCACCTGGACTACCACATCCCCCACCTTGAGTCCGGCCGCAGCGGCGGCGGATCCGGGGTCCACCGCCAGGACCTCGGCACCCGCGGGAAGCTGGAGCGCCGCCGCGGTGGCCGGGGTGAGGTACTGGGTCACCAACCCGACCGGTGGCGGGCCGGCCCCGTTGGTGCCGATCGCCGACGCCAGGTAGGCAGCCTCGAAAGCGTCCAGCGCGAAGTACCCCGACCCCGAGTTGGTGGGGACCATCCGCGTCCCGGCGATGATCCCGACCACCTGACCGCTCGAGTTGACCAGTGGGGCACCCGAGCTACCCGGAGGCTCGGGGACATCAGTGCGCATCATTCCGTCCCAGGTGACGCTGCCCCCGGAGGCGGTGGGGTCGGAGACAGAAGCCGTGATCCCCAGCTCGGAGATGGTGCCCACGTCCACGCTGACCGAGCCTCCCAGCGAGGCGGAGACGGCGATGGCTGTCGACCCCAAAGCGGGGTTGGCGGCGAAGCCCAACGCCGGAGGAAGTGAGCTGGAACTCACCTGCAGGAGGACGATGCCGGTGTGAGGATCGGAGCTGGCGATGGTGGCCGGCAGCACCTCCCCGCTGGCCAGGACCACCTCAACCCCCGAAGCCCCGGCCACCGCCGCCTCGCTGGTCACCACCAGCCCGGTGGAGGTGGCCACGAACCCGTCTGAGACGCTGGCGGGAGTGGGAGCTGCGGAGCCATGCTCCCGGATCACCTCGACCACTGACGGGGCCACGGCTGCCACCACCGAACTGAGCGAGGTGACTTGGCTGGAGCCGCCGCCCCCCCCGGGGTTGACCACGGGCGCGCTGGGAGTGGACGACAGCTGTCGGTAGGCCAAGAAGGCAACCCCCCCACCGACGGCGACACCGACCGCCGCCGCCACCGCCGCCACCGCCAGCAGCCCGCGGGCTGAGGTGCGATCCGACCTTGCCGGCGGGGAGGGATCAGCCCCGTCCACGGTCCGGGTCCCAGGTGAGCACGAGCTGCCGGGTTGGTGCGAATCCAGCCTCCAGGTAGGCGCTGACCGCAGGCCGGTTGTCGTGGTCCGTCCAGACACTGGCGAAGGTCACCTGCCGGTCACGAAAGAGTCGGGTGGCCTCCCGCAACAGCCTGGTGGCCAGCCCCTGGCCCCGAGCGTCCGGGTGCACGAAGAGCTCTGCAACCTCGCCTTCGAGCCCGGTCCCAGGGTCGAAGAGAACGCACCAGCAGAACCCCAGGACTGCGCCGGAGCTGCGGGCGGCGAAGACGTGGTTCTCGCCCATGAAGGTTGCCCGGGTGCGGGGCAGGGCGGCGTCCAGGCGGTGGCGCAGGCCCAAAGTGGGCGTGGGGGCGGCGTCCTGGGCCAGCAGCTCGATCAGAAGTGGCCGAATCGAGTCGAGCTCGGAATCCGCCAGGGCCGCGATCTCCACGTTGCCATCGTACGGCGCAACGCCGCTCACCCTACTTGGGGAGTCCAGTCCTCGAAGTACTCCGGGGACGGCTCCACCCTGGCGACGCCGGTCGCCACCGCGGCCCGGGCCACCGCCCGCGCCACCGCCCGGTGCACGGCGGGATCCAGCGAGTCCGGCACCACCTCGTCGTGCTCAGCCCTCGCCGAGATCGCCAGGGCCGCCGCCAGGTACATCTCGGTGTTGAACCGCCGGGCGCGGGTGTCCAGGGCACCCCGGAACAGCCCGGGGAAGCCCAGCAGGTTGTTGACGACCGAGCCGTCCACGGCCAGCGCCGCCCCGGCATCCATGGCCGCATCCGGCTCGATCTCCGGCAGGGGGTTCGAGATGGCGAAGATGATCTGCCCGGGGCGGACCTGCTCGGGCCGGATCAGTCCCGGCTGGGCGGTGGCGGCAATGACCAGGTCACTGCGACGCAGGAGCTCGTCCAGCTCTACGGCGATCCCGCCCCCGGCCTCCAGCCGCTCGATCGAGTCCGGGGTCCTTCCGGTGCCGTACACCGGCCGTCCCTGGTGGTGCATCAGCAGCTGGGCGATGGCCGAGCCGGCGGCCCCCAAGCCCACCACCCCGGCCGTGAGGTCGGCCACCTTCCTGCCGGTGAGCTCGGCAGCTCGCAGCACCGCCGCCAGCACCACGGTGGCCGTCCCGTGCTGGTCGTCGTGCATGACGGGAATGGAAACCCGGTCCTGCAGCTGGGGGGTGATTTCGAAGCAGTGGGGGGCGGCGAAGTCCTCCAGCTGGATGGCGCCGAAGGAGGGCGCGAGCCGGGCCAGCGCCGCCACGATCTCCCCGGGCGGCCCCGGCTCCACCAGCAGCGGGTAGGCATCGATGGCCACCATCTGGGCCAGGAGGGCGCACTTGCCCTCGATCACCGGCATGCCCGCCACCGGCCCGATGTTGCCCAGCCCCAGCACGGCGGTGCCGTCCGTCACGACCGCCACGGCGTTGGCGATCCCGGTGTAGCGGTCGGCCACGGCGGGGTCGGCCTGGATCAGGCGGCACACCTCGGCCACACCCGGGGTGTACACGTGGCGCAGGTCGGTCACGCTGCGCACCGGGTAGCGTGGGCTCACCTTGAGCTTGCCCCCCAGGTGGACGCGCAGAACCTCATCCCGGACGTCCAGCAGCTCTGTGTGGGGCAGGGCCCGGACCGCGGCCAGCACCGCCTCCAACATCACGAGGTCGGTGGTGCTGACGTCGATGTCACGCACCTTGTGGAGGGAACCCCTCTCCACGGTGCGGATGTCACCCAGGTTGCCGCCCACCGAGCCGATGGCCGTCGCCACCTCCCCCAGCACCCCCGGGCGGTTCTGGTTGCGCAGGCGAAGGGTTCGCTGGATCCGGTACGGCGAGACGCCCGCCGGGGCCTGGCCTGCCTCGGTGGGAAAGGCGGTCCGGGGCCCGGCTTCCGAGATGTCTCGCATCGATGACCTCCTGAACCACTCAGCCCGCACCGGACTGCCGCTGGCAAGGTACCGCCTTGCCGGGGAACCCTGCAGCGGGGGCCGGAGCCCGGCCCCCGCCCAGGTCAGCGCTCGATCGGTGCCTTGACCAGGCTCCCCCACTCCGTCCACGAGCCGTCGTAGTTGCGCACCCGCGGGTAGCCCAGAAGCTCCCGCAGCACGAACCAGGTGTGGGCGGAGCGCTCCCCGATGCGGCAGTAGGCGACCACCTCATGCGCCGGATCGACCCCCTCCGTGAGGTACAGGTCGCGCAGCTGGTCGGGCGGGAGGAACGTCTCCTGCTCCGGGTCCACCGCGCGGCTCCAGGGGATGTTGCGGGCGCCCGGGATGTGGCCGGGACGCTGGGCGCCCTCCTGGGGGAGGTGGTCAGGTGAGATGCGCTCGCCCCGGTACTCCTCCGGGGAGCGGACATCGACCAGGGTCTTGGCAGGTCGACCAAGGAACTCCGAGGCGATCTGGTCCCGATAGGCGCGGATCGACTCGTCCTCGTGGGGAATGGGGTATCTGGTGCCTGGAGCCACCTGCGGCACCTCGGTTACGAGGGGCCGCCCCTCAAGCTCCCACTTGCGCCGCCCTCCGTTCAACAGCTGGACATTTGCGTGGCCGTAGTACTTGAAGTACCAATAGCCGTAGGCGGCGAACCAGTTCTTGTTGCCGCCGTAGAGGACGACCCTGGTGTCCGGGCCGATCCCCAGCCGGTCCATCAGGGCGGCGAAGCCCTCCGGGCTCACGAAGTCGCGGTTTACTGGAGCCTGCAGGTCCAGGCGCCAGTGGACCGCGAGCGCCCCGGGGATGTGGCCGAGGCGGTAGGCGTCGGTGTCCTCGTCCACGTCGAGGACGCGCAGGTCGGGATCTTGCAGATGGGCCGCCAGCCAGTCAGTGCTGACCAGGGACCCGGGGTTGGCGTATTCGCTCAAGGTGGCACTCCTCAAGGACGCGCACGGGTACGACAGGAACTTCCAGCCGTCGGGGAAGGGGATGTCCCCAGCCCGTGAGAGGTCCGCTGCCGACGGCTCAGACGCCCAACCCAGCGGACCCGCGCGTACATCGCGGGCCGGCTGGCCCGAGGCAGCGAGGAAACAGCGGAGCCAGCCTCACGCCCGGGATTCTAGACGCCGGGCCGACTGCCCTCAACCGTCCCGCCACTCCGGGCGCTTGCGGAACAACCCTCCCTCGCCGAGGTGATACCAACGCTCCTGCTGGTAAGCGGGAAGGGCCGCCGCCTCCTCCGGGCTGAGGTCGGTGTGGACTGCCCGGGTGGTGATCTTCACAACGTGGGCAGCCTCAAGCTCCAGCAGCTGATGGCCCGAGTTGGGCTTGACCGCCAGTCCGTGGAAAATGTCGCTGGCCTCGTCGCCGAGCAGCGAGGCCGTGGTCCCGAACTCGCTCCCCTCCTGGTCCAGGACCGGCGCGTGATAGGGAGTCATCATCCAGGCAACCTGCTCCTCACCGTCCGCCACGATGTCTTCAGGCATGTCAACCTCCAATTCTGGCTGCCGGGCCGGTCCGATTGGGCTCAGCTCGCGCCGGCGGGCAGCTCACCCAGTTGGACGCTGACCGTGGTCTTGGTCCCGTTGGGTTCGGTGATCCCCAGCTTCACCGTCTGACCGGGGCTGAGATTGGCCAGGGCGTCGGTGAGATCCTGCACCGAAGGTGTGGCCTGCCCATTTATCGAGGTGATCACGTCCTGGGCCTTTAGCCCGGCCTGGCTGGCCGCCGTACGAGTGACCTTGACGATCAGGACTCCCGCGGGCTGTCCCTGGCTGTTGGTCACCTGCTCGACGTCGACGCCGATGTAGGCCCGCCCGGAGTTCACCACCTTCCCGTATTTGACGATCTGGCCGGCGATGTTGGTGACCACGTTGCTGGGGATGGCGAAGCCGATCCCGGGCGCCTGGGAGCTCCCCAGCTGGGGGTCGAGGGCGGCCAGCGTGGGGATGCCCACCACCTGGCCCTCGAGATCGACCAGGGCCCCCCCACTGTTGCCTGGGTTGATGGGCGCCGAGGTCTGGATCACGTCCGGCAGGGTGACCCCATTGGGCTCGCTGACCGTCCGGCCCACCGCTGAGACGATCCCGTCCGTGGCCGAGCTCTGATAACCGAGCGGGTTGCCAATGGCCATCACGATGTCGCCCACCTGGAGCTGGGAGGAGTTGGCGAAGACCGCCGGCTTCAGGTTGGGAGCGGAGATATGAATCACCGCCAGGTCGTCACCGGCGAAGGCATTGACCAAGGTTCCGGTGTAAGTGCGCCCGTTGGAGAGCGTGACCGTGAAGGTGTGCTGCCCGTTGGCCACGTGGTTGTTGGTCACGATGTCACCTTGGGCGTTGAAGATGATCCCCGAGCCGAGGTCCTGGGCGGTGGAGATCTGCACCACCGAGGGGGCCACCTCCTTGTAGAGGTTGACGTAGTCGGCCTGGAGGGCCAGCAGGGCCTGGGAGAGGCTGGTGGGCGAGAGGGTCTCCTTGGGAATCTGCTGGGTCTTGGGAGCTGCTCCCTTGGACGTCCCCGAGGCGCACCCCGCCAGGACCAGCGCCAGGACCGGGACTGCCACCAGGGCCGACTTCCAAAGACGGGGAATTCTCACCTCTGCCGAGCCTCCACCACCACGACCACCGGGAGCCTAGCCTAAAGCCCCACCCTGGGCTGCGGCTGTGCGGAAGCTGAGATTCCTACGTCAGCTGGGGCGGCCCCCGTTGACGTACAGCACCTGCCCCGAGACGTAAGCCGCCTCCTCAGAGCAGAGGAAGGCGATCACTCGGGCGATGTCCTCGGGCTGGCCCAACCTGCCGAGAGGGATGCGCGCTCTCTGCTGGCGGTGGAACTCCTCAAGGGACAGCCCCAGCCGGCCGGCCACCGCCCTAGTCATTGCCGTGTCCACAAAGCCCGGCGCCACCGCGTTCACATTGACGTTGGACGGCCCCAGCTCCAGAGCCAGGGTGCGCACCAGGCCCTGGATCCCGGCCTTGGCGGTGGCGTAGTTGGCCTGCCCCCGATTGCCCAGGGCCGAGGTGGACGAGAGGAAGACCATCTTGCCTCGGCTCCTCTCCACCATTTGCCGGGCGGCGGCTCGGGCGCAGAGGAAGGCGCCCCGGCAGTGGACCTGCATCACCTGGTCCCACTCCTCAACTGTCATGCGCAGGAGGGTTCTGTCCCGGGTCACCCCGGCGTTGCTCACCAGGATGTCCGCTCCCCCCATCTGCTCGCCGATCCGGGAGAAGGCCGCCTCCACCGCCTCCTCGACCTCGACGTCCACCCCCAGGGCGAGCGCCGTCCCGCCCTGGGCGGCGATCTCCTCCGCCACCCCGGCGGCGGCGCTGAGGTCCAGGTCCAAGACGGCCACGCGAGCCCCCTCGGCGGCCAAAAGCCGGCAGGTGGCCGCACCGATCCCCTGGCCACCCCCGGTCACCACCGCAGTCAGCTGCCCAAACCGCACCCGCGCACCTCCTCGGAAGCCCGGCGGCGATCCTATCGGAAAGGCGCTGAGAGGCGCGCCCAGCGGGCGCCTGGCAATTCCAGCCGCGAGCGCCGCACCGGGCGCCACCCGATCGTTGCCAGACTGTGCGCGAGGAAGCGGATCGCGCCGGCGGCCCCTCTGCTAATCTCGGGGAAGTGGGAAGGCTTTCATCCGCCTGGGAGCAGTTGCCCGCGGTCCCGGCCCTGGACCGCGTGCAGGAGCACGGGCGCCGGGTCGCCTCCTTCGGGGTCGCCGGCGTCCTCGGCGCGCTCACCACTCTGGGGGGCACCGCCCTCCTCTACCACCACGTCCTCTTCCTGCCCCTCTGGCTGGCCTCCGCAGTGGCCATTCAAACGGCCATCGCGGTCACGTTCACGGTGAACTCCCTGGTCACCTGGAGGGACCGACGGACAGGGAGCCGCTGGCGCCGGGCGGGGACCTTCGAGGCGGTATCACTGGTGGGAATGGGCATCCAGGAGGCCGCCCTGCTCACCGGCGTGCACCTCTTCCACGTCTTCTACCTGGTGGCCCTGCTGGTGGGCATCGGACTGGCGGCCATCTGGAACTATCTCGTCAACCACAACGTGACCTTCGCCGCTGCCGAGTAGCCGGTTGGTCCCTTCGGGATCAGGAGCTGAGCTCGTGCCTCAGCCAGCTGACCGCCGGACCTTCGGGGAGGCCAGCCCCATCCAGCATCTCGGCCAGCAGCGCTCGATCTCGCCCCAGGCCGGTGGCCTCCGCGCTCCGAAGTCGCAGGAGGCTGCTCTCCAGGGCCGGAGTCGGTGAGAGCGCAAACAGCCGCCCCACGGCGGCCACCAGCGCGGCCGCGGAGACGTCCGGGCGATAGGTATCGGTGTCGAAGAAGACCGGCGCATCCTCCAGACCCAGAACCTCGCGGTCCCGGCGGCGGCGCCGACGCTGGACCTCATGACGGCTCAGCATGACCCCGGAGAGGCCCAGCCAGGCCTCGGCAACCGCCCGCAGCGCCGGGACGGGATGGCGGCCCTCGACGGCCCACCTGAGGTTGGCGGAGCTGCGCCGGGCCAGGACCTTCAGGGCACCCTCGGGCTCCAGGTTCTTGACGGCCGTCCAGATCAGGTTGCGCTGGATCAGCCGATGCTTGAAGCCCTGCCCCAGGCTTCTGGTGCTGCCGGAGTGGAGGTGCCGGACCGCGGCCCGGGGGGCGGTGCGGAACACCTCGCCCATGATCGCGGCCCGCATCGACCAGTCCACGTCCTCGTAGTACATGAAGTAGCGCTCGTCCAGGGCGCCGACGGACGCGGGGGAGAAAGCTCGGCGGCGGACCAGGGCAGCCGCGAAGCAGACACCCGCCACCTGCTCGGGACGGTCGTACTGGCCGAGGTCCGCCTGCCCCAACCCCCTTTGAGCCCCCGCCCCGTCGCGGCCGATGGCCATGCCCACCGAGTCGATGACGACTCCCGGGTCACTCAGCCTGATCTTGGGGGCGAACCCCAGGGTCTCCGGGTGGGCGGAAGCGGCCTCGCAGAGCTCCCCTAGAGCTTCCGGCTCCAATGCGGCGTCCGGATTCAGCAGCAGCACCAGCTCCGAGGAGCTGGCCGCCACTCCAGCGTTGGTCGCCGCGGCGTAGCCGAGGTTGCTCGACTGAGGCAGGAAGATCGGCCCCAGGCCGGAGGGGAGCGCCCTTCCGAGCAGCTGCTCGACCGCGTCATGTCGGCGGCTGTTGTCCACCACCACGACCTCCTGGGGGACGGCCCTCGACCTGGCCAGGGAGTCGAGGCACTCGCTGAGCATCTCGGGAGCGGGGTCGTAGGTGACCACGACCACGCTGACCGGTGCAGGGCTCCCCCCCTTCGCCGACCCCACCGTCAGGCCGAGACCGCCGAGGGGTCGAGGGCCGGCAGCACCCACTGGTGCCCGACCAGGGCCACCCCCTGCTCCCGGCGCCCAGGGCCGTGGACCCGGAAGCTCTGGGGTCGGTCAAGAGTCACGTAGGCGCGGCCGCTGGCGATGTCCTCGATCTCCACCTTGGTCCCATAGACCCCGTCCAGGAAGGGCAGCTCGGGGATCTCCAGAGCCACCTCTCCGCGCGACGGGAGCAGCCGTTCATCCATCTCCCGGTCGTCGGTCTGGACACTCGCCAACTCGGGGCCTTCGGCCGGGTGGAAGGAGACCCGGAACCGCGCGCGCCGGAGCCCGGAGGGGGCCTCGTAGCCAATCTTCACCCGGAGCGACTCCCCGGTGCTGGTGAGCCCCTCGTGACCGGCCCCCCCAGTGACCGTGACCGAGGTGATCCGGACCCCCATCCATCCGGGACCGGTGGCCGCATGGCCCGAGGAACTGAGAGCGGCCATCTCGCGAAGGTTGACGTCCTCCAGATAGCCGTCCACCACTTCCCCGGTAGGTCCGAGCATGCGCTCCCGGCCATGCTCCAACCAGAGGCAGCGGTCGCAGAGGTTGCGCACCGTCTCCGCGGCGTGGGAGACAAACACCAGGGTGCGGCCCTCCTGGCGCATGGAATCGATGTGGTCCATGCAGCGGCGCTGGAATGCCTCGTCCCCCACCGCCAGCACCTCATCGATGAGCAGGACGTCCGGGTCCATGTGGATGGCGATGGAGAACCCCAGCCGGGTGTACATCCCCGAGCTGTAATTGCGCACCGGGTTGTCGATGAACTGCTCCAGCTCGGCGAAGCCGATGATCTCATCCAGCACCGAGTTGATGTAGCGGCGGGGCAGCCCCAGGATGGCCCCGTTGAGGAAGATGTTCTCCCGGCCGCTGTAGTCCGGGTGGAACCCGGCGCCCACCTCCAGGAGGGAGGCCAGCCGGCCCCGCACCGACACCCGGCCCCGATCGGGTACCAGGATCCCGGCGATGCACTTGAGCAGAGTGGATTTCCCCGATCCGTTGGCCCCGATGATCCCGAAGGTCTCACCCTCGGGGACCTCGAACTGGGCGTCCCGCACCGCCCAGAACTCCTCGTAGCGGGAGCGCCTCCGGTCGACCAGAGCCTGCTTCAGGGTCTCGCTGCGCTGGTGGTAGATGCGGAAGCGCTTGCTCAGCTCCTCGACGACGATGGGCGCCTCGGGCATCAGATCTCCTCCGCGAACCGCCGGCGCAGGCGACGGAAGACCAGAACCCCGAACCAGATGAGGGCCGCCGCCAGCAGGGTCGTGTAGATCAACCCGTGCCAGTGCTGGGGCCAGCGGTTGAACACGAAGATGTCCTGGAAGGAGACCACCACCCAGGTCATGGGGTTGGCGTAGACGATCACGTGGGCGAGCACCCCCAGCTTGCCGTGGCCGAAGAACCCCTGGTAGCGGGAGAGGGGCCAGATCACCGGGGTGAGGTAGAACCAGACCATGGTCGCCAGGTTGATGATGTACTGGAGGTCACGGAAGTAGACGCTGCCCGCCGCCAGCATTAGGCCGAGCCCCAGGCAGAGTCCGAAGGTGACCACGATAAGCCCGGGTAGCGCCAGGAGCGGCAGGCCGACCGGGGAGTGGCTGGCGATGAGGAAAGGCACCAGCAGCACCAGGCTGATCAGGAAGTTCACCAGGGCCGCGGTCACGGTGGACACCGTCAGCAGCATCCAGGGAAAGGCCACCTTGCGCACCACGCCGGCGTTGGCGATGATGCTGCTGGCGGCCATCACCAGCGCCTGCTGGAAGAAGGTCCAGGCCAGGAGACCTGAGAGCAGGAAGACCAGGTACGGTTTGCCACTCGGCCCCTGCACCTTGAGGAGGGACCCGAACACCAGCGCGTAGACCAGCATGAAGACCAGCGGGTTGAGAAGGGTCCAGCCGATCCCCAGCACCGATCCCCGATAACGGGCGCGGACGTCCCGACGCACCAGCTCCCAGAGCAGCTCCAGGTGCCGCGCCCAGGGGCCGGACTGGGGCGCCCGAGGACGGGACGGGAACGCCCCCTCCCGCAGGGCGTCGGTGGTGGCCACGACCCTTGAGTCTACCAGCGGCCCGAGATCAGCCGGCCGTCTTCCATATAGGTGCCCGCTCCTTGAGCTCGTCGATCACCATGGTGCAGGCCTCGAGCGCCTGGTGGCGGTGCGCCGCGGCCACCACCACCGCGACCGAGGCCACCCCCCGATCCACGCGGCCGGTCCGGTGGTGCACCAGGACCTCCCCGACACCATCCCGGACCAGCGCCTCGCCCACGATCCTGCCCAGCTCCGCCTCCGCCATCTCCGGATAGGCCTCATAGATGAGGTGGGCCACCTCGCGGCCCTCATCGGGGTCGCGCACCACCCCGACGAACACCGCCACCGCTCCCTGTCCCCTGAGCTCCAGCTCCGCCTGCATTGCCGCCACGTCGATGGGCTCGGGCCCCACCCTGACCCGGGGCAGCTCCGACCCGGCCCCGCCCGACACCGGGGGGATGAAGGCAAGCTCGTCGCCCGGGCGGAGCTCGTCATCCCACCCGCAGTACTCCCGGTTGCGCGCCGGGCGCACCGACCCCGAATGGGCGGCAAGCGCCGGAAATCTCCCGCAGAGCTCGTCCCAGCAACGCCTCACCGTGACCCCGGTGCCGGACTGGAGCGTAACCTCCGGGCTGCCCACCAGCTGGCGCAAGCCGGCGAAGAGCAGCACCCGAACCCTGTCCTCGCCCATCTGGGTAACTTAACCCACCTCGCCCACGGGGATGGCCCCGGAGCGGAAGACGTCCCGGTCAGGGGCCCGCTGGAGGGCTCCCGCCCCGGCCTCCGGGCCCTCCCAGTGGAGTCCCCGCACCACCGCCAGCGGCAGCCCGTCCAACTTGCCCATCACCAGTTCAGCGATACCGGCGATTTCGTCCGCGCTGCCGATGGTGGAGGCGTGAAGGAGGTAGCCACTTTGGTCCAGCTGCCCGCGGTGGTCCGCCAGCGCGGGCAGCCCAGCCACCCCGATGGCCACGTTCACCGACCCCTCGCGGAAGGGGCGCCCGAAGGTGTCCGACACCACCACCCCCAGCGGACCGCCGGAGGCAAGCCCCAACCAGGCCGAGCGGAGGCTGGCCGCGGATCCGTCCGGGTCCCGGGGCAGACGCAGCACCGCCTCTCCAGCGCCGACATTGCTCCGGTCCACCCCGGCGTTGGCGCAGATGAGCCCGTGGTGGGTCTCGGTCACCAGGAGCCCGGGCGCCGACCGCACCACCATGCGGCTCTCCTCGAGCACCACCTGGACCAGCCGGGGGTCCTGTCCGGTGCGCTCGGCCATCTCCAGCGCAGCCGGCGAAGGGGAGACCTCGGATAGCCGGGTCGCCAGCCCCTCGGCCTTGGAGACCACCTTGCTGGTCACCACCACCACGTCCCAGGGGAGCAATCCTCCGCCCGCCGCCAGTGCCTCCCTGCCGAGACGCGCCAGGTCGCTTCCGGGGCCCACCTCGGGGAGGCCGGCGACGGCCCAGCCCTCGATCCGGGTCGCCCGGATCATCGGCCGCGGAGCGTCAACCACGCACCGCCCCCGCCAGGACCCCCTGCGCGCCGCCCAAGTCCTCGAGGTCCCGGGGTCGATCCAGATCGGCGGCCAGCCCCGGTCGGACCAGCTCTCTGGCCCTCAGCCCGAGGGCACCCGCCATCCTCAGGTGGCGCAGCCGAGAGCCGGGGCCGAAGGCATGTGCCAGCACCGCCCCCGGCCGGACCACCATTCCGTTGCTGCCGGTTCCTCCCAGGTCCGGGATCAGGAGCATCGTCCCTCGGGGGAGTCTGCGCGAGAGCCGGAGCAGGACCGCCAGATCCCCGTGAGCCAGTAATGGGAGGTCCGCCGCCAGGGTGGCCACCACGCGCGCCCCCCGTTCGAGCGCGTGATGAACACCGAGCCGGACAGCCTCGGTCTGGGAGGCCCCAGGGTCGGGAACGAGGCCGAGAGATAGGGCCCGGCACAGGGCGGCCACCTCGGGGTCGGGGGTGACCACGACCACTGCCTCCGCGGGCCAGACCTCGGCGGCAACGTGGAGGACCCTTCGGGAGACGGTCGCGCCGAGCAGCTCCCGCTCCGGCTGGGGCACCGCCGAGGCCAGCCGCTGCTTCCCCCCCTGGGCGCCCTTCACCGGGATCACCAGCCAGGGCTCGGGGCGCGCCTGGCCTGTCACGGACGACTGCCGGCGCCGGCCAGCGGGGCGAGGGATGCCAGCACCTCCTCTGCCAGCCGGCGCCGGGCGGCCCGGTCCACCATCAGGGTGGGACAGGTGTGAACTCGCATTCCCAGATCGGAGATTTGCGCCGAGAGCTCCCGGTCCGCTTCGTCCAGCACCAGCAGGTGGGCCAGGCCCCGGTAGGCCTGCGCCACCCCCAGGGCGCTCGGGTCAAGGCCCCGAGAGCGCAGCATCTCCACGGCCGGTCCCTTGATCGCCCGGCCCGCCACGATGGGGCTGACGGCTGCCACCAGGGGATGGGCGCGGACCGCTTGGGTGACGCCCGGGACCGCCAGGATGGGGCCGATCGAGATCACGGGGTTGCTGGGCGCGAAGAGGATGGCGTCCGCCGACGCGAGCGCTCGCAGCACCTCCTGCGGGGCCCGGGCCTGGGCCGCCCCCCGGAGCACGACCTCTCTGATGGGCGGTCGGGCCGCCTCCCGCACCAGAAACTCCTGGAGATGGAGATCGCGTCCATCCTCGGTGAGGACTCTCGACTCCACCCGGTCATCTGTCATGGGCAGGAGCCGCACGGGGACCCCGAGCCGTTCGCAAAGCTCGCTGGTGGCCGCGCTCAGAGTGAAGCCTGCACGCAGCAGCTCGGTTCGGCGCAGGTGGGTGGCAAGGTCCAGGTCGCCCAGCTGGAACCAGGTCTCCCCTCCCAGCCGCCGCAACTGGCGCAGAGTGGTCCAACTCTCCCCGGCCAGCCCCCAGCCGCGCTGGACGTCGGCATGCCCGGCGAGGGTGTAGGCCACCGTGTCCAGGTCTGGGCTGACATGGAGGCCATGCACCTCGAAGTCGTCGGCGGTGTTGCCGATCACCGTGATCTCCGCGCCCGGTGCCGCCTCGACCAGGCCGGAGAGGAATCGAGCCGCCCCCACCCCACCCGCCAGCACCGTGAGCCGCGGTCGGGTCAGCGCGCCACCCAAGGCCACGGAGGGAGACCTGGCCTCAGTCGGCTGGGGTGGCCGGCGAATGGGCGGTCCTGCGGGCCGGCCGCGCGGGCGCGGCAGCAACCTTAATACCCGGCCAGCTGGTCCAATACGGAGCCACCACCGGCGACCCGTGCCACCCGGCTCGGGCCCTAAGGGCCAGGGCCACAGCTCCCGGCCCCTGGGGGATCAGACCGCGCTGCAGGCCTTGGCCGCGCCCGCGCCGTCGCCCGCGTCGAAGGAGCTGCCGCAGGAGCAAGTGCGCACCGCCTGGGGATTGTGGACGGTGAACCCGCCCCCCATCAGGCTGTCGATGTAGTCGATCTCCGCCCCTTCCAGGTAGGTGGCGCTGTAGGGATCCACGAACACCTTGATGCCGTCCTGCTCGGTCACCTCGTCATCGCCGGCCGGGGCGTCGTCGAAGCCCATGCCGTAGCTGAACCCGGAACACCCGCCGGGGGTGACGTACACCCTGAGGCCCATCTCGACGTTCTCCTGCTGGGCGAGCAGGGTCTTGAGCTGGCTCAGAGCCTGATCGGTGACGCTGATCATGAATGCTGTACCTCGACTTGCCATGGGAGCGACCCGTTTCCATCCAGTTTAGCGTGCCCGCGGCTCACCAGTAGCGCTCCTCGCGCCAGGGGTCGGCGCTGTTGTTGTAGCCGTTGCGCTCCCAAAAGCCCAGGCGGTCCTCCCGGAGGAACTCGATCCCCTCCACCCACTTGGCGCTCTTCCAGAAGTACTTGCGGGGGAAGACCGCCCTCACGGGATACCCGTGCTCCGGTACCAGGGGCGACCCGTCGTGGGAGTAGGCGAGAAGCGCGTCCGCCGAAGTGGCGAACTCCAGGGGCACCGAGGTGGTGAACCCCTGGTGACAGTGGAACTCCACGAAGGCGGCCCCCGGGTTCACTCCGGCGGCCTGGGCCAGGCCGGCGAGGGGAACCCCGAGGAAGCGGTTGTCGAAGCGGCTCCAAGTGGTTACACAGTGGATGTCGCAGAGCAGCTCCCGCGCGGGCATGGCCTGCAGCTCCGAGTACGAGAGGAGCTGCTCGCGCTCCACCTCCCCGAAGACCCGCAGCCGCCAGCTGGAGATGTCGTAGCGCGGCACCGATCCGTAGTGGAGGACCGGCCACTTCTCGG
>JAKAXE010000045.1 GCA_021816695.1 bacterium | reverse complement strand
AGCCGCTCGGCGTAGTTGGAGGTGCGCAGGAACCACTGCTCCAGCTCGCGCTCGACAACTGCCGCGCCGCATCGCTCACAGGTGCCATCGGCCATCACCTGTTCGTCGGCCAGCACCGTGAGGTCGCTGGGGCACCACTTGACGTTCCGCCGGGCGCGGTAGGCGAGACCCCCCTTCCAGAGCGTCACGAACAGCCACTGGGTCCACCGGTAGTAGGCGGGATCGGTGGTCTCGACCGTGCGGCTCCAGTCGAACTGGGCCCCAAGCCGGTGGAGCTGGCGTCGGAAGTTGCGGATGTTCGCAGCCACCAGCTCGGTGGGGTGCCGGTTGACCTGGAGGGCGAAGTTCTCACTGTGAATGCCAAAGGCGTCGAAGCCTATGGGTTCGAAGACGTCCCGGCCCTGCATCCGCTGGAAGCGGCCGTGAGTGTCGGCCCCGGTGAAGGCGTACATGTTCCCAACGTGCAATCCCTCGGCGGAGGGGTAGGGGAACATCATGAGATTGAAGTAGGGCCGGGGGGCAGCGCCGAGCTCGGGCCGATTGAGCCCGGTCTCCTCCCAGCGCCGCTGCCACTTGGCCTCGATCGCCTGGTGGTCGTACTCGGGCGGCATCGGCGGGAGTTCATGATACCGACGCCGGCGCCTGGTGAGCGCTCCCATATACTCCGCCGGATGGCCACCGGTAGCGATCTGGGCGGGTCGAACCAGGGGGCGGCGCTGAAAAGTCCCGCCTCCAAAGCACCCCCCGGCACCAGGAAGCGGCCCCGGGTACGGGCCCGGGTGGGACGCGCGCAGCGCCGACCCTTCGTGCTCCGCCGCCCCGGCACCACCGGTCTGATCCTCTTCGCCATCGCAGCGCTCGCCGTTCTGGCGGTCGGGATCCTGGCCGCTTCCCTCACCATCTTCGCCCCGCCAGCTCCCTCCAACCAGGGGGTGGGCTCGGGATCCACACCCACGCCGGCCAGCTCGGGGCTGGTGGGCCACCCCATAGACGGAACGCTGCTGGCGGTGTCGGTTGCCGCGGGCACGGTGGCCATCCAGCCATCGTCGGGCACCGCTGTCGAGGCCACCGTCACCGCCCAGTCGAAGATCACCCGTGGGGGAGCCGCGGCACCGCTCTCGAGCCTCATTCCCGGGGAGGCGGTGGTGGTCACCTTCGCCTCCGGTCCAGCGGGCACCTTGGTGGTGGTTCAGCTGCAGGACATAATCTCGCTTCCCACCAACACGCCCAGCCCCACCTTCACTCCGACCCCCACCCCGTCCCTTGAGCCGACTCCCCGGCCCTCACCGACCGCCTCGCCGGTCCCCCCGCCCTCGCCACCTGGTCCCCCAGGCTGAGTCCTCTCAGCCTGGGGCGCGCTGGGGGATGAGAATCCCCCTCCGAGCGAGGATCCGAAGTGGCGCCGACTCCGCCACCCGCAGGGCGGCCTCCACCTCGAGCCCGCTCCCTTCCAGGAGGTTCTGGGCGCGCTGAGCCGTGAGCAGGGCCTCGGGGCGGTGGGCATCCGAGTCCAGCACCAGGTGGGCGCCCAGGCTGACCGCCACCTTGGCGACATGGCCGTTGGTGAGCCCGTGCAGTCCGGCCGCGCTGATCTCCAGATGGATGCCGTTCTCGCGGGCCGCCTCGGCCGCCTGGTTGGATATCAGTCCGGGATGTCCCAGGATGTCGACGTCCGCGCAGCGGGCGGCGGCCAGGTTCAGCCCGGGCTGGGGGAAGTCACCGAGGGTCTCGCCGTGGACCACCACCAGGCGGGCACCCAGGGATCGCGCCCGGGCGGCCACCGCGGCGACTCGCTCCGGAGGCACACGGGTCACCTCAACGGCGGGGATGGCCGGGAGTTCGAGCTCCCTCTCGACCTCTTGGCAGGCGGCCACGATCTCCGGCACCCGCCTCTCCACACTGGTCTCGTCGACATGGTCGCTGCAGACGTAGGCGCCGTAACCGTTCTCCAGGCAGCGGCGGGCCATTACCAGTGGCGCGGCGTGGCCGTCGGAAATGGTGGTGTGGGTGTGGAAGTCGAAGATGGGCACGGCTCCAGCTTAGGGGAAGGAGCCTGCCCCGATCCGTCTCAGCTCTCGGTGGCCGCACTCCGCCGGGAGGCCGCCAGGGCCAGGATCACCCCATCCCGGAGCCCGCGCTCCGTGACGGTCGCGACTTCCGCTTCGTACCGCTCCAGGAGGGCGCGCACGATCACCACGCCTCCGGACATGAGGCGGGCCCGTCGCTCGCTGAGCCCCGACCGCGCCGCCAGCTCCGCGCTGGAAAGCTCGCGAGTGAGCAGCGATGCGCGGGTCAGCTCCAGCCGGCTGACCTCGGTCCACCCCTCCCCCTTCTCATCGAAGAGCCGCAAGGGTCCCGACTCCGCTGCCGCCGGCCGTCGGCCCAGAAGCACGGGCAGATTGGCGGCCGTGCCCCCGGTCGCCAGCAGTACCCTCGGCCCATTTGGCTGAGGCGCTGCCTCGAGTGCCATCGACGCCAGCGCCTCGGCGTCCGCCAGTTGGCGCGGTGACGGCGGGTCGTCAGCGGTGACGGCGCGCAGGAGTTGCGCCGAGCCCAAGCGGACGCTGGTGGCGAGCCGCGGCCTGGTCCCCTCGCCGACCACCACTTCGGTACTCCCACCCCCAATGTCCGCCACCAAGGCGGGCGTCTTGGGGGGAACTCGGTAGGCGGTGGCGCCAAGGTAGCTGAGGCGGGCCTCCGCCTCGCCGGTCAAGACCCGCAGGGTTGCCCCGGACCTCTCCCGGACGGCCCGCACCAGCCCCTCCGCATCGGGGGCCAACCGGGCGAACTCGGTGGCCACCATCCGCACCTCCTCGGCTCCGTCCGCCCGGGCCAGCTGGAGCATGGTCGCCACGGTGTCCGCGACCCGCTCGGCGAGCTCGGGCCCCAACCGCCCCTGGCGCTCAACCTCCGCGCCCAATCCCGCCATCACCACGGCGTGGCGGCGATCGCTGAGCCCAGCGTCCGAGGGACTGGCGACCAGCAGGTGGATCGTGTTGGAGCCCACATCGAGCGCCGCCAGCCGCGGACTCAGGGGGCCTCGTCCTCGTCTTCGGTGGGCTCCAGGCGGACCAGCACCTGGCCCTTGGAGTTGACCCGGACGTCGTAGTGTCGGACGTAGACCGCATCCGAAACAGGGGAGATACCGGTACGCACGTCGTAGGGCTCGCCATCCAGGGGGCAGGTGACCACATGGCCCCGAAGCTGGCCCTCTCCGATCGAGCCCCCGCTGGCGCAGGCATTCTCCAGGGCGTGAAACACCCCGTCGACGTTGAAGAGAGCGATCTCCACTCCGTCGAGGTCCATCACCCGGCCCGTGCCTGGGGGCACGTCGCTCACGCTGCAAACCGGCGCAAAGTCAGCCAACGCCCGGATTATGCCGAATCCAGACCCTCGGGCACCGGACTCCCGCCCATTCCGGCGCGGGGGCGGCCAGGGCTGCCATCATCTCTGCATGACCGATGCCGAACTTACCGTCCTAGTGCGCGGGTCAGTCGAGGCCGGACCGGGGAGTGACAGCTTGCTGGCCATCCAGCCCCGTCCCGGGGAGGTGGTGGTCCAGGCTCACCCCACCTCAAACTACGTGGCCGTCCTGACCCCAGCTCTGCGCCGTCGCATCGAGGCCGCCCTCCGTGAGTGGCTCCCTGAACTTCGTGAGGTCAGGTTTGACCCCCACCACTGATGGCCAGGAGGAGCTGATGGGGCCGGTGGAGGTCGGCCGGATCTTGGGGGTGAAGCCCCAGGTCGTGGTGAATTGGATCCGGGAGGGGAGGGCCCACCCCAGCGCGGTGGATGGAATCGGCCGCAACCGGTTCACAGCCGAGGACGTTGCTCGTCTGCGCGCGGGGCTGGGCCGGCGCAGGAGCCGCTCCGAGGGACCCGCGGCAGCTCAGAGTGGAACAGAGGAGGGAGGCGATGCAGGCCAAGGCGGTTGAGACCGAAGTCGGAAAGCTGAGGGCGGACGCGCTCCTGGTCACGCTCTTCCAGGACGAGCCCCTGGGACCCACAGCCCAGCTTCTGGACCGGGCGCTGGACGGGCTGCTGTCCTCGATGCTCTCCAGTGGGGAGCTGAACGGGAAATTTCCCGAGCGCCGTCTGGTGCCGACCATGGGACGGGCGGCGGCACCTCGCCTCGTGCTGCTGGGCCTCGGTCATCGTGACCTCCTGGACGGGTACCGTCTCCGCAACGCCCTGCAATTCGCGGTCCGGGACCTGAGGAACTTCTGCCGGACCCTGGCCGTGATCGTCGAACCTTCCCTGGCCGAGGTGCTGGCGGTACCGGCCACGGGCCAGGCACCTCAGGCGCCAGCGCGGGCCATCGCCGAGGGAGTTGCCCTGGGGAACTACCGGCTCGGGGAGCTCAAGGCTGCCGAGGGAAAGGGGACCATTGAGGAGTTGCAGCTGGTTGGCCTGGGGCAGGGCTCGGACCTGGCGGCCGCCCTCACTGCCGGGATCCGCCTTGCAGAGGCTACCAACGCCGCCCGGGTGCTGCAGTGGCGTCCCGCCAATCGCCTGACTCCGGCGGACTTCATCGCCGAAGCCGAGCTGGTGGCTAAGCAGCGGAACCTCAGCCTGCGGGTGCTGGAGCGGCCGGAGATGGAGAAGCTGGGGATGGGCGCCCTCCTGGCGGTCGCCCAGGGGTCGCACCAGCCGCCCAAGCTGATGGTCATGCGCTACCGGCCCCGCTCCTCAGACGGCTCGGGGAGGGTGCTGGCCCTTGTGGGCAAGGGCATCACCTTCGACTCCGGCGGCATCTCCCTGAAGCCCAACCCTGGCATGGCGGCGATGAAGTCGGACATGAGCGGGGCGGCGGCGGTCCTCCAAGCCATGGGCGTGATCGCCCGCACCGAACCACACATCGAGGTCCTCGGTCTGGCGCCGCTCACGGAGAACATGCCCGGCGGGGGTGCGGTCAAGCCTGGTGACGTGGTCAGGGCGATGAACGGGACCACCATAGAGATCAACAACACGGACGCCGAGGGGCGCCTGGTGCTGGCAGACGCGCTCTCGTACGCGGTGAGTCAGGGGGCGACGCACCTGGTCGACGTGGCCACCCTAACGGGGGCGGTGTCGGTGGCCCTGGGTCACCCCGTGACAGCGGCCATGGCCAGCAGCCCGGAACTGCTGGCGGCGGTGCAGGCGGCGGCCCGGGAGGCGGGGGAGAGGGTGTGGGAGCTGCCCCTCTACCCCGAGCACGACGTCGCCCTGACCTGCGAGATCGCCGACATGCGCAACACCTCGGGGACGTCCGCGGCCGGGACCATCAACGGTGCCGTGTTCCTGCGTCCGTTCGCAGCCGGGCGCCCGTTCGTCCATCTGGACATAGCCGCTGCGTCTTACCACTTCGAGCCCCTGCTCAAGAAGGTGGTTCCGGATGGGCCCACGGGGGTCATGACCCGGACCCTGGCCCATCTGCCCTTCCACCTCGGCTAGGGCTTTCGGAACCGAGCCTCCCCCTCCCCGGGCACGCGTTCGATGCGGCCCTCGTTTGCCAACTTGATGCAGTGGGCGAGCAGGGTCTGTGCGGCGTATTCCAGCACCTCGGGGGGGTAGCCGTGATAGAGCCCGCCCACTAGCTGCGAGGGCGCCACGGGGTCCGGGCCGAGGGCCTCCAGGACCTGGCCCTCTCGCTCCAGGCGGTGCGCGATCAACGCGTCCACCGCCTTTCTTGGCTCGGAGATCGGCTCGCCGTGACCGGGCAGCAGCCACTCGGCGTCCAGGTCGCGCACCCGGGCCAGCGAGTCGAGGTAGGCAGCCATGTCGCCCTCAGGGGGCCAGATGACACTGGTGGTGCCTGACAGGATGTGGTCGCCGCTGAAGAGGATGTGCTCTCGCGGAGCGAAGAGGCAGAGGTGGTCCTGCGAGTGGCCGGGAGTGTGGACCACCTCCAGCCAGCTCTCACCGGCGAGCAGACGGTCACCATCCTCCAGTGCCAGCTCTCCGGACCTCTCGGCCCGGCGGTGGTAGATGGCCAGAGGTGCCCCCAGCATCTCCGCCAGCCGGTCAGCTCCCTCCCGGTGGTCCGGGTGGTGGTGGGTGCACACCACCATCCCAGCTCCGCCTCGGAGCCTCGCCGCCCGGGCCACGGCGTCCAGGTGCTGCTGGTCGAGGGGACCCGGATCGATCACCAGAACCTCTCCCCTCCCGAAGAGCCAGGTGTTGGTCCCCGGACCGGTCAGGGGGCCGGGGTTGGGCGCCAGGATCCGCTCCACCTCAGGGGCTATCCCGCTCATGGCGCCTCCAGGCGGGAGCGATCCAGTCCGGGGTAACGTCTCGAGGTGACCTGGTCGAGGCGAGGCCTCCGGGTGACCACTCTTCGCGCCCGGGCCGCTGCCAGGGTCCCCGCAACGCCGCGGCCCGCTGCCAGTAGTTGGAGCACCGCCCTGGTCGGGGGAAGGAGCTGCCACTCTCCTTGGCGGCCGCGGTCCAGCGCCTCGGCCGGGTCGGTCCACCGCCAGCTCCCGCTCTCCCCCAGAGGGTCGGCCTGAGGCTCCTGCTCCGGCGGCAATGGAGCCAGGAAGAAGCGGGCATCGAAGCGCCGGGAGAACCCCTCCGGGGTCACCCAGCGGGCGACGAACACCAGTGACTCCAATGCGGGGCGCAAGCCGAGACGCAAGCACAGGTCGAGGAAGCCCTCACCGTCACCCTGGCGCCAGCGGGCGCGCTCCTCATCCAACTCCACGGCTCGGCCCCCAAATGAGCCCAGCAGAACTCCACACTCCTCAAAGGTCTCGCGCATCGCCGCCACCCGGAATTCGAGCCCCGCCCGGCGGTCCGGCCGGCCTCCCACCTGCGGGTCCCAGAACTCCCTCCACCGGGGATCCCGGTCGCCCGGATCGAGGCTGCCCCCGGGAAAGACCTGGGCGCGGGGGGCGAAGTGAGCCTGATCGGCCCGCTCCAGTAGCAGCACCTCAGGCGGCCCTTCCGGTAGATCCCCCTCGCGGATGAGCGCCACGGTGGCCGCGTCCCGCGGCCCTCTAGACTCGGCGGTCAAAGACCGGCCGGCCCCCGCTCGGAGAAGCTGAGAATCTGGCGCGGATGCACCAGGGCGAACGGCCGTTGGATCGAGACCCGCTCGTGGGTGAGCGCCGGAAGCCAGACGGCATTCAGGTTGCGCACCGGAAGGAAGTCGTCGACACTCCTCTCCAGTGTCTCGCGGAGGCTGAGCCGCGGCTCGAGGAAGACCTCGCAGACCAAGGAGAAGGTGTCGATGGTGAGGGCCACCTGGTGTGCCACCTTCTGCTCCAGAAGCGCCCGCCGGCCCCCGGTATCCGCCAGAGATTCGCCCACCGGCGCCAGCATCAGGATGGAGCGCTTGGCAACCATCGCCGACTCCTCCACGGTGCTGATCACCGGGTAGGTGCTGGCCAGCGGCTCCAGGGTCAGCTGCCGGACCTCCAAATACTCCGTCATCCGGTTGACGACGTCGGTCAGCCGCAGTGGGGCCACGACCTCGATGTCCCCGGTCAGCTTGAGGAAAGAGCTGAAGAGCTCGATCCGCTCCCAGTTCTCCACGAGGCCGCAGTATACGGGAGTGAACCTGACTTCAGGCCCCGCTCGTGGGCGAATCCCGGCGTGGGGAGACAGGGAGGCACTCCGGCAGGAGCTGGCGTCCAGGCGAGTGCCCTGGCGGGTGCGCCTTTTGGCCCAGGTGGGCAGCACCCAGGACCTCATCTTGGCGGCGGCGCGGCAGGGCGAGCCGGAGGGGCTCTGCGTGATTGCGGACCAACAGGCCCACGGCCGGGGCCGGGCGGGGCGGAGCTGGCAGGCGCCGCCCGGGACGTCCCTGATGCTCTCGCTGCTCCTGCGCCCGCCGAGCTCTCGTCCGATCGCCCCCCTCCCACTCGTGGTCGGACTGGCGGTCGCCCGGGGGATCGAGGCGGCTGGAGGCCCTTCGGTGAGGCTGAAGTGGCCCAACGACTGCCTCATCGGGGGGCGCAAGGTGGCCGGGACCCTGGTCGAGTCCCTGTGGACCGAGGCGGGCCAGGCGGTGGCGGTTGGGGTGGGGTGCAACGCATTCTGGGACGGTGCCCTCGTCGACCATGCCATCGCGCTAGAAGCCACCGCCCTGGACGGCGAAGGGTGGCGGGGGAGCGGGGACGAGCTGGCCGCTGAGGTGCTGGCCTCCCTCAACGACCACTACCGAAGCTGGAGCGACCTAGGCTTCCCTGCGCTCCGGCAGGCTTGGTTGGAACGGGCCGAGTGGATCGGCGAGGAGGTTCAGGTGGTCAGCGGGTCAGTTCCCCTCGTGGGCCGGATGGAGGGGGTGGACGACGAGGGTCGCCTGATCATATCTGCCCCTCATGGTCCGGTCGCGATCGCGGCCGGAGACCTCTCACCCGGACCCGCTCCATCGGTGCGCCCGGCACGCCGGAGCGGCTAATTCCTGGCCCAGACCGCCCGGCGTGCCGTCGAGGGTGAGGTCGCCAGTGGGGCTATTGCAGGGTCATCGTCCCGGAGATGGTGGCGAAGTAAGTTATGCAGTCCCCAAAGAGGTCGTAGCTGTAGTGGGTGAGGGTCACGGAAAACTCATACGAGTCATGGAGTTGGTTGAAGTTCACAAGGTCCACTACGGAAAAATACTGCCTTGCGGGGCACGAGCTGGTGCCGCCGGAGTTCCCCTCAAAGACGATGCCTTGGTTGCTGTTGCCACCTCCCGAGTCCGCGTACTCGAATTCACCTTTCACCGCATTGCCGCTGGGCAGGTAGACGGTAACGCTGCTAATGGGGTTCCCCGAGTTGCAAGGGCTGGCAATTGAGGAGCCACCGGATGACGGCACTTCCCCGGTGCCACAGATGGCGGTCACTGATCCTTTGCTCTGCTCCTTCAACGCCTGGTGGATGACGTTGGTGTAGAAGTACCCACCGGCGAGCTCCGTCCCCTGGCCAATCGAGCCCACAAACTGTCCATCGGTCGAGGTGGCTGCGACTTCGAAGCCGGAAACGTTGGAGGATGACGGTGTCGCGGCCAGCACACCGGCACTGCTGACCGTTGCGGCTGCCACCGCCACACCCGCCCACATTGTCCAGCGGAACCTGATGCCCATCTCACCACCTCCACCGGTGCGGACTCTTCGGCAGTCCGAGGCGGAAGGGCGTTGTCTTGAGTCCTCGGCCCGAGGTTGGCAGGAGCCTAGCACCGCCACGGTCCAGCGTCAAGGCGAGCGCCGCCGACGCCAAAACCTCGGCCTATGTATTGCCAAGATCCCTTGGTCCGACACCGCGTTCGTGGCTCGGAGGAAGGCTGCCGTGGATCCGCGGTCCCCTATTCGCGCGGGGCTGGGCGGTGGATGTGGCAGCCCATGGCCGACTGGCACCAGCCTCTGCTCCGCCGCAGATCCCCGGAGGCTGAACCGCGTCTGCGCCTGAGAATGCCGATCGCCGCCTGCACCGGGTCAGTCGCGGAGTCCGCCTCTGGGACGCCCTCCGCCTAGTGGCAAATCACGAATAGAGTGGCACCATGAACCGCGGTCCCAGCGCACACCTCGGTAGGGGTGCCTCTTAAGTGGACGTCGGGGAGGGCACTCGAACCAGCGGGAGTCCGCGCTGGGGATCACTCGCTATTCGCCAGGCCGGAGACGACTCGTTCCAGCGGCCCCTCCGAGCGCCTGGGGCACCGCCTGGTCGATCCACCCGGCCAGGCTTCCGGAGCCGGGGGAGACGCGCCTTGCGGCTGGCCCAAGAGCCCTCTTTCTGGGAACGTCGTCACCGGGCACGGCAGGCTGCTCCAGACGGTCCTCGCCCAGAAGCGGCGGGACGACAGGGGACCTCCCACCGCGGCTCCGCTTCGGACCGGAGCCCGTGGCGAGGGCGAAGCTCGGTTTGGATTGCAGCGGCGGTGCTTGCCACGGGTGCGCTGCTGGCGGGGTGTGCCAGCGGCTCAGGGGGGGCCGGCCCGTCGCCCCGGCCACGAACGCCGTCCCCTCCAACCGCAACTCCATCGGCATCACCGTCAAGTGGACCCGGGGGATGGAGCCTCGCACGCCTCGCCAGCCAGGTTCTGGTGGTGCCGGCACAGGCCGAGGACGTGTCCGCGGTCTCCGCGGAGGTTCAGATGGGGGTGGGGGGAATCATCCTCTACGGATCCTCCGGTCCAGAAAATCTGGCCCAGCAGCTGGCGTCCCTCGAAGCGCTCGCCCCGTCAGGTGAGCCACCCTCGGTGATGACCGATGAGGAGGGCGGTGCCGTCCAGCGCCTCAGCAATCTCGTGGGGCCGCTGCCCTCAGCGCGACAGATGGCTGCCACCATGTCGCCGCAGCAGATCCAGCAGCTGGGTCTCTCTGTGGGCGGGCGCCTTCGCGCTGTGGGCGTGACAGTGGATTTGGCTCCGGTTCTGGATCTGGATGGGGGCCCCGGGCCGAGTGCCACCGATCCGGACGGCACCAGGTCGTTCAGCACCAGCTGGGCGACGGCCGCAGCCGACGGGATCGCCTTCGCCAGGGGGCTGATCGCCGCGGGCGTGACCCCTGTGGTCAAGCACTTTCCCGGGCTTGGCTCCTCCACCGGCAACACCGATGACGGGCCGGCCACCACCCTCCCCTACTCTCAGCTGCAGACGGGCGGCCTGCTCCCATTCGCATCAGCCGTCAGCCAGGGGCTCCCGGCGGTGATGGTCGCCGACGCCTCGGTACCGGGCCTGACCGACCTCCCCGCCAGCATCTCCAGCGCTGTGATCCAAGGAGTGCTCCGTCAGCAGCTCCACTTCCAGGGTCTGGTCATGACGGACTCCCTCTCCGCCGGGGCTCTTAGCGCGGCGGGGTACTCGGTTGCCCAGGCAGCGGTGGCGGCGCTCCAGGCTGGGGCTGACCTTCTGCTATTCAATGCCACCTCCGCTCAGCTGGGAGCTGTCACCTCCGCCACCATCGCCGCCATCGTGGCCGCGGTTCAATCCGGCAGCCTGCCCCGCACCGAGTTGGTTGCGGCAGTCTCGCAGGTACTGGCCTTCAAAGGACTGTCCCGGCCCCAGCCGGCTATCGCCGGCGGGCGGGCCGGCGGCTTCCGATCAAACGACCCGAGGGCGCAGGTGCGCGCCGGTCTGTCGGAGTTGCCCGGGGATCGCCACCGCGGATCATGAGCGGGACTTTGGCCCGGGCATAGCAAGGGCCGGGGCCGCGTGCCCCGGGTGACCCTTCGGAAATTGGTGCCAGGGAGCGGACCCCGAGAGCCTACGCCCTCCCGGCCGCCCAACCGGAGTTGGTAGCCTCGCGCCGGTGAGATCGCGCCCCCGCGAGAGAGCGGAGGATCAAGCGTGGGCCGGGGCCCTCCGATCGGGACTGGATGCAGCTTGGCAGGTCGCCATCCGATAGGCCCGGTATACGTCTGGCAGCGGCAAGATCGCGGTGGGGAGGTGTGCCACCGATCCGGGTGGAACGGTAGTCGGCGCGTCCGGCAACCGGGTTGCCGACGCGGCTGGTGGGCGCGGAGGGCATTCGGCTCGGCATTGCCCAGGCCGAGGTCAATGTGGTCGCTCCGCCCTGGTGCAGATGGAGGTGGACGAAAGCCCGGGATCACTCTGGCTGGAGCTCAGCGCGCTAACTCGGGCCCGAGCGGGCGCCTCCTATGGCGTTCCATAGTCGCAGCCCGTCCCTGGGTACTTGGGCACCGGTACAGGTTTAAACATTGAGGATCGTCGTTCCCAAGCCTAGGAGTAGAGATGATGCTTGTTCGCCCAGGCCACCCCGGGGTGCCCCGGGTTCTCGGCTGGGGAGCCGCGCTGGCCGCGACCCTCGCCATGCTCACGGCGTCGCCCGTGCTGGCGGCCCGGCCGAGTCACGGCGGTGGCGGCGGGGGAGGAGGTGGAACTTCGAGCACCATCGGCAACGACGTCTCCTATCCTCAGTGCGGCGGGAGCCTGCCCTCGGGACAGGCGTTCGGGATAGTGGGGGTGAACGACGGCCTGGCCAACACGCTCAACCCCTGTCTGGGCCCCTCGACCGCCTACCCGAGCTACTCCGAGAGCGAGCTCTACTGGGCGGTGGCGGCCTCCGGCGGCACTACTTCACAGCCGAAGGCCAGCCTGTACGTCAACACCGCTGACCCGGGCAACACCGTCTCTGACTGGCCGACCAGCAGCAGCAGTGCGGACCCGTACGGGTCCTGCGCGGCTTCTGGCTCTCCGAAAGTTGGCGCCAACTCCACCGCCTGTGCCTGGCAGTACGGGTACAACAAGGCTGCCCAGGACACCACCTGGCTGACGAGCGCTGGCAACGCCATAAATGCCCAAGGTGCCAAGACCACAGTGCCCGCCTCGCCGTCGGCCTATCCCTGGTGGCTCGATGTCGAGACCGCCAACAGCTGGCAGTCAGGTGCCACCGGAGTGGCCATGAACGTGGCCGACCTCCAGGGGATGGTGGCCGCCCTGACAGCGGCAGGAGTCTCCAAGGTGGGCGTTTACTCCACCTCGTATCAGTGGGGCAAGGTCACGAGCGGTGGGATCGGGACCTCGGGTGTTCCACTGACCAACCTCCCGGACTGGATCCCCGGTGCGCGGAAGCTCTCGGGAGCGGTCTCCAACTGCCAGCTGAGCTCCTTCACCGGCGGGGCGGTAGAGCTCACCCAGTGGTTCTCCAGGCCCTTCGACTCCGACTACGCCTGCTGATACCCCTTGGGGGGCGCCTGATCGCTCTTGACGGCGCCCCGCGTCCCATCTACGATGCCCCTAAGTGAGGCGGAAGCCGGCCCTCGGCCGCAGCCACTGACAGCTGTATTCATCGCGGGGAGAACGCTTGCCCACCATCGCTGAGACCTCCAAGGAGATATCCAAGCTCTACGAGGTCGACCAACTGAGCCGACGGGAGAGAGACGCCCGCCGCAACAAGATCCTGTTCATCGACCGCTTGCTCAATGAGCTGGAGCAGCTCAACATCGCCGACGAGGTGGTGGTGCCCGCGCACCTCAGGGCCCAGTGCCGCCGGCTTCTCGGCCGGGAGAACCACCAGGTGGCCCGGCTTCGCCCGGAGGACGTCACCATCGCCGAATGGATGGACGCCCTCTACGACGTTCAGGACGGCCTGATGTTCACCATCGGCGACGAGGACGAGTAGGCTTATCCCCTAGCCTCCCTCCGTGCGAGGGAGAGGGCGACTTGCCGCCCCCATAGCTCAGTGGATAGAGCGCCGGCCTCCGGAGCCGGGTGCGCAGGTTCGAGTCCTGCTGGGGGTACGGCAGGCGTCCCCGGTGCCACCGCTCCACCTCCGCAGGTCCTGCGATAGTTCCCGGGCAGACATATCCGGACAGAACCTGTCCTCTGTCCGGATCGGTCTAGCTCTGGCCGAGTTCGCCTGCGACCCTCGGCTCATGAATACACCGGCGCACCGGCGCGTCGAGCCTCCCGCCCGGAATGCGGGGGCCGCCGTGAACACGACTAGGGGCGGGCTCAGTGACACCCACGGCCTTGGCCTGGACCGGGTCCGCACATCAGTTCGAAGTTGCTATGATCGCGGCGGCGGGGGCCTCAGGCTGGGCTGCTCGCGGCCCCGGCATCCCTTGCCCCATGCCGGAGATTGCCAGTCGATGCGGTGTGCCACTTGACCAGGCGAGGATTGCTGCTATTCGCGGCCCTGGGCATCCTCTGGGGAATCCCCTATCTACTGATCCGGGTCTCGGTGGAGGCCGTGAGCCCCGCCACTCTGGTCTTTGCCCGCACCGCCATCGGGGCCCTGATCTTGATGCCCGTGGCGCTATCCCGCGGCCAGATGCTGGCGGTGCTGCGGCGCTGGAGGTGGGTGCTTTCATACTCGGCGATCGAGATCGCCGTGCCCTGGCTGATGCTCTCCACCGCCGAGCAGCACATCACCAGTTCCCTCTCTGGCCTGCTGGTGGCAGCCGTACCCCTGGTCGGGGCGGTGATCTCCCTCCGCGGCTCGCGGCAGGACCACCTCGGTCGCGCTCAGCTGGTGGGCCTCCTGGTGGGCGTTCTGGGAGTAGCCCTTGTTCTGGGGTCGGACCTGGGAGGGCTCACGGCCGCGTCGGGAGCGGAGATGGCTGTGGTGGTGGTCTGCTACGCCATCGGGCCCCAGATCATCGCCCGGCGGCTGGCCGATCTCCCGAGCCTGCAGGTCGTGGCCACCTCCCTGGCGGTCTGCGCCCTCGCTTACTTTCCCTCCTTCCTTGCTCTTCATCCGGCCCGTGTGCCAGCCCCGGGGCCGCTGGCGGCCATCCTCACCCTGGGAGTCGTCTGCACAGCCATGGCGTTCCTGGTCATGTTTGCCCTGATCGCCGAGGTGGGGGCGGTGCGGGCCACGGTGGTCACCTACGTGAACCCGGCCGTGGCGGTGATCCTCGGGGTATGGGTTTTGGGCGAGTCCTTCCGCCTGGGGATGGGCGCCGGCTTTGTCCTGATCCTCGTGGGCTCCGCCTTCTCCACCCGGGCGTCCCGACCCGGGCCTCCAGTGGCGCCTGTCGGGGCGGGCGCGGCCCGAGCGGAGGTTCAGCCCTGAGTGGCTCGCTTCACGATCGGATGCCACTCCGGAGGAGCCATCTCCAGGAAGCGATCCACGGCCCCTCGGTCGAGCCCGGCTCCGGCGAGGTTGGTTGGCAGACCGAGCCCGGTGATGAATTGGCGGCACGCGGAGACCACTTCCTCCGGGGCCTGCACCCCGAACGGCTCGCCCAGCAGGCCCACCAGGGAAGGGGCGCGCTCCAACTGCCACTCCAGGGTTGCGGGCAGGAAGACGCAGGAGGTTATTCCGTGCGGCACCTGGAAGGTGGCGCCCAGGAGCCTCCCCAGCTGATGGCTGGGGCCCATCGTGGACCCCGCCAGGCCCGTCGCTGCCCACCAGGCGCCCAGTTGGGCGTCGTAGCGCGCGTCAAGATCGTCGGGATCCCTCCGGCAGCGGGGCAGGGCCGCCAGCAGCTTGGGGATCGCAGCTCGTACCAAAAGCCCAGCCAGCGGGTCGCCCTCGGGCGCCCATTGAGTCTCCACCGCGTGGTCGAGAGCCCGGATCCCAGATGAGAGCCAAAGTCTCTCTGGGGTGGCCAGGGTAACCTCCGGGTCCAGGAGCACGATGGAAGGCGCCGCTGCCGGGTCCCTCACCCCTCGCTTCAGCCGGGTCTCGTCCTCGGTGACCCCGGCCGTAGGGGTGAATTCCGCGCCCGACAGGGTGGTGGGGACCGCCACGTGGAAGATCCCAGTTGTGCCCCGCTGGTGGACGGCAGCCTTCACCCCATCGATGACGCTGCCCCCACCGAAGCTGACAACGCAGTCCGCTGAGGTCTGCTCCAGGAGATCCTGGAGCTGGGTGACGGCCGAGAGCGGAGTATGTTCGCCGACCTCGCTGAAGGTGGCCAGGTGGTGTCCCTCCAGCTCCGCCACCACCTGGTCCACCAGGGTGGTCCGCGCCCGCAGGGTGGCGGAGGTGACCAGCACAACGCGGCTGCCCCCGCCACGCGAGACCTCGGCGGCCAGCTCCCGGACCGCGCCCTGCCCGATGAGGACCCGGCGCGCGGGCGACGCCTGGTGGAGCTGCAAGTGGCGCTAGCTCTGGAGGAACTGGCCCAGGACGAACGGCAGCACCCCGCCGTGGCGCAGGTAGGCGATCTCGGTCAGATTGTCCACCCGGGCCACCACCTCCACCTCTTGCCGGGCCCCGTCTGTGGCCGTCACGGCGAGCTTAAGGTGGGCGCCCGGAGCCAGCTCCCGGTCCAAGCCCTCCAGCGAGTACAACTCGCTGCCGTCCAGGCCCAACGACGCGGCAGATTGACCGGGAAGGAACTGGAGAGGCACCACTCCCATCCCGACCAGGTTGCTTCGGTGGATTCGCTCGAAGCTCTCGGCCAGCACGGCTCTGATCCCCAGGAGTCGGGTGCCCTTGGCGGCCCAGTCCCTGGAGCTGCCAGATCCGTACTCCTTGCCGCCGATGACCAGTAGCGGAACCCCCTCGGCCCGGTAGCGCTCCGCGGCCTCGAAGATGGTGGTCAGTTCGCCATCGGGGAGGTGCCGGGTGAAGCCTCCCTCCCGGTCGCCCGCCAGCCGATTGCGCAACCTGACGTTGGCGAAGGTGCCCCGGATCATCACTTCGTGGTTCCCCCGGCGGGAGCCGTAGCTGTTGAAGTCCTGGGGCTTAACCCCGAGACTCTGGAGGTAAAGGCCGGCCGGGCTGCTGGCGGGAATCGATCCCGCCGGCGAGATGTGGTCGGTGGTGATGGAGTCGCCCAGCAGCGCCAGGACCCGGGCATCCCTGATGTCCGGCACCGGGGCGGCCGACCTCCTGGCACCATCGAATAGAGGCACCTCCCGGATGTAGGTGGAGTCCTGGTCCCACTGGAACACCGGACCGGTGGGGCTGTCCAGCGCCCGCCACCGTTCGTCGCCCTGGAAGATCCGCTCGTACTCATCGTGGAAGAACTCCGGCCGGACGGCGTCGGCCACGACCCTGGCCACCTCCTCCGCGCTGGGCCAGAGCTCGCTGAGGAACACCGGCGTTCCCTCACGGTCCAGCCCCAGCGGCTCGGAGGTGAGGTCGCGGCGCACGGTCCCGGCCAGGGCGAAGGCCACGACCAGGGGCGGGGAGGCGAGGTAGGCGGCCCGGACCTGGGGATGGATGCGGCCCTCGAAGTTGCGGTTGCCACTCAGCACCGCCGCCACGCTTAGGTTGCGTTCGCTCACCTCGGCCCCCACCGACTCCGGGAGGGGCCCGCTGTTGCCGATGCAGGTGGTGCAGCCATAGCCCACCACGTCGAACCCGACTCCCTCCAGCTCCTGGAGAAGGTCGGCCCGGCGCAGGTAGTCCGTCACCACCCGCGACCCCGGGGCCATGCTGGTCTTCACGAAAGGAGGAGGAGCGATCCCTCTCTCCCGGGCTTTCCGGGCCAGCAGGCCAGCGGCCACCATCACACTGGGATTCGAAGTGTTGGTGCAGGAGGTGATGGCGGCGATCACCACCGCCCCATCCTCCAACGCGGGCTGCCCGGGGGTGAAGGGCAGAGGGCTGGCCGGAGGGAAGGCCACCCGGAAGCTCTCGTCGATCTGTCCGAGCGGCACCCGATCCTGGGGGCGGCGTGGCCCGGCCACGCTGGGTTCGATCGAGCCCAGGTCGAGCTCCAACCGCTCGGTGAAGTCGGGACTCGCGGCGCCGGTGACCCTGAAGAGGCCCTGCTCCTTGGTGTACCGCTCCACCAGATCGACCTGCTCTGGACTCCTTCCCGTGGTGAGCAGGTAGTCGAGAACCGCCTGGTCCACCGGGAAGAGCGAGGCGGTGGCCCCGTACTCCGGTGCCATGTTGGAGATGGTGGCCCGGTCGGCCACGGATAGGTGGTCGAGCCCGTCCCCGGAGAACTCCACGAACTTGTTGACCACCCCGTAGGCCCGCAGCCACTGTGTGACCCTCAGCACCAGGTCGGTGGCAGTCACCCCCGCGGGCAGCTGCCCGGTGAGGCGCACTCCCACCACCGTGGGCATGCCCAGCAGCATCGGCTGTCCCAGCATGGCGGCCTCGGCCTCGATCCCACCGACGCCCCAGCCCAGGATCCCCAGAGCGTTGATCATGGTGGTGTGGGAGTCGGTTCCCACCAGGGTGTCCGGAAGTGCCACCGGGCCGTCGCCGCGATCTTGGACGGTTACGACCCGGCCGAGGTACTCCAGATTCACCTGGTGACAGATCCCCATCCCGGGCGGGACCACCCGGAAGCCCCGGTAGGCCTGTTGGGCCCAGCGCAGCAGGCGATACCGCTCCTCGTTGCGCTGGTACTCCATGTCGATGTTGCGGTCATAGGCCCGGGGACTGCCGAATGCGTCCACCTGGACCGAGTGGTCGATCACCAGATCGCAGTCGACCATGGGGTCGATCCGCGCAGGGTCCCCTCCCGCAGCCTCCACCGCAGAGCGCATGGAGGCGAGATCAACCACCGCCGGAACTCCGGTGAAGTCCTGCAGCAGCACCCTGGAAGGGAAGAAGGGCAGCTCACCCTCCGACCGTGAGGCTCCGGCCCAACCGGCGAGCCGGAGGGCGTCCTCGGGGCTGGCGTGGGCGGTTCCCGCATGGCGGAGGAGCATCTCCAGCCACACCCGCACCGTCATCGGCAGCCGTCCGGGGTCGGCCAGTCCCTGCGCCCTGAGGGCCGCCAGGCTGTAGTAGGTGGGTCCGCCCGGTCCCAGCTGCCGCCGAACCCCCAAGGGGTCGGTTGCCAAGCTCTGCACCATGCGATCTCCCCCGCGGTCCGCTGCCGACTCCAGCCTTCAATGTTAAGCCTCGGCCGGCGCTGTCCCCATATCCCTGCGGACCGGGCCGCGGTTTGACAGTGAGATCGGACGGCGGGCATACTGCCTGCCTATCGA
>JAKAXE010000044.1 GCA_021816695.1 bacterium | reverse complement strand
CGGGCCAGGTGATGAGCCGGGCCGAGCTCCTGCGCCGAGTCTGGGGGTATGAGGTCGAGATCGAGACCCGCACCGTGGACGCCCACGTGTACCGCCTGCGGCGCAAGATCGAGCCCAGCGCGGAGCATCCGACCTACATCCACTCCGTGCCGGGGATCGGCTACCGCTTCGCCGGCTAGGCGAAGTCCCTCGCGAGGTAGCCCCTCCTCGGCGTCAGCCCACCGCCCGGCGCAGCAGCTCCTCCACCCGCGCCTCCTCCTCGGGCCCGAACTGCCTGAGGGCGTAGGTAGTGGGCCACATCCCACCGTCATCCAGCTTGGCCTTGTCGCTGAAGCCCAGGGTCGCGTAGCGGGACTTGAACTTCTGAGCGCTCTGGAAGAAGAGCAGGATCGCCCCAGCCTGCCCGTACGCGGGCATGCCGTACCAGGTACGGGCGGTGAGGTGAGGGGCTGTCGCCTTGACCAGGTCATGCAGCCGCTCGGCGATCGCCCGATCTGACTCTGGCATCTCTGCGATCTTGGCCAGCACCTCGCGCTCGCCGGCCGCAGGGTCGGACTGGTTGATGCGCCGCTCGCGGGCGGCCTCCCGCATGGCGGCGCGCTCCTCATCGGTGAAGGAATTCGCCCGTCCTCGGGCCACGGGTTTGGAGTCCCGGACACCCTTGCTGCTCGCCTTCCTGCCCTCGGCCATCGGATTCCTCCCCGGAGTGGTCGACGAAGTGCGGCCGGGCGAGCCGGCCCGTCTCGTTCGGATGCTGGACGATCCGGTTCCTAGGTTAGCGCGCCGGCCGCTGTGCCGGACAGGGTGCGGCGACCGGGACACCTGGCGCCATTCCCCCATGAGCGCCCCGGAAGAATCAGGGGCGCTCGGCCGTCCTGCGGCTCATATCCGGGTGAGCCGCCATCGGAGCGAGGGACCGCGAACCGGAGAGGGCGCCTCGAGGGGGAGGGAGACTCGTCCGGCCGGCGACTCCACCATCACGGTCCCGACCTTCCGGCTGGCCCGCAGGACGGTGCTGAGCCGAAGCGAGTCCACCTGGAGGTGAAGCCTGAGACCGGGCCAGCCCAGCGCCGTATAGGACTGCGAGGGGGTGACCGCGATCGGCGTCGACCAGGCCGGTTCGAGCCGAGCCACGACCGTCGCCGGGCTGAGCAGGGGGAACAGCCGAATCTGGGGCCCCAGGGCGTGGGCCAGCTGCACCCCCGCTGCCAGGGCGTCGTCCAGGACGCTGGTGCCACCCTGGCCAAGGACCGCGCCCACGACCAGCACCGACCTTGACCCCACGGCGGTCTGGTAGGCAAACACGAAGCAGCCACCGGCCTGCGGGGTCGAGCCGGTCTTGACCCCGACGATGCCCCCGTGGGTCACGTCGGCATTCACGTTGTAGGTGACTCCGGCCACCGGGAGGGTTACCTGGGGCATGGCCACGATCTGAGCGAACACCGGGTTGGCCATCGCGTATTCAGCCAGCCGGGTCTGGTCGGCCGCGTCGCTGACGGTGGCCGGGGAGAGCCCGCTGGCGTCAGCGTAGGTCGTGTGGGTCAGGCCCAGGCGATGAGCCTCGGCATTCATCTTGCTGACGAAGGCGCTCTCGCTGCCGGCGTCCCACTGGGCGAGCAGGGTGGCGACGTTGTTGCCGGAGGGGATCAGCATGGCCTCCAGCAGCTGCAGCTCGGTGAGCACCTCACCGGTGGCCACGGGGACCACGGACTGGCCCCCGGCCAGGTCCTGCTGGAAGGTGGCGACATCCGCCGCGGTCACGGTGACCGTGGGACCCGGCGCGCCCAGCTGCAGCGGGTGGTCCTTGAGCACGAGGACCGCCGTCATCACCTTGGCGACGCTGCCGATCGGCTCGGCTTGATCGCCGCCGTGGCTCCCCACCAGGCCCACCCCGTCGACGGCCACCGCCGCCTCGCCGAACTGGGGCCAGGGCAGGGGGGCCAGCCTTCCGGGGATGGTGACCGTCGAGGGGGCAGCCCGAACCAACTGGATGGGCGGGACGGGCCGCAGGTATTGCAGGGCGCCGATGGCCACGACCAGCACCAAGACGGCGGGTAGGAGAAGCCGGAGGCGACGCCAGGGGGCGCGGTTCCCCGTCAAGTCACGTCCTGCGGCACTCGCATCCTGATCATTCCAACGCGGCTCGGGGCGGCCAGGTTCCGCGCCGGGACGAGGAGGGCGTGGGCCGGGCAGTCGTCAGTAGATGAAGCCGACGAATCCGTCCTCGCCGGGGACCATGGTGCGGGTGTCCTCGACCCCCAGGCCGTAGACGTTCATCTCGGTCTGCTGCCAGCTGCCGTTGGCCAAAACCTTGGTGACGTAGGCCACGTGCCCGTAGTAGCCGATGTTGTAGACCGCGATCGCCCCGGCCACGGGCACCAGCCCTTCAGGAACACCGTAGGCGCGCGCTTCCGCCCACCAGTCAATGGCGTTGCCCTCCCAGGGTACGTAGCGCTGGCTGGCCACCCAGTAGGTGCACTGGCCCCAGGGGAAGGGGTTGGGGGAGCGGGGCTGGCTGGGAGTCACCTCGGGAACCCCGGCGGTCTGGGGTAGGAAGTCCTGCACCGGCAGCGACGAGGGGGACGCCGCTTTGGGCATGAGCAGAAAGCTGTCGGGCACCAGCTGGCTCCCGCCCAGGTTGTTGTAGTTGAGCACCACCCCAGCACTTACCCGGAAGCGGGCCGCAAAGGACTGCAGATCCTCCCCGGGCAGCACCCGCACGAGTACCGCCGGGCCGGGGGGCGGGATGAGCAGGGGTTGGCCTGGGCGGGGCGAGGTTCCGGCGGGAACCTGATTGGCCCAGGCCATCTCCGCCGCGGATGTGCCATGGCTGGCCGCCAGCGTGACGAGGCTTGCCTTCGAGGTGGCATCCACCATCGGGGCCGGGACGACCGGGATGCTGCCCGGTACCGCGGCCGGCTTGTCGTAGTAGAGGCCGGCGCCGGCCGCCGCGGGGGCGGGCCAGTAGCCGGTGGACTGGGACGCCGCCTGGATCGCTCCAGGGGTGCCGCCCAGCAGCCCGACCATGACCAAACCGGTCGCCAGCAGCGCCACGGCACCATGCACCAGGCGCGAGTTCACACGTTGCAAGCAGCTTCTCCCCAAGCTTCCTTGCCCGGCCGCCTCTCCCCAGCGGCACCTCGGCCACCCTACCAGAGGGGTGGAAGCGCTGTCAAAGCTGGGAGCCGGCTGAGCCGTCCGGCGACGACGCGCGGCCTTCGGAGGTCTGGGAGAGGCCTGGAGACGGTCGGCTCAGCTGCGCAGGAGGCGTTGGAGGACGCCCAGGGTAGGACTGGCCTGGAGCAGTATCGACCGCCCGTCGAGACGCAGGTTGAAGTCGACGCAACCCACGTACTGGGTCAACTGGGCCAGACGGCGCGTGCCGGCGTAGAAGCTCACCGTGATCATCTGCTGAATGGCGGCGCACGGCACGAAGCCCGGGGGTGCCGCCGGCTCGGAGTTGACCGCTGAGACGAGGGCGCCCAGCTCGGGCCCGGGCCCGAGGCTGATGCTCTGGGGACGGAGCGAGGTGGGGCTGGACTGGGGCACGGAGCGGACCAGCGCCCGGGTCAGCCGGGGCGGCAGCTTGGTGGCTTGACCTCGGAATGGACGCCAGACCACCTCGGAGTCGATCCGAATCAGGGTCTTGGGCCCGTAACCGTAGTAGGAGTAGACGAGCTGAGCCGCCTCGGCGAAGGAGGGCAGCTGGCGCGGTGCAAACGCCAGAGAGTACACGTCCGGAGTTCCCGGCCCGGAGAGGGTGCCGCCACCGGAATAGCTGGTTCCCGGAGGTGCTTGCCGTGCCAGCTCCTCCTGGAAGAGGAAGGTGCGCATGGTCGCCTCGTAGGCGGCGCTCAGGTCAATGAGGTTGACGTCGGCGAACGTGGTCTGGGGCTGGCTCAGCGGCCCATGGGTGGGCACCAGCATCCCGGTCGCGGCCGGCGGCAGCCATGATTCGGCCAGAAGCCTCATGGCCAGCAGTCGAGCCTGATCACGATTGGGTCCCGGCTGGTCGTACCCGGCCGGGCTGGTGCGGGTGGGTGGACTGGCCGGGGGCAGGTGCTGCCCCTCCACAGCAGAGGGACCGGTCCCGACGGCGGCGGTGAGCAGGGCGAGCACAGCGACCAAACCCCAGCGACCGGCCCAACTGCCCCTTCCGAGGCGGCCTCTCGCCCTCAACGTCGCCCAGGTGGGCACCCGGCCAGCCTAGCACCGAGTGCGTATGCTGGCTGAGTCATGGCCTTCAATCCGGAGTGCCTCGGCCGCCGCTACGAGGCTGGCCCGCAGATCGTGGATCGTGAACGGCACCGCGCCTACCTTCGGGCGGTATGGGACGGGGCGGATTGGGAGCCGAGCCGGCCGCTGGCCACCTTCGCCTCCGTCTACCTCCTCTGGCCCATCGTTCCCCTGCTCTTCTCGGACCCTGAGGTCGGCCTTGACCTGCCCCGTCTGCTGCACGGCGAGCAGGACTTCTGGTTCGACCGGCCGGTTCGGTTCGAGGAGCAACTGACACCGGGAGGTGAGATCACCAGGGCAGAGGAGCGCCGGGGGATGGTCTTCCTGGAGCTGACCTGCACGGGGCGGGACCAGGCCGGGCACGATGCCGCCCACTCGCGCAGCCTCTTCCTGGTCCGGAGCGCCCCGTGAGGGTCACGGGACCTCTGAAGAGCATGGCCCCCGGCGATGAGGTGGAGCCGCCTGAGCTATCGGTGCGCCTCTCCCAGGCGCGGATCAACGAATACGCCGAGGCCTCGGGTGACCACAACCCCATTCACCTCGACCCGAACTTCGCCAGGGCCGTGGGTCTGCCGTCCACCATCGCCCACGGACTCCTAACCATGGCGGCTGCGGCGGCACCTCTCGAGCAATGGGCGGCTGAGGTGGCCTACGTATCCCGGGTCTCATGCCGGTTCTCCGCGCCGGTGCCCTCGGAAGATCGAATCAGCGGTCAGCCGCAGGTGAAGGAGGCAAGCGCCGGGCGGATGGTGCTGACCCTGGAGGCCCGCAACGGATCGGGGGAGCCGGCCCTTACCAAGGCGGAGATGGAGCTGCGCTCGCTCTGAGCCGGCGCCTCAGGGCGCGCCGGACTGCAATCCGGCGATCACGTTGAGCAGGCTGAGTGAGTGGGCGGGGGGATGGATGTTGAAGGCCCCGCCGAAATCGGAGAGGTACAGGGTGGTCCCGTTGCCCAGGCGGAACTCCAGCGGATAGGGCGGCCCCTGGGTCGCCACCAACACCTCTCCCCCACCGGCTTCGCGAACCACCACCACCCCCTCGCCGTCCACGGTTGAGGTTCCCTCCCGTCGAGCCTTGGGCTCCCCCTTGGTGAGGGAGGCGGCGGTCTGAGATGGAGAGGTGAGGGCACCGAGTCCACCTGTGAGCTGCTGGGCTAGCGTGTTCGACGCCGGCAGCGAGACCCAGTGCCCGGTGAGCAGCTGCTGCAAGGCTCCTCCGCCCACGCTGCCCCACAGGCTGGAGCTCTTGATGTAGTCGGTGGCGTGGTCCTCCTCGAGCTGGAATTGCAGGTTGCCGAGGCTGAAGGTTCCCTCCCCCACCCCCTTGCCGGCCACCTCGAAGGTGAACCTGCCCACCCCTCCGGAGGTGGAGACGTTGGCGGACATTCGGAACGACTTCACCGAGTTGATCGCGGCCGAAGCGTCGGCCAGGATTCGCGGCCCGCTCCGCGACGTCTCGGCATTACCGCCGCAAGCCGCCAGGGCGAGGGAGGAGGCCACCGCAGCGGCGGCAACGGTCGCGGTCCAGCCGCCTACTGGTCGCATGGGCCTCCCGGGAACTGCGCCGGGCCCCGCCTAGGGCCCCGGGGCACCATAGCAGGAGGGATACACTCGACGGCAGAATGTCCATGTTCGACCTCAGCGGCAGGGTGGCGGTGGTGACCGGAGCCTCCCGGGGTCTGGGCCGCGCCGATGCCCTGGCCCTGGCCCGCGCCGGGGCCGACGTTGTCGTGACCGATCTGCTCACCGAATCGGACCCCGAGGTCGAGAGGGTGGCCGCCAAGAGCGAGAGCGTGATGGCCCAGGTGATGGCGTCCCAAGGGGGGGTCCACACGGAGGCCACGGCCGCCGAGATCACCCGCATGGGCCGGCGTTCCCGCGCCGTGCAATTGGACGTCACGGACGGGCAGCGGGTGCGCGAGGTCTTCGACCAGGTGGCCGAGGAATTCGGATCCCTTGACATCCTGGTCAGCAGCGCCGGCGTGTCGGACCACCAGGGACAGATCATGGACCTCTCCCCTGAGCTCTGGCGCCGGGACCTGGAGGTGAACCTCACGGGGGCGTTCAACTGCACGCAGGCGGCCTGGCCCCACATGCGCGCCAGGGGATATGGCCGGCTCATCTACAAGTCCACGGTCAGCGCCCTGCAGGGAGGCTTCGGCGACGCCAGTGTGGCCACCAGCGCCGCCGGGATCCTCGGCCTGATGCGCTCGATGGCGCTGGAGGGGGCGCGCCACCGAATCACCAGCAACGCCGTGGTGGCCGGGGCGATCGAGACGGAGGGCTTCCGCACCTCCCCGCCGTCGGTGGTGGACCGCATGGTGCTCCGCACCGCGATGAGGGAGCTGGGCCGCCCCGAGGACATCGCTGCGGCGGTCTGCTACCTGGCCAGTCCCGAGGCCGCCTACGTGACTGGGGTAGCCCTCCCGGTGGCGGGTGGGCTGGACCTCTTCACCTTCTGAGCTGACCCCGCCAGAGGGCAGGCGCCAGGGAAATCGCTCGCAATGCCCCAGCCTTTGCTATAGTGGCGGCCGCCAGACAGTTCCGGGCGGCGATTCAAGGCACGGCCGAGTGGTCCTGGCTAAGTGGATAGTTGGAGGATGCTCGGTTGAGCCTCGTCGACGTTACATTGACCTGCAGGGAATGCGGGTCGGAATTCATCTTCACCGCCGGAGAGCAGCAGTTCTATCAGTCCAAGGGCCTGGTCAACCAGCCCACCAGGTGCCAGCCCTGCCGCCAGCTGGCCAAGGCTTCCCGCCAGGGAGGGAGCGGAGGAGGGTACGGGGCTGGCCCCCGAGCCCCGCGGCAGATGTTCGAGGTGGTGTGCGCGGACTGTGGGACCCTGACCCAGGTGCCCTTCCAGCCCAAGTACGACCGCCCGGTCTACTGCAGCAACTGCTTCGACAAGCACCGGGTGGCCCGCTGACCCGGGCCTGCTGAGTTCAGGCCGGCGGCCTGATTTCGCGCAGCCTGGTGAGGGCCCGGGACAGCTGCGGGCCGTCTGAAGCCGACGCCCGGATGACCAGGTCTCCGCGCGCCGGCTGAGGGTATGATCCGAAGCTCACCTGGGGGAACTCTTCGCCCAGTTGGGTGAGGACCCCGTAGAACTGGGATTCGGCCACCCCGCTGTAGCGAATCTCCCCAAAGGCCAAAGCCGGTCCCCCGGCACAGAAGCGGGGGAGCACCTCCTGATCGACTATGGCTCGCAGCTCCGCGGGAACGCCGGGGAGCGTAATCAGCCACCTGGCCGTGCGCTCTCCCGGCAGGCGGGTCGCCGTGGGCGGAGCGCTGCCCACCGGGTTGCGGAGTACCAGGCTCCCCTCAGGGACCAGCGCCATCTTCCGGTTCCCCGGGTTGGGCTCGGGGCTGTCGAGGCGCCCCTGGCGGTACAGCTCGGCGGTCCTTGTGCGGATCCGCTCCATGGTGGTCGGGTCCGCAACCAGGGGCACTCCGAGGAATTCGGCGATGGCCTCATAGGTCCGGTCGTCCGGGGTAGGGCCGAGGCCCCCGCAGCAGAAGACCCTGGCCGCCTCCCCAGCGGCGGCCAGCGAGAGCTCGCGCGCGATGGCCGACAACCGATCGGGGAGCACAACTATCCGGGAGACGGGGTAGGGGGTCGTCCGCAGCCTGCCGGCCAGGAAGTGAGAGTTGGAGTCGCCGGTGTGCCCGGAGAGGAGCTCGTCGCCAACCGCGATGATCCAGCTGCTGCCCGCCATCCCCTGACATTCTGACGTTGTGCTGCCGCGGTCGGCCCAGTGCTGGCCGGCCGGGATCGAGGTGGGGGCGGCGGCCCCGGCCGGAGCGCCGGCCGGGTGCCGGAGCTGTCGCGCTACTCCCCCACGCTCCCGTCGATGGCCTCCCGGATCAGGTCCGCGTGCCCGATGTGGCGCGCCGTCTCCTCTATGAGATGCAGAAGGACCCAGCGGAGGGAGAAGCGCCGGCCGTTGTGGGCGGGCATGGCAGAGAGGTGGTCGGGGGCTCCGGCCTCGGCGATCACCCGATGGGTGCGCTCGCCCGCCTCACGGTAGCGCTGGCGCACCAGCTCTGGCTCGAGCTCGCCTCCGGTGCGGAACTCCCACTCGGGATCGGCGTCGAAGTCGACGCCCCGCCAGGGATCGGGGAGCTCCCGTCCGGCGTATCGCACTTCCATCCAGCTCTCCTCAACCAGAGCCAGGTGGTAAAGAAGGCCCCCCAGGGAGAGGGAGGAGGTGGGCAGGTATTTCGCCATTCCCTCGCGGTCCAGCCCGGCGGTCTTGGCCAGAATGGTCTGCCGCTGAAGTGCCAGGTAGCCTTCGAGCATCTTGAGCTCCCCCTCCTGGGTGTCCGGCTCCTCCCGGCCGGCCAGGGAGAGGAAGGCCAGCACGCGCTGCATCAGCAGCCGGGCTGCCTCCGGGTCATACGAGGCGAGGCTGCGATCCGCAAAGAGGTGCTGGTTGCCCGGGTAGAGGTACAGCCGGGAACCGTGAACCCGGGACACCAGCTCACGGGCAACCTCCTCATCTCCCTCGTCTACGAAGTAGGGATCGTGGTCCATGGCATGGATCTGCAGGCCCACGCCGGGGGGCCAGTTGCCATCCCCAAACTCGGTGGGGGGGACACACCCGTGGAAGAGCAGGGCGCCGACGGCCCCGGGGCGGGACTGGGCCAGCATCTGCGCCGCCATCGCCCCCAGAGAAAAACCGGCATACACCAGGCCCTCGGGGAGCGACTCCGCCACCTGCCGCGCGCGCTCCAGGACGGTCTCGAAACCGATCTCCCGGGCGTGGGCCACCCCCTCCTCCACCGTGGCGAAGGTGCGGCCCTCGTACAGGTCGGGCACGGTGACGCGGTGTCCGGCAGCGCGCAGCTCCTCTGCGAAATGCAGCACCCCCTCGGTGAGTCCCTGGGCATGGTGGAAGAGGATCACGTCACTCATGGCTGGCCTCCGGGTCTGGTTGGCGGCTCGCCAGCACGTTAGCCGTCAATGCGGACACCTAGCGTCCGCATTGACGCCATGATGGCCACATGCCGGACGCCGCCCTTCGCCTCCTCCGACTCCTGGACCTCCTGCACGGCACCCCGGGAATCCTCGGCCGGGAGCTCGCCGGTGAGTTGGGAGTGACCGAGCGCACGCTGCGCCGCGACGTGGACCGGCTGCGCTCGGCCGGCTACCTCATTCGGGCCTTTCCCGGGAGGGCAGGTGGTGGCTACCGGCTGGGCGACCGGGCAAGCCTTCCCCCGCTGGCCCTGAGCCGGGCGGAAGCGGCCGCAGTGGCGGTCACCCTGGGAGCTCCGGGTCAGTGGGGAGCGGCGCGAGCCGAAGCTGGCGTCCCCCACTCCCTCGCCAAGCTGGACAGCCTTCTGCCGGCTGAGGTTCGCCGCCACGTCACAACCCTCAGGGCCGCGTCCATATCGCTCGACCGCTCCCGGCCCCGGGTCCCCACCGAGCGGCTGGTGGCGCTGGCGGCCTGCTGCCAGGTGCGCGAGCGGGTCAACTTTGAGTACGAGGCGGCTGGCGGGCGGCGCGGGGTCCGCCGAGTGGAGCCCTACCGCCTGGTGGCCACGGAGGAGCATTGGTATCTGGTCGCCTACGATCTCGACCGTTCGGACTGGCGCACCTTTAGGATCGATCGCATCGGCGAGCTGGAGCGGACCGGCTGGACGTTCATCCCCCGCGAGGGACCCGAGCCCGGGCAGCTCGTGGCTCAGGCGGTGGCGGTGGCGGCCTACCGCTACCGGGTAGTGGCCGAGCTGGACGCGCCGCTCGACGAGGTTTCGCCGCACATACCCTCCAGCGTCTCCATGGTCGAGGCCGCCGGAGATCGAACCAGGATCACCTTTGGCGCCCACCGGCTGGATTGGGCCGCTGGATTCCTAGTCGATCTGGGAGTTCCCTTCGTGGTGAGTTCACCGGAGGCCCTGCGCCGTCATCTGCTAAATCTGGGGCTCCGGCTCGCCTCCACCCATGGCCGACCAGCTCGAACTCAGCGGGACCGCACCACTCGCGGGCGCCAGGGAGGCCGAGCCGGCTGATCCAGCCTCGCCGGAGATGGGCGGGGACCGCGCCTCTTCGTGTTGTGGAAGACCGGCAGAGTACAAGACCACGCGCCGGGACTGGTGTGCCCCAACCCGAGAACGTTATAATCCGGCCACTTTGGCTGTCGTCGGCGGGCGCCGCCACGGCTGCCGGTTCCGCTCCGGCAGGCTTTGCCGCGCCGCTGGGAGGTGTAGGACCCGATGACCCGAACCGTGCTGATCCCGGTGCTCTTGGCCGGCATTTTGGCCATTGTTTATGGAGGCGTCCTGGCCCGCTGGGTGCTGCGCCGGGCCCCCGGCAACGAGCGCATGCAGGAGATCGGCCAGGCGATCCGGGAAGGAGCCTCTGCCTACCTGAACCGCCAGTACACCATCATCGGCGCCATCGGCCTGGGGCTGGCGGTGCTCTTGGCCCTCGGTGGGCTGATCAACAGCTCGCTCGGGTGGAAGACCGCCCTCCTCTTCATGTTCGGGGCCGCCCTCTCGGCCAGCGCCGGTTACGTGGGCATGAACGTCTCGGTCCGCAGCAACTACCGCACTGCCGAGGCGGCCCGAGGGGGGTTGGGTCCGGCTCTCCGGGTGGCCTTCAACGGAGGGGCGGTCACCGGCTTCTTCGTGGTGGGGTTGGGGCTGCTGGGGGTCACCATCGCCTTCTGGATCCTGGACAAGCCTTCGGCCATCGTCGGGCTGGCCTTCGGCGCGTCACTCATCTCCGTTTTCGCCCGGCTGGGCGGCGGCATCTATACCAAGGCAGCGGACGTGGGTGCCGATCTGGTGGGCAAGATCGAGGCCGGGATCCCCGAGGACGATCCTCGCAACCCGGCGGTGATCGCCGACAACGTCGGGGACAATGTGGGGGATTGCGCGGGCATGGCCGCCGACCTCTTCGAGACCTACGCCGTGACCGCGGTGGCAGCCATGCTGCTCGGGGGGCTTCAGTTCCACAACTTCGGTCTCACCGTGTACCCGCTCCTGCTGGGCGCGATCAGCATCGTGGCCAGCATCGTCGGGACCTTCTTCGTCCGCATCGGCAAGGGTGGCTGGATCATGGGCGCCCTCTACCGGGGGCTGGTGGCGTCGGCCCTGGTGGCCATAATCGGCTTCGCCATCCTGACGGCGGTCCTCTCCAGCACGGGCGGCATCTCCTCGGCGGTGCTCGGCCACCCGGTGATCAACCTGTTCTGGTCGGGGGTGATCGGGGTCGTGATCACCATCCTGATCGTGGCAATCACGGAGTACTTCACCGGCGCTCAGTTCAGCCCGGTGCGCGGGATCGCCCGCAGCTCCCAGACCGGACACGCCACCAACATCATCGCCGGGCTGGCCGTGGGGTTGGAGGCGGCCGCGCCCCCGGTGTTCGTGATCGGCGTCGGGATCCTCGGTGCCTACGCCCTGGCCGGGCTGTACGGGATCGCGATCGCAGCCATGGCCCTGCTCAGCATGGTGGGGATCGTGGTGGCCATCGACGCCTACGGCCCGATCACCGACAACGCCGGCGGGATCGCGGAGATGGCCGACCTACCGGAGGCGGTGCGCAACGTCACCGACCCCCTGGACGCGGTGGGCAACACCACCAAGGCGGTCACCAAGGGGTACGCCATCGGGTCCGCGGCGCTGGCCGCCCTGGTGCTCTTCGCGGGGTACACCGAGACCCTCGGGCATCACCACTTCGACTTCAGCCTCAGCAACCCGCGGGTGATCGTGGGGCTGCTCTTCGGCGGCATCCTCCCGGTGCTCTTCGCCTCCCTCTCGATGCAGGCGGTGGGCCGGGCCGCCGGCGGCGTGGTGGAGGAGGTGAGGCGCCAGTTCCGGGAGATCCCCGGGATCATGGAGGGGACCGGTCGACCGCTGTACGGACGGGCGGTCGCCATCGTGACCGCGGCAGCCCAGCGGGAGATGATCCTTCCCGGGCTGATCCCGGTGGCCGCCCCGCTGCTGGTGGGCTTCATCCTGGGACCCGTGGCCCTCGGGGGGATGCTGATTGGCACCATCGTGGTGGGTCTGTTCGTGGCTCTGCAGATGACCTCCGGGGGCGGTGCCTGGGACAACGCCAAGAAGTACATCGAGGAGGGTAACTTCGGGGGCAAGGGGACCGAGACCCATGCCGCGGCGGTGACCGGGGACACGGTCGGGGACCCCTACAAGGACACCGCCGGGCCGGCCATCAACCCCATGATCAAGGTGGTCAACATCATCGCCATCCTCATCGCCCCGATCATCGCCACCCACTTCCTCATCCACTGAGGTAGCGCGGGCAGCGGTAACCTGGTCCTCGCCATGGACGACGCCGAGCAGGTCGAGTACCTGGAGGAGATCGCGGACCTCCGGCGGCGAGCCCGGGTGCTGGAGGAGGCGCAGGGGGCGGCGGAGCTGATTGCCGAGTACATGGTCGAGGTCCAGCTCCTGGAGTCCCTGTTGCTGGCAGCCAGGGAGCTGCGGGACCAGTTGATCCGGGAGCCGGAGCTGGGGGAGATGCTGCTTCTCAGGGGCTTCTCTCCGGCCAGCTTCCAGGACGTCTACTCCTTCGTCTACGAGGCGGCGATGGAGATCGACCTCTCCGGTGAACAGCTGGCCCGGGCAGTGTCCGGCACCGACTTCGCCGACCTCCTGCGGAGGCGGGACGTGGTCAGCGGTTGAGCTCAACTCCGGCGAGGCCGGGAACGCTGAGCCAGACGGCCACCCCCATTACCAGACCGGCCGCCAGGAAGGGAAAGCGCAGGCCAGCCGCCTCGGCCAGCACGCCTCCCAACGCGGCCCCCACTGGGTAGGCGCCGATGCCCACCACTCTGAAGGTGCTGGTGACCCGGCCGAGGAGCGCGTCGGGGGTCTCGCGCTGGCGGTAGGAGACCACCGTCACGTCCCAGAGCGTCCCCAGGAAGCCGAGCAGGAGAAGGACCGGGATCACCAGCCAGATCCGCGGCAGCCCCCATATCGCCAGGAGGCCCAGTCCGTTCACCGCCAGAATGGCACGCAGCAGCGCCGGACGCCGCAGCCGGGCGCCAGCCCGGTAGGCGAACAGGCTGCCCAGAAGGCCGCCGGCGGCCATGACCGCCAGCAGCACGCCGTACAGGACTCTCGGGACTCGGAGAACCTCCAGCACGAAGAGCACGAAGGTGCTGAGGACCATGCCAAAGGCGAGGTTCTGCAGTCCCACGAGGACCGCCAGGAGTCGAAGGGGGCGGTGAGCCCATAGCCACCCGGCCCCGTGGGCAACCTCGGCCATGATTCGGCCGTCGCCCCGGGAGTCCGGGGGGAATGGGCCGGCCACCGCCAGGAGCAGGAGCCCGGCAAGCGCGAACGAGGCGGCATCCGCGCCAAACGGCAGCTCCCTGGCCACCGTGAAGAGCAGGGCGCCCAGCGCCGGACCCAGGAGGTTCTCACCGGTGGCGTACCCGCCCTGGCTGATGGCGTTGGCCCGCTCCAGCTGGGGCCCCCGCACCAGCCGCGGCAGCAGGCCGGAGGCGGAGTTGCTGCCCAGCGTGTCCGCGGATCCCAGAAGGAATCCAAGGACGCACAGCCAGGCGATGTCCGCCAGGCGCAGGCCCACCATCACCACCAGGGTCACGGCCAGGGTCACCCGGACCACGGTGGCCAGCTGCATCAACGAGCGGCGATCGTGCCGGTCCGCCAGGGCCCCGGAGAATGGATTGACCAGCAACCAGGGGACGGACTGGCAGGCCGCCACCGCCCCCACCAGCGCGGGAGAGGTGGTGAGCGACGCGGCCAGGAGCGGCAGGGCGGCAACCCGCAACCCGTCGCCCAGCCCCGCGGCGGTGTTGGAGGCAGCGTAAGCCCAGAACGAGGAACCCAGAGCCGCCCTGGGATGGGGCGCGGACCGGACGCTCAAGGCAACTCCAAATACTCGGTGACGGAGGGTCGGGCGGCAGGGCGGACTTTCGGGGCTGTATGGGCCCGGCCCCGCGCCAGCAAGGGGCACGGGCTCACCGGCAGATGGGGCGGGGCGCCGCCAGATCCGCGTTGGGCGGGAGCCGGAATGTTATCAGAGGGCGGAGTCAACCTCAGCTGGCCTCCAGTCCCCGCCGCTCCCTCTGGGATAAGTTGTAGACTACCCTACAAAGTCCCGTGTGAGGAGGAGTCTCATGACAGAGGAAGACGCGGCCGCCGCGCTGATCCAGGCCGCCCAGGGCCTCTTCGAGGCTGGGGTGATGTCCGCCAGCGGGCACGCCAACCTCTCCGCCCGGGTGGAGCGAGAGCAGATGCTGATCACCGCCCAGGGTGGGGTGCGCGGGCTCCAGTCGAGCCAGCTGGCGCTGGTGAACCTGGATGGGAAAGTCATCCGGGGATCCCTGGAGCCCACCATGCGCGAGATCGTGGACATGCACACGCTGATTTACCGCCAGCGCGACTCGGTCGGGGCGGTGATCCACACCCACTCCCCCGGGCTCCTGGCCTTCGCCATGGCCAACCGGGATCTCCCCTGCCGCTACGAGGCGCTGCTGCGCTTCGGGCAGGCCGAGCCAGTACCCGTGGTCACCTGGGCCCCTCGAGGTTCCCATCGGTCGGTGGAGGGCATTGCCGAGGCTCTGGGGCGCAGTGCCGGAACCATGGCCGTGCTGCTGGGGAACCATGGGGTGCTGGTGTTCGGGCCTGACCCCGCCGGCGCCCGAGCCCTCCTCGTGGTCCTGGAAGAGGCGGCGAGGGGCGAGCTCGCGGCCGCCGAGCTGGGCGGCTCGGTGGAGTTCCCAGACGGAGCGCTGGAGGAGGTGCGGCGATCCATGGCCAGAGCCCGGCAGTGACGAGGGGCGGGGCCAACGCCGGCGGCGGCCCGCACCACGAAGGGGCGGTTGCGCCTCAGCCCATCGGCTTCAGGTTGAGCCGCGTGGCCCGCACCCTCCGGCTGGCCTGGGCGGAACGTCTCTCCCCCCTCGAGGTGTCACCTCCCCAGGCGGCGGTCCTGCGCTCACTGCTTGACCACGACCGCACCGGCATACGGGGACTGGCCAGGCTCCTGGCCACCGATCCGATGAACGTGAAGCACCTGGCAGACCACCTGGAGGAGGCGGGGCTCATATTGAGCGAGGCCGACCCAGCGGACCGGCGCACCCGCTCCCTGACCCTGACCCCCCGAGGCCGCGAAAGGGCGATCGAGGTGGAGCGACTGGTCCAGGAGCAGGAGCGCTGGCTGGCAGCTCGCCTCGGAGAGGTGGGGACCGCTGGCCTGGCAGCGGCGCTGTCGGCTCTGGAGGCGGTGCTGAACTCGACCGACCACGGCCCCTCCGCCTGGGACGAACGTCACCGCCAGCGCCCCTTCTCGTCGGATCCAGATCCCCTGGTGCTGGAGGTGGCATCCGCACTTCCGACCGGGAGGGCGCTGGATTTGGGATCCGGTGCCGGCCGCAACAGTCTGGGGCTGGCCGAACTGGGCTGGACGGTGACCGCGGTCGACTTTTCCCAGGTCGCACTCGACCAGCTCCGCAGCGCCGCTAGCGAGCGGGGGATCGAGGTGGAGGTGGTCCAGGCGGACCTACTCCAGTACCGCCCTCCCCGGGAGGCGTTCCAGCTCTGCCTGCTCGCCAACATCCACCTGCCGGAGGAGGAGTTGGCCGGTGTGCTGGAGGTCGCGGCGTCCTCGCTCACCCACGGTGGTCACCTTCTGGTGATCGGCCATCACGCCGAGGCGCCGGGGGGGCACGGACCTAGGCACGCGGGATTGCTCTTCACCGAGGAGCGGATCTCCCGGATGGTTCCCCCTGGGCTGGAGGTGGTGCGGCTGGAGCGCCACCATAGGAGCCACGGCGGCGACCGCTCAGATACCGAGGATCTGACCCTTCTCCTGCTGGCCCGTCGCCAGTAGGGCTATTGGCTGGGTCGCTGGGCCTTCAGGCCAAAGATCGGCTGCAGGCCCGGCACCTGCCGTGGCCCACGAGCTCCACCTGCTCCAGCTCGAAGCCGATCTGGGAGGTGGCGGAGCGGACTCCCTCAAGCAGTTGGGGAACCCGGATGTCGGTGGTCGACCCACACACCTCACACACCAGGTGTTGGTGCAGGTCGCTGCCGTCGCGGACCGCCTCGTAGGCGCTGGCATGCCCCAGCTGAACCCGGCGCGCCAGGCCGAGATCGACCAGGAGGTCAAGGGTGCGGTAGACGGTGGTCCTCTGGAACCCCGGAACCTTGAGCGAGATCGCTGAGCACAGCTGATCGGCGGTGGCGTGGCCGGCATGCTCAGCCAGGGCCGAATAGACGAGACGGCGCTGGGGCGTGAGTCGCAGCCCTCGGTCCCTTATGGCCTCGAGTGCGTCCATTGGTGCAAATGGTACCAAACAGCGGCTATTGCAACTCGGCGACGGGGACAGTTGAGGCGCACCGTGGGGCCGGGGGATATGCTGTGTTGGTGAGTGGGGAGAGTTCGGTGCTGGCTCAGCTGGAGGATGCCCTGGCCCGGATCGAGGATCCGGAGCTGCATCGTCCGATGATGCAGCTGGGGATGCTGAAGAACCTCCGTCTGGAGGGCACCGTGGCCCGGGTGAAGGTGATCCTGACCACCCCGGCCTGCCCGCTCAAGGACCGCATCCAGGGGGATATCGAGGCCGCGGTGCTGGGCAAGGTGCCCGGGGTGGAGTCGGTCCAGTTGGAGTGGGGCTCGGACGTCTCCCGCACCCGGGGGGTCACCGGCCGCCAGGACGTCCCGGGGGTCCGCAACACCGTGGCGGTGAGCGCCGGCAAGGGGGGGGTGGGCAAGACCACGGTGGCGGTCAACCTGGCCTTCGCCCTGCTCCAGACGGGAGCCCGGGTGGGGCTCCTGGACGCCGACATCTACGGCCCCAACGTCCCGATCATGCTGGGCATCACCGAGGCTCCCAGTGCCGTCGAGGGCCGGATGATGCCGCACTTGGTGGACGGCCTGAAGGTGGTCTCGATCGGCACCATCATCGACCCGGAGAAGCCGGTCATCTGGCGCGGCCCGCTGCTCGCCGGCGCACTGCGCCAGTTTCTTTTCGACGTCGAGTGGGGCGAGCTCGACTACCTGATCTGCGACCTACCGCCCGGCACGGGCGACGTGCAGCTGACCCTGGCCCAGTCCATACCTCTGACCGGGACGGTGATCGTGACCACGCCCCAAGACGTTTCGCTAGCCGATGTGGGGCGCGGGATTGCCATGTTCGAGCAGCTGCGGGTGCCGGTACTAGGCGTGATCGAGAACATGAGCGGCTTCGTCTGCCCACACTGCGGGGAGGTGACCGACGTCTTCAGCCGGGGCGGCGGCCGTCAGCTGGCGGAGGCGCGGGAGCTGCCCTTCCTCGGCGAGATCCCGCTGGATCCCCGGGTGCGCCTGGGCGGAGGGGCTGGGCGCCCCCTGATGCTGGACGATCCTGAAGCCCCGCAGGCGCGGATATTCCGGGATCTGGCGGCCGCGGTGGCGGGGCAGATTAGCCAGGTCAACTTCGCCTCGCAGCAGGCACCGGAGATGCCGGCTGGGCCGAGGGTCAGGCTGGGCTAGTCCCGACCCAAGGCTGGTCGGCCGGGGGCCTCAGCCGCCGGTTCGACGGCCCGTCCGGAAGGTGACCTCGGTGGCGGCGGCGCGGATAGCCTCGCGGTCCCGCACGGTATCGGTGTACACGCGCAGCCACACCGTCCGGGCGGGCAGGAGCCTGACCAGGAGGCGGGAGGCGGCCTCCATCTCCACGCGGCCGGACATGGGGTCGTAAAGGCGGAGCGGCTGCCGGTCGGCAGCGGGGTTCTCCGGCCGGGGAGCCGTGCTGGCCAGGTCGACCGCCAGGCCCACGCCCCGCAGCTCGGCGGGAAGCGCCTCCCGGATGGCCAGCTCGATCTCCGCCGCGGGGGGCACCGCGGGACTGCCGAGAGTGTCCGGTTCGTGGTAGGCCTCGTAAGCCAGCCGCCAGGGCAGCCGGCGTTCGGTGACGTCCCGCCAACCCTCCCCCAGCCGGCGTTCTTCGGCGTCGGCCGGCCATCTCTGCCAGCGCTCCACCGCCGCCAACAGCGACCAGTCGGTGAGGAGGAGGTACTCGTCCAGATGGTCCAGGGGGTTGCCGGGCGGGAGGAGCTGAGCGCAGGTGGCGGCGAAAAGTGGGCGCATA
>JAKAXE010000043.1 GCA_021816695.1 bacterium | reverse complement strand
CCACCACCTCACCAGTTGAGGTGGCGCGCAGCTCCGCCTCTTGAGCGGCCAGGGACGACTCCTGACCGGTCGTGCCCGACACCCGCACATAGAGCGCCTCGCGACGGGGTACGGCCCTGGGCGCCAGCCCCATGAACCGCTCCAGCTCCTCGGTGCGGAATCTCCGTTCCCGGCCCGGGCGCACCACCGGCACCCGGCCCTCGTCTGCCCAACGGCGCAACGTCACCGGGTGCACTCCCAGCACCTCCGCCGCCGCCTTGAGTCGCAGTAATGCCATGCCACCAAGTCCTACACATCACTCATGTTCGCTTAGCAAGAGACACCACTGCTACGGACCCTGAGGACTCGACCGATCCGAACGGCCCGCTGGGATCGAACGGCTGACGAAGGGATACCGGTCCTTGTCCTGGAACTCTTGTGCCGAAGAGTGTTTGGCTGGGGCTGCCGAATGTCCGGCGCTCTCCCAAGTCAGGTCTGGGGCCGAGATGCTGGCAACGTAGCCAGTGCCATTCATCCAGTCATCGAACGCTTCCTAACGATCCCTCCGGCGGTGCGATGGTGGGGTCCTGTTGGCTCGATGTTGGGTTGGGGATCTCGGGGGAGGTCTCAAGGGGCGACGAGGGCGTCGGTGAGGGGATCTACGCCGGCGAGGTTCTGGGCGATGTCGGGGTCCAGTTGGTAGCGCGCGGCCAGCGCGGTGGGGCTGAGGTACGACACCTTCGTCGCGTCGCCGTCAGCCCAGACCAAGATCTTCATGGGTAAGTCGAGCGCGGCGAGCGGCGCGGCGGCCATCACGGCCGTACCAGCGACCGGATTGCCGAACACAACGAGGGTCGTCGGGCGCAGCAGCAGCCCGACCGCACGTGCCTCGGCGGTCCGGTCAATGACCATGAAGACCTTCATTCCTCGAGCAGTGATGAGGTCCACAAGGCGGGTCACGGTGTCGACGAACGGCGCGGGACTGTCCTTGGTTGTAATGGCTGGGGGAGAGTCTTCAGTGGACCTCATGGTGATCACTCCGGGGTCGTGGTCGCTTGCACTCAACGAGCCGCACTCGCTGTAGAGACGATCCTAAGCACCTGTGCCCCTCCTGACGTCGCCCTACCAGCGAGCCGCAGATTCCGACAGCCGGACTTGCGGGCTTAGTCAACCCGGTTCTAACCTCAGATGGACGCTCGGCCGCTGTCGTGCTGGCCCAGGTCCGACGGGGTCTGACCAAGATCGCGGGGTGACCCGCGAGGGTAACCCGGTCGGAGCGGTCGGGATCGAGCTCCTTTCAGAACCCTCCGCTCCTGGTGAGTCGCCACGGCCATGAAGAGGTCGAGGCCCGCCTCACCGAAAGGTGAGGACCCCGGAAGTTGGTCCAGGTCGTGTGGACTCGCTGCTGGCGGTCACAGCAGGATCATCCCTGTCCCAGCGGGGAAGACCAACTTCGAGGGCGACTCCCCCTACCCCCGCCCGCGAACTGTTGACGCGTGAGGGACCGCGTACCTAGTCTCAGGCCGTTGGAAGAGGCACCCGCGAGCGGCCGACCGGAGCCCTCGCGCCGGCAGCCCGCGCTGAGGCGTCTGACTCTCTGGACCGCGCTCCTGGTGATCCTGCAGAGCGCCGTCGGCATGGTGGTGAACCTCTACGTCACGGTGCCGGCCCACCACCCGGGGGCTCAGCCCCCGGAGTACTTCACGGGGTCGGCCCGCAGCGTCGCCTGGGCGATCAGCTCGGGGCCTCCAGCGCTGGCGGCCCACGCAATCCTGGGGCTGGGGATCGGAGCCATGGCCCTGGTCCTCGCCGTGCGTGCGGTCAGCCACTCCGGGGGGTGGGTGGCGACGCTGTCAGTGGTGGCCGCGGCCATGGTGATCGGAGCCGGCTTCAATGGCGCCAGCTTCCTGGATTTCGGGGCGGCTCTCTCATCGCTCCTCATGTCCCTGCTGGCGCTGGGGGCGCTCACCTGCTACCTCGTGTGCGCCCACCTGTTGGGGTAAGACTGACCGTGCCCTTGACGGGTCCGGCTGTGGCACAGCTCCAAGGAGACGGAGCCGGCGGGTCTGTCCTGTCCACAGACCGATTCCTGAAACCCGGATGCGGGCCGGCGCGCCGCACCGTCCTTCCCGTGGAGCTCAGCGCTGGCTTCTGGCCACCTGCCCGGACCTTCCGTGAAGATGCCCGGGCGCGCGACCGGGGACGCCCGCCCGGACCTCAGGGCATCGAGACGGTGAGGCGCACCACCTCCCCGGGGTGGGCCCGGGCCCCGGGCGCAGGGACCTGCGCGAGCACGGTTCCGCTGGCCGCCTGCCACCCGGGAGACACCGTCCCCACGGCGACTCCAAGATGAGCTCGGCCAAGGACTCCCAGGGCCTGGGCGATGTTCAGCCATTGGACGTCCGGGACGGTGCCGGGAGGCGTGGACAGAAGCGCCGGGAGCCGGCCGCTGTGGACCTGGCCCAGCCGCGAGAGGAGCGGGGCCGAATTGAGGAAGTTCGAGAGGAAGCCGGAGGGCGGGCTGTAGTCCGGGCTGGTGGAATCGAGAGAGGTGGTCACGGGCACGACCACCTCCAGGAACCGCTGGTTGTGCACCGGCCCGCTTGAGGCGGCGGTGGGGGTGGTAGGAGGCGCTGGCACAGTAAAGTTTCCTGCCACCAGGGCCACGTAGGCCCCCGAGACGCCGGGGCTGGACGTCACCTCGCCGGCCAGCCCGCCAACCTCCAGCAGTCGCTGTTCGCCGACCCGCGTCCAGAGAACGGCGAAGGCTCCCCGACCCTGGCCCGCGGACCAGAGCGTCTGGCGCAGGGCGGTGGCCAGGCCGACCGGCAGCGGAGCCGCCGGACGGACGGGCCCGGCGATGAAGACGCTGAGGAGCGCGGCCGCCACCGTGGCCACCACCACCCGTGCGGCGGCCCGCGGAAGGCTGCCCCGGCGAGAGGTCGGTCGACCCATCGGCGCCAGCATAGCCAAATTGCGTAGCCCGACAACTCAAGGACCGGCCTTTACGCGCCGGACCGGCGGGCACCGGGCGCCGCTGGCTCTGCTTGGTCCGGCTAGACGTTGAACAGGAAGTGCATCACGTCGCCATCCTGGGTGAGGTAGTCCCGCCCCTCCAGCCGGCGCTGGCCGCGCTCCCGCACTCCCGCATAGCCGCCGGCCGCCACCAGCTCGTCCCAGCGGCAGACCTCCGCCCGGATGAAGCCCTTGGCGAAGTCCGTGTGGATGGCGGCCGCCGCCTCGACGGCGGTGGCGCCCTGGCGCACCGTCCAGGCCCGCACCTCCTTCTCCCCCGCGGTGAAGAAGGTGATGAGGGAGAGGGCCCGGTAGCCGGCGGCGCTCAGCTGACCGAGGCCGGTCTCGGAGAGCCCCAGCTGGGAGAGGAACTCCTGGGCATCGGCGGGCTCGAGTTCGGAGAGCTCAGCCTCCAGCTTGGCGGACACGGCGACGAACTCCGCACCCTCCTCCAGCGCCCGCTGCCGAACCGGCAGCGCCGCCGCCGGGAGCTCCCCCTGGAGCGAGTCCTCGTCCACGTTGCCCACCACGACAACCGGCTTGGCGGTCAGCAGCTGGAACTCGCGCAGGAGCGGCGCCTCCTCCTCCGCCACCTCGATCCTCCGGGCGGGCTCCCCCTTCTCCAGCCCCTGCCTGAGCCGCTCGATCAGCTCCACCTCAAGACGTGCCTGCTTGCCCCCGGCTCCGGCCCTGGCCACCCGGCCCACCCGGTCCAGCCGGCGCTCCAGGGTGGCCAGGTCCGCCAGCGCCAGCTCCAGCTCCAGGATCTCCAGATCCCGGAGCGGGTCCACCTCCCCCTCGACATGGCCCACGTCGGAGGCCGCAAAGCAGCGCAGGACGAAGGCGATGGCGTCGGCGCTGCGGATGTGGCCGAGGAACTGGTTCCCCAGCCCCTCCCCGCGGTGGGCGCCGCGGACCAGGCCGGCGATATCGGTGAAGGTCACCGTGGCGGGGATGACCCTGGGGGGTTGGAAGACCTCGGCCAGCCGCTCCAGGCGCGGGTCGGGGACGGGGACCACCCCGGTGGACGGATCGATGGTGGTGAAAGGGAAGGCCCCTACCGCGGCGTGAGCCCTGGTGAGCGCGTTGAAGAGGGTCGACTTGCCCGCATTGGGCAGACCCACGATGCCCACCGAGAGGCTCAAGTCCCCCGGTCCCCGTCCAGTCCCAGCTGGGCCAGCGCCGCCGCCAGCCCTCCCCTTCCCGGCCCCGGAACCAGCAGCGACGCCTGCGCCTTCACCTCCTCGGCCGCCCCCTCCACCGCCACCGCGGTCCCGGCCGCCCGGAGCATGGGCAGGTCGTTGGGAGCATCTCCCAGGGCGATCGTCTGCTGGCGGTCCACCCCCAGGTGGCGGCAGAGCCAGAGCAGCGCCTCTCCCTTGTTCACCCCCTTGGCCGTGATCTCGCAGAAACCCACCAGAGACCTCGTGACCTCCGCCCTCTCGCCCACCAGCTCCGAGACCTCGGCGAGCAGGCGGGGGAAGCGGTCCAGGTCGGCGGTGACCAGGGTCATCTTGGTGGTGCCCCGGTCGAGCCGCTCCTCCAGGGGAGGATCGGTGGCCACCACCGCCTCGATCTGGGCCACGCTGGTGTAGAAGGCCACGTCGGCGTTCTTCGCCTCCACCAGCAGCTCGTCGTCCTGGTAGACGTTGACGGAGTAGCCCCTCCGGTGGGCCAGCTCCAGGACCGGCCGCGACACCTCCTCCGGCACCTCCTTCCGGTAGAGGACCCTCCCGTCCCCCTCCCCCGGCAGCTCCTGGATCAGTGCCCCCTGGTAGCAGATCAGGGGCAGGCGCGTCTGCAGCTGGAGGGCGTAGGGGAGAGCCGAGCGGTACATCCGGCCGGTGGCGATCCCCACCAGGTTCCCGGCCTGCTGGGCGCGATGGGCCGCCTCCACGTCGACCGGGTCCAGGGTGAGGCGCCGATCCAGCAGCGTGCCGTCTAGGTCGGTGAAGAGGAGCCTCACCAACCTGCCCGCCGGCGCGACCGCCACCCACCTCTCAACTCGCCCACAGCTGCCATTCTCGCCGATCGGCGGGGCACCCCTGATCTCCAAAGGCCGGGCCCCCCACCCGCCGGGATATAGTGGGGGTGTTGCCAGTCCGATCTAGACGCCCGTTCCGACCACAGGTCCGCACCTTCGCCCCCATCTCCTCAGGGGCCGCACCTGCCGCCCCGCTCCCCACCGGCACGTTCGCCGAGCTGGGGCTGTCCGAGGGGATGCTCCAGACCCTGCAGCGGGTCGGTTACAGCCACCCAACGCCCATCCAGGCGCTCACCATCCCCCGCGCGCTCCTGGGGCGGGACCTGATCGGCGGGGCCCAGACCGGCTCGGGGAAGACCGCCGCCTTCGCGGTCCCGGTGCTGGAGCGGGTGGAGGTCGGCAGCCCCGACGTCCAGGCGCTGGTCCTCTGCCCCACGAGGGAGCTGGCCGCCCAGGTGACCCTGGAGTTCGAGAAGCTGGCCGCCCACCTCAAGGTCGAGATCCTGGCCATCGTGGGCGGCGACTCCATGGGACGTCAGCTGGACGGCCTGCGGCGGCACCCGGCAGTGGTGGTCGGCACCCCGGGCCGGGTGCTGGACCACCTGCAGCGCCACAGCCTGCGGCTGAACGGGGTGCGCTTCGCCGTGCTGGACGAGGCCGACCGGATGCTGGACATGGGCTTCGCCCCGGACGTGGAGCGGATCCTGCAGCAGACGCCCAAGCAGCGGCAGACGCTGCTCTTCTCCGCCACCGTTCCGGCCTGGATCCACCGCCTCGCCGAGCGCCACATGCGCGAGCCCGAGACCCTCTCCGTGGCCGGGGAGATGGAGCTGGTGCCCACGGTCCGCCAGTGGTGCATCGAGTGCTCCTGGGCGGAGAAGGAGGAGGCGCTCACCATGCTCCTGGACAGCCCCCAGGTGCGCACCGGGCTGATCTTCACCGCCACCAAGCGCAATGCCGACCTGCTGCACTCCGCTCTGCTGGCCCGCGGGTACGACGTGACCGTGATCCACGGGGACCTCAGCCAGCGGGACCGGGACCTGGCGCTGGAGCGCTTCCGGAACTCCAAGGTGCGCTTCCTCATCGCCACCGACGTGGCCGCCCGCGGCTTGGACATCGAGGACATCAGCCACGTGATCAACTACGACGCACCCTCCAGCCCGGAGGACTACGTCCACCGGGTGGGGCGGACGGCCAGGGCCGGCCGCGAGGGGGTGGCCCTCACCCTGATCACCCCCATCGAGATCCTCAAGATCCGGGACATCGAGCGCCACACCCACCGGGCCATCGAGCGGCACCAGCTCTCGGACCTTCGCCTCCTGGCCGGGTCGGTGGGAGAGCTGGTCGGCTGACCGCTCGCGCCGGCCCTCCGAGGGGAATCAGGGCGTGAGCGCCCGATCGTAGAGGCCGAAGACCCTGAGCTCCGAGGTGATCCCCTCCAGCGCGCTCAGGAGCTGGGAGCAGTCCTCGCCGGGATCCAGCTCCAGGTCCGCGTAGAAGCGGTATTCGAAGGGGAGGTCGGGGATGGGCCGGGAGTCCAGCCGGCTCAGGTTCAGCCCCCTCTGCGAGCACTCCAGGAGGACCGCGGCCAGCGCCCCGGGGCGGTGGGCGGTCACGAACCCCAAGGAGAGCTTGGCCGGGTGACCGGTGGGCATGAGCCGCAGGGAGCCCGGAGCGCACACCAGAAACCTGGTGCGGTTGCTGGCCCGGTCGGCGATGTCATCGGCGGCCACCCGGAGGTCGTAGCGAGCGGCGGCGGCCGCGCTGGCGATGGCCGCCTCTCCCGGCAGCCGGTGCTGGGAGACCCAGCGGGCCGCACCGGCGGTGTCGGGGTAGGGCACCGGCTCGATCCCCCGGGCCGCCAGGAACCCGGCGCACTGAGCCAGCGCCTGGGGGTGGGAAAGGGCGCGGCGCACCGGCGCCTGGCTTGCCGTGAGCAGCTGATGTCGGACAGGCAGGATGTGCTCGCCGAGGACCACCACCTCCGGGTGTCCCCAGAGCAGGTCGGATACCTCCTGGACCACTCCCCCGAGGCTGTTCTCCACCGGCAGGACCGCCGCCCGGCCGGCCCGAAGGCCGGCGAAGGCGGCGGCGAAGGTAGGGCTGCCGGTCGCCGGGACCGCTGGGAAGAGCCGCTGGGCCGCCTCCTCGGAGTAGGCGCCCGGCTCACCCTGGTAGAGGACCTCCAGGACCTCCGCCGAGTGCCCCCCTACTCCCACCGGTGCCGGGTGGTGGGCAGCAGCGGCGATCGCGCCCTCTCGAACCCGGAGATGGCCACCTCTTCCCGCAGCGCCATGCCCAGCGGGTCCAGCCCCGCCAGGAGGCACTCCCGCCAGAACGGATCCAGATGGAAGGCGGCTCTCCTCCCCTCCCGGTCCCGGACCTCCTGGGCCCTCAGGTCCACGGTAAGCCGGTACCCGTCGCGCCGGCCGGCGCGCTGCTGGAGGTCGGCGCAGGTGGGGTCGTCCAGCGCCACCGGCAGGAGGCCGTTCTGGAGGGCGTTGGTGCGAAAGATGTCGGCGAAGGTGGGCGCCACCACCACGCGGAATCCCATCTGGGAAAGCGCCCAGACCGCATGCTCGCGCGAGGAGCCACAGCCGAAGTTGCGCCCCGCCAGCAGGATCTCGGCCCCCCGGTAGGCGGGGTGGTTGAGCTCGAACTCGGGGCGCTCGTGGCCGTCGGCGTCGTAGCGCCAGTCGAAGAAGCAGGCCTCCCCATACCCGTCCCGTCCGGTGCGCTTCAGAAACTGCTTGGGGATGATCTGGTCGGTGTCGACGTCGTCTCGGGGGAGGGTGGCCACCAGCCCCTCCACCTCGCTGAAGGCCTCCACCTCAGCGCCCCAGTGCCGCGGAGCCGAGGTCTGCTGGCTCCAGCTGGCGGACGTCGGCGAAGTGGCCCAGCACGGCGGCGGCGGCGGCCATGGCCGGGCTCACGAGATGCGTTCGCCCCCCCGCTCCCTGCCGCCCCTCGAAGTTGCGGTTGGAGGTGGAGGCGCATCGCTCCCCGGGGGAGAGGATGTCCGGGTTCATCCCGAGGCACATGGAGCAGCCGGCCTCCAACCACTCGAAGCCGGCCTCGCGGAAGATCCGGTCCAGCCCCTCCTCCTCGGCCGCCCGCTTCACCGCTCCCGATCCCGGCACCACCATGGCCCGGACTCTGGGGCTCACCCGGCGGCCGGCGGCAACGGCGGCCGCGGCGCGCAGGTCCTCCAGCCGGCCGTTGGTGCAGGAGCCGATGAACACCCGGTCCAAGGGGATGTCCTCGATCGCCGTGCCCTCCTCCAGCCCCATGTAGTCCAGCGCCCGCCGCGCCGCCTCCCGGGCGCTCTCCGAGGGAAGCTCCGCCAGCTCCGGGATCCGCGCCCCCACCGGGACGGACATGGAGGGGTTGGTCCCCCAGGTCACGAACGGCGCCAGCTGGGTCGCGTCGATGTGGACCCGGCGGTCAAAGACCGCCTCCGGGCCGGAGGCGAAGCTGAGCCAGCGCTCCGCGGCGACGGCGAACTCGTGCCCCCGGGGAACCGCGGGCCGACCCTCCAGGTAGGCGACGGTGGTCTGGTCGGGGGAGATCAGCCCAGCCCGGGCGCCAGCCTCGATGGTCATGTTGCAGACGGTCATCCGCCCCTCCATGGAGAGCCCGCGCACCGTGTCGCCCGAGTACTCCACTATCGAGCCCTGGCCGCCCGCCACCCCGATCTCCCGGATGATCCCCAGGGCCAGGTCCTTGGCGGTCACGCCCTGGCCCAGCTGGCCCTCCACACGCACCTCCAGGGTGGGGGCGGGGGCCTGCCAGAGGCACTGCGAGGCCAGCACCTGCTCAACCTCGGTGGTGCCGATCCCGAAAGCCAGCGCCCCAAACGCGCCGTGGGTGGAGGTGTGGGAGTCGCCACAGACCACGGTCATCCCCGGCTGGGTCAGGCCCAGCTCCGGGCCCACCACGTGGACTATCCCCTGGCGGCGGTGGTAGAGGTCCAGGAGCGGGATACCGGCCGCGGCGCAGTTCTCCGAGAGCTGGCGCAGCTGCTCCCTGCCCACCGGGTCCGGGGTCTCCCTGGTGCGCTCCCAGGTCGGGACCAGGTGGTCCATCACCGCCAGGGTGAGGTCGGGGCGCCGCACCCGCCGCCCAGCGGCCCTAAGCCCGGAGAAGGCCTGGGGAGAGGTGACCTCGTGCACCAGGTGCAGGTCGACATACATCAGCATCCGCTGGCGGGGGTCCCCGGCGACATGGTGGGCCTCCCAGATCTTGTGGTAGGCGGTGCGCTGGGCCTCCAAGGGCGGTACCTCCATCAGGCGGTGCTGGACTGGGGCGCCCGCATCCGAGGATGGCGGACCGCCCACTCGTAACTGTCGATCAAAGCCTCGCAGGAGGCCTCCAGGATGTTGGCAGAGCAGCCGACCGTCGTCCAGCGGCGGCTGCCATCGGACGAGTCCACCCCCACCCGGACGGTGGCCGCGGTGCCCCGGTCGCCGTCGATGACCCGGACGCGGTAGTCGACCAGCTCCACCTGGGCCAGCTCGGGAAAGTGGGGAACCAGGGCCCGGCGCAGCGCCGAGTCCAGGGCCGCGACCGGGCCGAGGCCCTCGGCCGCGGTGTGGACCACCACCCCGCGGACCTCAACCTTCACGCTCGCCTGGACCTTCCGCTCCCCGGTCGGCCTGCCACCGCTCGCCACCACCAGGGAGTCGAGGAGGGCGAAGGGTGGTGGGTCCTCTCCCAGCTCGCGCCGGGCCAACAGCTCGAACGAGGCGTCGGCGTCCTCGAAGGCCCAACCCTCCTGCTCCATCCCCTTGAGCCGGGCCACCAGCCGCTGGCGAGGCCCGGGAGCCGGGGGGGGCAGCTCCAGCTCGGCGAGCTTGGCGGTCACGTTGTTGGCCCCGCTCTGGTCCGAGACCACCGTCCGGGTGCGGTTGCCCACCAGAGCCGGGTCCACGTGCTGGTAGGCGTCCCGGTGGCGGGTCATGCCGTGGGCGTGCAGCCCGCCCTTGTGGAGAAAGGCGGCCGACCCCAGGTAGGGACGCCCGGGGTCGGAGGCCCGGTTCGCCAGCGAGTCGAACTGCTGCGAGAGCCGGGTCAGCTCGCGCAGCCTTCCGGGAGCCAGCACCCTCCGGCCCAGCTTGAGCTGGAGGTTGGCCGCCACCACCGGCAGATCGGCGTTCCCGCAGCGCTCGCCGCAGCCGTTCACCGTCCCCTGGACCATGCCCGCGCCCGCCTCGATCGCCGCCAGCGATGCTGCCACCGCCAGGCCGGAGTCGTTGTGGCAGTGGATCCCCACCACCGGCCCGAAGCGTGCCACCACCTCCGCCACGGCCTCGGCAATCGCCCCGGGCAGGCAGCCCCCGTTGGTGTCACAGAGAGTGAGCCAGCGGGCGCCCGCGCCGACCGCGGCGGCCAGCGCTTCCATGGCGTACCGGGGGTCGGCTCGGTACCCGTCGAAGAAGTGCTCGGCGTCGAAGACCACCTCCCGGCCCTGGTCCACCGCCAGCTCCACCGACTCGGCGATCATCAGCAGGTTCTCGTCCGCCGAGCAGCGCAGAACCTGCTCCACCTGCCAGAGGGAGGCCTTGCCCACCAGGGCCACGGCCGGGGTGCCGGCGGCGAGGGTGGTCGCCAGGGAAGGGTCGTCGGCGGCCGCCACGCCCCGTCGGCGGGTGGAGCCGAATGCCACCAGCCGGCTCCGGGAGAGGGGCGAGCGGGCCAGCCGCTGGAAGACTTGGGTGTCCCGGGGGTTGGCCCCCGGCCAGCCGCCCTCCACGTAGGCCACCCCCAGCCGGTCCAGCCGGCGCGCGAGCCAGATCTTCTGGTCCACGCTGAGCTGGAGCCCGAATCCTTGCATGCCGTCCCGCAAGGTGGTGTCGTAGAGGACGGGGGACGGGGGCCCAGCGGGGCGGCTCACACCCGGACCGCCAGCCGGCCCGCCACCCGCTCCGCGACCTCGGAGGTGCTGGCGCTGCCCCCGAGGTCGGGGGTGAGGCAGCGGTCACGCACCGCCCCGGCCACGGCCTCCTCCACCGCCCCAGCCAGGTCCGGCCGGCCGAGGGAGAGGCGCAGCAGCATGGAGACGGCGAGGATCGCGCCCAGGGGGTTGGCGATCCCCCGGCCGGCGATGTCGGGGGCGGAGCCATGCACCGGTTCGAAGAGCCACGGCCCCTCCCCGCCCCCACTGGCCGAGGGCAGCATCCCCAAAGTCCCGGGGAGGGCGGCGGCCTCGTCGGTCAGGATGTCCCCGAAGAGGTTCTCGGTCACCACGACGTCGAAGTCCGTGGGCCGGAGGAGCAGCCGGAGGGCGAAGCTGTCCACCAAGGAGTGCTCCAGCTGGCACTCGGGGTGCCTCCTGCCAACCTCCACCGCCACCTCGCGCCAGAGACGGGACGTGGCCAGCACGTTGGCCTTGTCCACGGACGTCACCCGGCGGGAACGCTCCCCCGCCAGCCGGAACGCCACCTCCAGGACTCGGGCGATCTCCTTCTCCGAGTACTCCGTGGTGTCCACCGCCCGCCGGGCCGGGGCGGCTCCGGCCTGACCCTGGGGGCGGCCGAAGTAGGCCCCCCCGGTGAGCTCGCGCACGAACAGAATGTCGGCTCCCCGGACCCGCTCGGGACGGAGGGGGCTCAGCTCCTCGAGCCCCGCGAGGACCCGCACCGGCCGGACGTTGGCGAAGGCCCCAAGCCGCCGCCGGAGTTGCAGGAGTCCGGCCTCGGGCCGCACCGGGCCGGAGTCCCACCGCGGTCCGCCCACCGCTCCCAGGAACACGGCATCAGCCTGGGAAGCCGCCTTGAGGGTGGCCGGGGGAAGCGGCTCCATGCCCCGGTCTATGGCCGCTCCTCCGATGGGGTGGTAGGTCGGCTCCAGCTTGACGCCGCTCCCCACGAGGGCCGCCGCCAGCACGTCGACGGCGGCGCCGGTCACCTCAGGGCCGACGCCGTCTCCCGGCAGGACCGCCAGCCGGAAGCGCCTCGCAGCGGAGGTCACGGCGCCATCCCGGTCTGGATGCCGCCAACCTCGCCCACGATCCGGATCAGCGCCTCGTCCTCGACTTGCTTGCTACCGTCCGCCACCTCCAGGAAGCGCTCCCAGACCGCGGGGAGAGCTGCCTTGGGCAGCTCCACCCCGATGAGCTGGAGGCGGTGCACCAGGGCGTGCCGGCCGGAGCGGGCGGTGAGGACGATCTGCGATGGGTCGGCGCCCACGTCCTCGGCCGAGATGATCTCGTAGGTGCGGCGGTCCTTGAGCACGCCGTGCTGGTGCACCCCAGAGGCGTGGGCGAAGGCGTTGCCGCCCACCACCGGCTTGTTGGGGGGAACCGGGGTCCCGGTGAGCTCGGCGATCAGCCGCGAGGTGGGGACCAGCTCCCGGGCATCCAGGTGATCCTCCAGGCCCAGCGCCGGGCGCCGCACCCGCAGCGCCATGAGGACCTCCTCTAGGGCGGCGTTGCCGGCGCGCTCCCCGATGCCGTTGATGCAGCCCTCCACCCGCCGGGCACCGGCCGCGATCCCCGCCAGCGAGTTGGCGGTGGCCAGCCCGAGGTCATCGTGGCAGTGGACGCTGACCAGCACCCGGTCCATCCCCCGCACCTGCGACCGCACCCCGGCCACCAGGTCGGAGAACTCCGCCGGGAGGCAGTACCCGGTGGTGTCGGGGAGGTTGATCACGCTGGCGCCCTGGTCCACCGCCACCTGGACCACCTCGCAGAGGTAGTCGCGGTCCGCCCGACCGGCGTCCTCGGGCGAGAACTGGACCGTCTCGCAGAGGGAGCGGGCGAGGGCCACCGCCTCTTTGGTCCGTCGCAGCACCTCCGAGCGGTCCAACCCCAGCTTCTGGGTGATGTGGACGTCGGAGACCCCGATGAAGACGTGGATCAGGTGGCGCGGGGCATCCCGCACCGCCTCGTGGACCGCCTCGATGTCTCCGGGCACCGCCCTTGCCAGGCCGGTGATCGCCGGCCCCTCCACCTGGCGGGCGATGGTTCGCACCGCCTCCAGGTCGCCGGGCGACGAGGCCGGGAAGCCGGCCTCGATCACATCCACCCGGAGACGGGCCAGCTGGCGGGCCACCTGGAGCTTGGCTGCCGGGCTGAGGCTGAACCCCGGCGATTGCTCCCCGTCCCTCAAGGTGGTGTCGAAGAACTCGACGACGTTCGCTGGGGGTACCGCCCCGGATACGGCGGGCTCCCGGCCGCTCACGCCAGCTCTCCCGCCGGGGCCGGCACCTCGGCCACGGGCCGGATCCAGCTCATCTGGCTGCGCAGCCGGGACCCGACTTCCTCGATGGGGTGCTGGGCCTCCCGCTCCCGGCGCTCGAGGAATCCCCGGCGACCGGAGCGGTTCTCGTCGATCCAGCGCTCGGCGAAGCTGCCGTCCTGGATCTGCTGCAGCACCTGGCGCATCCGCTGGCGCACGCTCTGGTCGATGAGGAACTCCCCGCTCTGGTAGTCGCCGAACTCCGCGGTGTCGCTGACGCTGTAGCGCATCAACGAGAGCCCGCCCTGGTACATCAGGTCGACGATCAGCTTCAGCTCGTGGAGGCACTCGAAGTAGGCCAGCTCGGGCTGGTAGCCGGCCTCGGTCAGGGTCTCGAAGCCCGCCTTGACCAGCGCCGAGACCCCCCCGCAGAGCACGGCCTGCTCCCCGAAGAGGTCGGTCTCGGTCTCCTCGCGGAAGGTGGTCAGCAGGACCCCGGCCCTGGTGGCGCCGATCCCTCGGGCATAGGCCAGGGCCCGCGCCAGCGCCTTTCCGCTACGGTCCTGGTGCACGGCCACCAGCGCTGGGCAGCCGATCTCCTCGCGGAAGCAGGAGCGCACCATGTGCCCTGGCGCCTTGGGCGCGACCATGGCCACGTCGCACTCCCCGGGCGGCACCACCGTCCCGTAATGGATGGCGAAGCCGTGGGCGAAGAGCAGAAGGCATCCCGGCTTGAGGGCGGCCGCCAGGCCGTCCCGGAACAGCTGAGCCTGGTCGTGGTCCGGCACCAGCACCATCACCACGTCGGCGCCCCTGGCCGCCTCGTCCGGGGGCAGCACCTGGAAGCCGTCGGCCGCAGCCCGCACCCGGCTCCGGCTGCCCGGGGGAAGACCCACCCGAACTGAATATCCGCTGTCCCGGAGGTTCTGGGCGTGGGCGTGGCCCTGGCTGCCGTAGCCGAGGATGGCCACCTCGGCTCCGGCGAGCTGGCCGGGGTCCGCGTCCTGGTCATAGAAGATCTGCATCTGGTCAAGCCTCCTGGGGCACAAAGGGCTGAAGCGCGATGGGGCGGCCGCGGGCGAAGTCCCTGAGGCCCAAACCGGCGAGCTCGGTCCGGGCCGCATCCAGCGAGGCGGGTGGGCCGCCGAGAGCCGCGACCAGCCGCTCCGGAGTGCGCTCCACCACCTGCGCGGCCCACCTCTCAAGCTCTGACTCCAGCTCCCTCGCGAAGGGGGCCAAGAACTCGAAGAGTCCGACTGTCCACTCCCTGACCCCGCTCTCCGTGAGGTCCTCCACCGCCACCACATCGATTAGCTTGCGCAACTGCAAGGCCGCCTGCTCCGGCGGCTGGATCCCGGTGTGGACCCGGAGCCAGAGCCGCAGCTCGCCCTCCTCGGGCCCCGCGGCCACGGCGCAGGAGAGGAGCTGGTGCCCCCGGCGGCTGACGCAGTTGGTGACCCGCTGCAGGATCCCCGGCCGGTCCTCCACCCGGACCAGAAGGAGCCGGGCGGAGCTCGCCGGCGTGCTCACGGGTACGGGCACTCGACGAACTCCGAGAGGGTGCCGCCCAGGGGCACGATGGGGAAGATCCCCGCCTCCGGGTCGATGCGGAACTCCAGAACCGCCGGCCCGGGGTGGGCGATCGCCCGGTCCAGCGCCGGCCCGACCTCGGCGAGATCGTCCACCGCCTCCCCGTAGCACCCGAAGGCCCGGGCCAGGGTGGGGAAGTCGGGGGTCACAGTGTGGTCCACCTGGGAGCGGACCCCTCCGTAGAAGTCGTCCTGAAACTGGCGGACCATCCCCAGCTGGCGGTTGTTGAGGATCAGCACCTTGACCGGGAGTTCGGCCTCCACGGCGGTGGCCAGCTCCTGCACGGTCATCACCAGCCCGCCCTCACCGCAGATGGCGAAGACCCGGCTCTTGGGAGCGGCGGCCTGGGCCCCGACGGCGGCGGGGAGGGCGAAGCCCATCGTCCCCTGGCCACCTGAGTTGAGGAACAGCCCGGACTCGCCCCCGCTCCAACCGGTGGCCGCCCACATCTGGTTGAGACCCACGTCGGCGACCGTGATGTCGGCGGGACGACGGCGAGCGTAGTAGGCGCGAAGGACCTCCTGGGGCTGCAGCCTGCCGTTGTGGGGGTGGCGCAGCGGGTGCTGGCGCCGCCAGCCGTCCACCTGCTCCCGCCAGTCCGGGCGGGAGCCCGGCCCCACCTGACCTGCCAGCCGCTCCAGGACGTCGCGGGCGTCGCCGACGATCGGGCAGTCCGCCGCCACCGTCTTCCCCAGTTCGGCAGGGTCGATGTTCACATGGATGATGTGATCCGCCCGAGGGGCGAAGCCGTCCAGCCGGCAGGTGACGCGGTCGTCGGCGCGCATCCCCACCATCAGCAGCACGTCGCAGTCGGTGACCGCCCGGTTGCAGTAGCCGGTGCCCATGAAGCCCACCAGACCCAGGCCCAGTGGGTGGGGGTTGGGGAAGACCCCGGTGCCGAGCAGAGTGGTGCCGACCGGGGCGTCCAGCTTCGAAGCCAGCTTGATGAGCGCCCCCTGGGCGCCGGCTATGGCCACCCCCCGGCCCGCCAGGATCACCGGGCGGCGGGCCCGAGAGAGGTACCCGGCGGCGGCCTCGATCTGCTGCTCCGGTGCCGGGGCCGGAGCGGCGTGCCTCCGTATGCGCCTCAGTGGCCGGTCGTCCCCGAGGTGGGCCTGCTGCACATCCTTGGGTATGTCGATCAGGACCGCTCCTGGGCGTCCTGTCCGGGCGACATGGAAGGCCTCAGCCACCACCTCCTCGATCTCCCCGGGGTCGCGCAGCTGGTAGCTGTGCTTGGTCACCGAGAGGCAGGAACCGATCACGTCGGACTCCTGGAAGGCGTCCGTGCCGATGGTCGGGGAGGCGACCTGGCCGGTGAGGGCCACCACCGGAACCGAGTCGAAGTGGGCCGTCGCCAGGCCGGTGACGAGGTTGAGGGCGCCGGGGCCGGAGGTGGCGATGCAGACGCCCACCCTGCCGCTCGCCCTGGCGTACCCGTCCGCCATGTGCGCCGCCCCCTGCTCGTGCCGCACCAGGATGTGGCGGATGGGGAACTGGGGGAGGTGGCGGTAGATCGGGAGGTTGGCGCCACCGGGGATTCCGAATACGCTGTCGACACCCTGCCCCACCAACGCCGAGAGCAGCACCTCGGCGCCGCTGCGCGCGGGGACCACCTCCAGCTCCGGCTGGCTCTGGCGGTCCGGGCGGAAGGCGGGGAAGGTGGACATTCCGGCTACCAGTCGGTGCCGTAGGCGCTGGCGATGGAGGCCGTGACGGCGGCGTCGGCGGCTAGCCGGCGCACCTCATGGGAGGGTTCGGCTGCATGACGCCGGCGCACCCAGTTGCGCCCGGCCTCGCTGAGCGCTATGTCGTCGGGAAAGCTCTCCGCCCTTGGTCCCTGATCCTGTCGTTCCTGCATTTCGGTTCCTCCTCACGGGTATAAAAAAAAGCCCCCCGGGGCCTCCGGGGGGCTGCAAGCTCAGTGCTGACGCGCAGACGCTAGCTGGCTGCCCCTCCGGTAATTAGGAGTACTAGAGCCATCTGGCTCTCAAGGGCCGCCAGGGTGCGCTGTATCGCGGTCAAGGTGCCCAAGGTATACCAGGGTCACCGGCTGGCGTCAAGCGCCGTTGCCGGTTCGTGTCGCGAGAGGGCCAACCAAACCAGGTCGTCGCCCGGCCTGAGACCGGGCTCGGCAACCGCCTCATGGCGCCCCCGCAGAGCCGGCTGGCAGAGTGGACCGGCGGAGAACGGTCGCCCGGCGTGGGGCGGCCCTTCGCTTCAGCTCCCCGCCCTTCCGCCTGCATCACTGGGCTCCTCGACCATCTCGGCAACCGTCCCCGGTTTGCCATCGAACGGGCTCCAGGGATTCGCCGGCGACCGTTGGGTGCGGCGGACTAGGAGGGTTGGGAACTGGTCCCCGAAGAAAGACATCCCGCAAGAGCCCGTACGTATGTGCTAGTCTACAGTTGTGAACCTGACTGAGTGGGCCCGGCGCCAAGGGATCCACCCCCACACCGCGTACCGATGGTTTGAGAGCGGCACCCTGCCGGTCCCGGCTGAGCGGGTGGGGCCGCGCACCATCCTGGTGAACATCGGCGCGGCCAGCACGCTCCCGGCAGCCGGCCTGGGGCTCTATGCACGAGTCTCCTCGCACGATCAGAGGTCCGACCTCGAGCGACAGCTGGCCAGGCTCACAGAGTGGGCGGCCAACGCTGGTCAGGCGGTGGTGCGGGTGGAGTCGGAGGTCGGCTCCGGGATGAACGGGCACCGCCCCAAGTTGAGACGACTGCTCTCGGACCCCAAGGTGACCACTGTGGTGGTCGAGCATCGAGACCGCCTGGCCCGGATGAACGCGGAGCTGGTCGAGGCAACTCTGCTCTCCCAGGGGCGCCGGCTGGTGGTGCTGGACGAGGGCGAGGTAGAGGACGACCTGGTCCGGGACATGGAGGAGGTGCTGACCGGTTTCTGCGCCCGTCTGTACGGCAAGCGGTCGGCCAGGAACCGGGCGCTGAAGGCGCTCAACTGTGCCAAGCATGACGTGGGGCCAAAGGCTTTGGCCCAGCCGTCAGCAACGGCGATCTGGTGAGCCGCCGGGTCCGCCACCAGATCGGGCCAGTGGTGCAGGCTCCTTGCGTCACGACGCTGCGGATCCGCACCCGGCTGCGGGTCTCGGCTGCCGACCGGGCCGTGATCGTTGAGCTGGGAACCCATCTGGGGCGGCTCGCCAGAGCGGATCTGGCCCGGCGCAGCCGAGCCGGGCTGGGCCATGACCAAGAGGTCTGGGCGGAGCGCAAACGGGCCATCACCAAGGAGTCCTCCTCGCGCTGGGCGGGGGCGATCACCAAGGCCTCCAACGACGCCTATGCCACTGCGCGGCGCAATCAGCTGCGCCAGCGGGCGGATCTCACCCGGGCTATCGCCACCCTGGAGGAGAAGGTCGGGCTCACCTGCCACTCCGCCCCAGAGCTCAAGGATCTGCGTGCCAGCGGGGGTGGCCACCAGCTGCGCTTCGGCTACCGCTCTGAGTCTGAGCTTCAGATGAAGCGGCGGCGGTTGCAGCACCTGCGGGCGCGTCTGGCCGTTCTGGATCGAGATCTCGAAACCGGTCAGGTGCACATCACCAGGGGCGGCAAGCGGCTGCTGCGCCACCGCCTGCACTTGGACCAGGCCGGAATGACCAAGGAGCAGTGGCGAGAGCTATGGGATGC
>JAKAXE010000042.1 GCA_021816695.1 bacterium | reverse complement strand
GTTGTACCACGTCGACCTCGACCTGCCGGCGGCGCAGGTCACCGCCCTCTGCGGGGACAACGGGGCCGGCAAGTCGGTCCTCACCCGGTGCATCGCCGGCATCCACCAGCCCGATCACGGCGAGATCCTCTGGAACGGCAAACCGGTCCACATCCGCGGACCGCGGGATGCCGCTGACCTGGGGATAGAGGTCGTCTACCAGGACCTGGCCCTGGCGGACAACCTTGACATCGTCCAGAACATGTTCCTGGGACGCGAGCAGGTGCACCGCGGCCTGCTCAACGAAGATTCCATGGAGCGAGCGGCAGCGGAGACGCTGCGCAACCTCAAGGTGACCACGGTGCGGTCGATACGCCAGCCGGTTGCCTCTCTGTCGGGTGGGCAGCGCCAGGCGGTGGCGGTAGCCAAGGCGGTCATGTGGAACTCCAAGCTGGTCCTCCTCGACGAGCCCACGGCCGCTCTTGGCGTCGTGCAGACCCGCATGGTGCTTGAACTGGTCCGCACCTTGAGGGACCACGGGCTCGGCGTCATGGTCATCAGCCACAACCTGAACGACGTCTTTCAGGTCGCGGACCGGCTCGCCGTCCTCCACCTGGGTCGCAAGGTGGCGGAAGGTCCGGTGGCCGATTTCGACCTCCAGAGCGTCGTCCAATACATGACCACCGGCAGTGCGCACCGGTGACCGGGAAGATCAAGTCATGAGCCCGAGGGAGGCGTGATGGCGAAGGTCGAAGACGAGCTGGGGCGGACCGCCTTGGACGATGAGTTGGAGCCTACGGCGGCCGCCGAGATCGCGGCCCCACCTGAGATCTTGGCCGAGTCGCTCGGCGAATACATCCGGGCCTGGGGGCGCCGGGTTGCGGCAGGGGAGAGCGGCGCACTCCCCGTGGTCCTCGCCCTGGTCATCATCGCTGTGGCCTTCGAGATATGGACCCAGGGGCTGTTCCTCTCGCCTCAGAACCTCGTCAACCTCTTCATCGAGAGCATGGTCTTCATGACCCTGGGGATGGCCGAGATCTTCGTCCTCCTGCTGGGTGAAATCGACCTCTCCGCGGGCTACGTCTTGGCCGTCGCCGCTGGCATCGCCGGCCTCCTGGTCCAGAAACCTGGGCCCAACTGGCCCTGGTGGCTGGCCATCGTCACCGCCCTGGTGTGCTCCGGGGTGACCGGGGCCGTTTGGGGACTCCTGGTCTCCAAGCTCCATCTGCCTTCATTCGTCGTCACCCTGGCTGGCCTCCTGATCATGTGGGGCGTCATGCTGGTGATCCTGGGCAACGCGGGCGTCGTCTCAATTGCCAGCCGCATCCTGGTCAACCAGCACGTCCTGTACCAGATCGTCTGGGGGAACATCCCACCGGTGGCCGGGTGGGTCGGGCTTGCCGTGCTATCGCTGCTGTTCGCCGGAATCACCATCTCCCGGGACTTCGGGAGGCGGCGGAAGGGGCTGGTGGCGCCGCCGCCCGGCCTGACCATCCTCAAGATCGCATTCTTCGTGGCCGCGGGAATCGCCGTGGTGGCGGTCTGCAATGTCAACCGAGGTTCGTCCCTCGTCGTCCTCGCCGGAGTGCCCTGGGTGGTCCCGATCGTGCTGGTCGTGCTCCTGCTCTGGGTCGTCCTGCTGCAGAGGACCAAGTTCGGACGCTACGTGTACGCCATCGGAGGCAACCCGGACGCCGCGCGACGGGCCGGCATCAGTCTCGCCGCGGTCCGCACCTGGGCCTTCGCACTGGCTGGGGTGACCGCCGGCTTCTCCGGCATCCTCTACCTCTCCTGGCAGGGGGGCACGTCCACCAACGTCAACGGCGGCCAGTACGTGCTCTATGGGGTGGCGGCGGCCGTCATCGGCGGCACCAGCCTGTTCGGCGGCCGAGGAAAGATTGCCCAGGCAGTTGTGGGGGGGTTGGTCATCGGCGCGATCTACAACGGACTCTATCTCCAGGGAGTGCAGGTTCAGTGGCAGCTGATCGCCACCGGCCTGGTGCTGGTGGGTGCGGTGCTGGTCGACACACTCTCGCGGCGCGGGACTCTCTCTGGGAGCGCCACGCGAATCTGAGTTCCAAGGTCACCAGGGAAGCTGCAGCAATGGCCAGGCGGGCCGCGAAGTGACCGAGGCAGAGCTGCGGGACTTGGAGGCGCGCAGCAGCCGCCGAGACGGACGGTGGACGGGCCAAGCCGCCGCTGGGCGTCACCTAAGCCCGCACCCCGCCAATTCCGGCCAGAGGAGCCGCTGAAGCCGTTGGCCAGGACCGAAAAGGGCGCCACTCAGGACACGGTCCGCCGGCACAATCTGGGAACCCTGCTCGGCCATGTGCACCGGCATGGCCCGACTTCGCGAGCACGCCTGACCAGGCTCCTGGGGCTCAACCGGGCCACCATCGGCTACCTGGTGGATGACCTGGCTGCACGTGGCCTGGTGACCGAGATGCCCGAGACTGAGCAGGCGCCCCGCGGCCGCCCATCCAAGGTGGTGGCGGTCCGAGGTGACCTCCACCAGGCCCTCGCCGTCCATGTCGGAGTCGACGCGGTGGAGCTGGCCCTGGTGGGACTGGGCGGGACCATTTTGGCCCGGCGTCGGTCCGCGTTCTCTCGCCCGGGGGACCGCTCGGTGGAGCACGTAGTTCGCACCATCTCGCGCCTGGCGATCAGGGTGCTGGCCGAGAACACGGGTGTGTTGGTGGGGGTGGGAGTGGCGGTCCCAGGCACCGTGAGTCCTGACGGCCAGATGGTGAACTTCGCCCCCAACCTGCGTTGGCGCCAGGTTCCGCTGGCCAGGCTGCTGCAGGAGGAACTAGGGGTGGGCGCGGCGGTGCGGGTGGGCAACGACGCCAACCTGGGCGCGGTGGCGGAGCACTCCCGGGGGGTGGGAATCCAGGTGAACGACCTCATCTACCTTCACGCCGAGGTCGGGGTAGGCGCAGGGATCATCACCGGGGGCCGGATGCTCGAGGGCGCGGGCGGGTACGCCGGTGAGGTCGGCCACATGCAGCTCAACCCCGGGGGCCTGGCTTGCCACTGCGGCTCACGAGGGTGCTGGGAGACAGAGGTCGGTGAGGACGCCCTGGTGCGTCGCGTCGGTCTCCCTCCGGGAGGGCGCAGCAAGGTTGACCTGGTGCTGCGGCGAGCCCGCGAGGGGGACAGGGTCTGCCAGGAGGCAGTGGAGGAAACCGCCCGCTGGCTGAGTGTGGGTCTCGTTAACATGCTCTCCGCCCTCGATCCCGAGATGGTCATCTTGGGCGGAGTGTTCGAACAGATCCTCGACCTCTGCCCGGAGACCCTGGCCAATCGCGTGGTCCAAACCTCGCGCTACTTCCACCCCGATGGGGTGGCGCTGGTCCGCCCGGCGTTTGGGCACAGCTCGGTTCTTCTCGGAGCTGCCGAGCTCGGCCTTAAAACGGTCCTCGAGGACCCCGCCAGCGTCTCCCCTATGGCGGAGCTCAGACCTCTGGACCTCCGGACGCCCTCGGCTCCGGGTACCCAATCTGCGCCACCGCGGCGGAGGAGGGAGAACCCCGAGACCCAGCCGGTCCGCGAGCTCAGCACTAGATCCGATCGGCTTGCGGTGGGTCTTAAGGATCCCGGCTCCCTGATCCACTGACACCCACCAGCGGGCGAGGGGCACTCCGCCAGCAGGCGAGCCCATCCCAAACTCCCCGGGATCGCCCGCCGAGGCTCCTGAGGCTTCCCGGAAATTGAGCGGCTTGCAATCCACACATCTGTTCTGTATACTCCGCACAGATGTTCGACAGGAAAGAGCTGCGATCCACCCCGGTCGAGGAGCGGAGCTGGCAAACCCAGCGCCGAAGGGTGGTACGCGCCCTGGTTGTGGCCGGCGCCATCGCCGTGGCCATGACCCAGATCGCCCTCGGCACCACGCGGCCCACCTACTCGGTCGTCACCGTTCGGCCGGGGCAGAGCCTCTGGGTGATCGTCGCCAGCCACTACCCGCAGTCCGATCCACGGCAGCTGATCCCCCTGGTCCAGGCCTCCAATCACCTCAGCTCGGCGGTCATCTATCCGGGGGAGGTCCTCCGGCTCCCTACACTGCCGGCGTCATAACCCAGAAGTCGGACTGGCGTGAGTCGGATCCACCACTTCGCCCACTCCAGCGCTCCAAACTTCTTCTCTGCGGCCCCGGCGACCGCGGGGGGAAGCGCCAAGCTCTCCACCGATTCCGCAGGCCCGCTGGCCAACACCACCCGGTGATGGTCGGAGAGCATCTGTCCCACGATGACCGTGGCACGGGGATTCCTCCTGAGCACCGCAAGGCGCACCGAGCCCGCACCGGTGGGAAGCCAGATCGTGCCACTGGGCGTGAGATGGAAGGAGACCGGGACGAGGAGGGGTGCCCTGTCTTCGGCGGCGACGCCCAGCACGCAGTGTCGCTGCTCTTGGCAGAAGGAGAGGAGCCGCTCCGCGGTCATCCGCTGCTCCTCGGGCCAGGCAGCGCATAGGGACTTGCCAGCCGTGCTCCAGGAGCGATCGATGAGGTCTTGAAGCGACTCCGCCGGACCCGTGTCCTGGGGCACCTGGTCAATGATGGCAGCCGACCGGCGCCACCCGCTGGCGGCCAGATACCCTAAGGATGTGGAGGAGATCAGTGCCACGGTGCGCCGCCTCATCTTGGACGCCCAGCGGCGCCGGCGGCTGGTCAGCCTGGTTGCCGTGGTTGCCCATGAGGGCCGCCCCCTGGCCGAGGTGTCGGTCGGCCTGGCCGACGTGGGACGTGGCCTTGCTGCGGGCCCCGAGGTTCAGTACCGGCTGGGGTCCATCACCAAGACGCTCACGGCTGTCGGGATCATGCAGCAGGTCGGGGCTGGCCGGCTCTCCCTGGACCAGCCGCTGGAGGCGGTTTGGCCGGGAGCCCCTCACGGTGGCCTGAGGCTGGACCAGCTCCTCTCCCACACCTCGGGGTTGCAGCGAGAACCGGTCGGAGAGGTGTGGGAAACCTTGGAGGTCCCGTCCGCCGAGCAGCTCCCTGCCGACGCCGCGCAGGCGCGGGTGGTGCTGGAGCCAGGGGTGGCCTGGCACTACTCCAATCTGGGCTTTGCCCTCCTGGGTGAGGTGCTGGCCCGGGTCGCGGGGAGGACCTGGGAGCAGTACATCCGTGAGTCCATCCTGACTCCCCTCGGCATGGTCCGCACCACCTGGAGGCCCGAGGATCCGGTGGCCGTCGGATACTCGGTCACCCCATACCAGCAAGAGGTCGTGGTGGAGCCGGCAATGGACACCGGGGGCATCGCCCCGGCGGCCCAGCTCTGGAGCACCGCTCAGGACCTCTGGCGGTGGGCGGAATTCCTGGGAAGGGGGGACGACCGGGTGCTGCCCAGCGATCAGCTGGAGCTGATGCGGACCCCCAGGGTACTTGCTGACCTGACCGGCTGGACGATGGCCTGGGGCCTGGGACTGATGTTGGTGAGGCGCGGTACCAACGTCTTCGTTGGGCATACCGGGGGGATGCCGGGTTTCCTGGCGGCCGCATTCTGTGCGCCCCAGTTCGGCACCTCCGTCGCCCTGCTGTGCAACACGGGGTCCGGCATACCCATGGCCCAACTGGCAGCGGACGTGTTGGAGGCGGTGGGGGAGGTGTCTCAGAAGCCCTGGCATCCCTCAGCGCCACCCCCTCGAGAGGTGGAGGGAGTCCTGGGCCGTTGGTGGTCCGAGTGGACGGAGTGGGTCTTCACCTGGTCCGGGGAGGTGCTCGAGGCGCGGCCGGCCGGCGCCCCAGAGGCCCCTCCCGAGCGGTACCGGCTGCTCGAAGGGGACCGGTGGGTGGTGGAGAGGGGCAGCGAACGGGGAGAAGAGATGCGAGTGGTGCGCGACTCGGAAGGGAGGGTGGTGAAGCTCTACATCTCCACCTATCCGTTCACCAGGGAGCCTCGGGCCTTCGGGCAGAAGTAACCGGGACCGAAGACCGATCAGTCCGGCGGCGCTTCCGGGGCGAGCCAGACCGTGGCCAGCGGCGGGAGCGTCACGGTCGCCGAATTGGGCAGTCCGTGCCAGGGCGTGGGGGTGGACTCCACCACTCCGAGATTACCCAGATCGCTGCCCCCGTAGTGGCGACTGTCGGTGTTCAGCACCTCGCGGTAGGGCCCGGACGCGGGCAGCCCTACCCGGTAACCGAAGCGGGGGACCGGTGAGAGGTTGCAAAGACACACCAGGTGGCGGTGGGTATCGTCGGCGAAGCGGGCGAAGGCGATGACATTGGCATCGGCGTTGCTGCCGTCGATCCAGCGAAAGCCCTTGGGATCGAAGTCCAGCTCGTAGAGGGGGGGTTGTGACCGGTAGACGCGGTTCAGGTCCCGGACCAATCGTTGCATCCCTGAGTGCTCCGGCAGCTCCAGGAGGTGCCAGTCCAAGCAGGAGTCCGCATCCCACTCCCGGCGCTGGGCGAACTCGCTGCCCATGAAGAGCAGCTGCTTGCCGGGGTGGGCCCACATGTACCCGTAGAGAGCGCGGAGATTGGCCAACTTCCGCCAGTCATCGCCGGGCATGCGGCTGAGCAGGGAGCCCTTCCCGTGGACCACCTCGTCATGGGAGAGGGGTAGAAGGAAGTTCTCGCTGAAGGCGTACATCAGGCTGAAGGTCAGGGAGTTGTGGTGGTACCGACGGTGGATGGGATCACGAGAGAAGTAGTCGAGGGTGTCATGCATCCACCCCAGGTTCCACTTGAGGCCAAACCCCAATCCCCCGGTGTACACAGGGCGGCTGACCCCGGGCCAGGCGGTGGACTCCTCGGCGATCATCAGGGCACCCGGATGTTCTCCGTACACCGCCACATTGACCTCGCGGAGGAACTCCACCGCCTCCAGGTTCTCCCGGCCACCGAACTGGTTGGGGAGCCACTCGCCCGGCCTGCGGCTGTAATCGAGATAGAGCATGGAGGCCACCGCATCGACCCGCAGGCCGTCGACATCGAACTCATCGAGCCAGTAAAGAGCGTTGGCCACGAGAAAGTTGCGCACCTCGCGGCGCCCGAAGTTGAAGATGGCGGTCCCCCAGTCGGGGTGCACGCCGAGCCGCGGGTCTTGGTGCTCGTAAAGGGCGGTTCCGTCGAATCGGCTGAGGGCGAAGTCGTCCCGGGGGAAGTGGGCTGGGACCCAGTCCAAAATCACCCCGACCCCGGCCTGGTGCAGCGCGTTGACCATGTCAAGGAAGTCCTGGGGGTCGCCGTATCGAGCGGTGGGCGCGTAATAGCCGCTGACCTGGTAACCCCAGGAGCCTCCGTATGGGTGCTCGGCCACGGGCATCAGCTCCACATGAGTGAAGCCCAAGTCCCGTGCGTAGGCGCCGAGCTCCTCTCCCAGCTCACGGTAGGTAGGCGATGACCCATCTTCGCGACGGCGCCAGGATCCCAGGTGCACCTCGTAGACGCTGATCGGGGCGCTCAGCGGCTGGCTGGAGTCGCGAGCCCGACGCCATTCGCCCCCAGCCGGAACCAACGGCGCGGCGACGATGCTGGCGGTTCGTGGCGGCATCTCCATGCGCCGTCCGACAGGGTCCGCCTTGTACACCCAGCTGCCGTCCGCACGCAGGATCCAGTATTTGTACAGAGTCCCCGCCCCGACTCCGGGTACGAAGATCTCCCAGATCCCCGAGGAACCCAGATTGCGCATGGGCAGGGTGGGGGAGTCCCACCCGCAGAAGGGGCCAACCACCCGCACCCCCAGGGCGTTGGGTGCCCAGACTGCGAAGGCCGTCCCCTCCACCCCCTGGTGGACCCGGTAGTTCGCGCCCAGATGGCGGTACAGGTACCGGTCTGAGCCCTCAGCCAGGAGGTGCAGGTCCTGGGGACCCAGAGTCGGGCTGAGGCTGTAGGGATCGGCCGGCAAAGACTCGGTCCCTTCGGCGGACTTCCGCTCGAGCAGGAAGGGCGGCATCCCCGAACGGGCCAGCTCCTCCGCGGCGTCCACCAGCTGTCGGCTGAGGCTGGCGAACTGAAATTCCGGATCCTCCTCGAGCGGGTGGAAGGAGAAACGTTCACGTCCGACCAGTCCGCTCAGACCAGGAGCGCCCGGGCGCCAGATCAGGGCCATCCCGCCGCCACTGGTGCGATGCAGGCCAAGTATGGAATGGGGCTCCTGGCAGCGGCCGGAGCGCAGGAGGGCCACCTGCTCGGCCATGCCCGAAGATCGGGTCACCGGCTCCCCTCGGCGACCAGACGGACGATCCCCTCGAGGGGAATCTCGATCCAGTCGGGGCGGAAGTTGAGCTCATAGTCGAGCTCATAGAGACACTGATTGAGCTCCAGCGCCCGCAGGAGAAGCTCCCGGTCCCCCGGGGCGGGAGGAAGAAGTGTCAGCATTCCCGGATCACGCCAGTAGGCCAGCCAGAAGGCCTCCCGCATCACCTCGGCCCAGGCGCGCCCATACGGGCTCAGCGTTCTGGCATTGGCCTCGTCGGGGTGCACCTGCTGACGCAGGGCCAGGGCGGCCGCGTACTCCAGAGAGCGGAGCATCCCGGCCACGTCCCGCAGCGGAGAGGCCGGCTGGCGGCGGAGCTCGGGCGGCTCAGATGGGCGGCCCTCGAAGTCCAGGAAGTGCCAACCCTCGTCATTGCGGACGACCTGCCCGAGATGCAGGTCCCCGTGGACCCGGATCTTGCTCCCGGCCTGCGCCAATCTGCCAACCGAGACCAGGACCTGCCGAGCATCCGCCGCGCGCACCCGCAGAGGTTCCAGGCGAGGCTCGGGCACCTCGAGGAGCCGCTCCAAATGCTGGAGTCCACGGTCTCGGATCGACTGCAGGTCAGAGCGGCCCATTGGGGCCGCCGGCGGCTCAAGGTCACTGGCTGGGGAGGCGAGCGCCAGGTGAAGTGCCGCGGTCAGGTGACCAAGCTCGCGTGCCGACGGAAGGAACGAGCCCCCCTGTTCCAGCACGGCTCGTCGGCAGCGTTCAGGGGGGGGCACCTCTCCGTCGGCGTCCATGAGCAGGTCGCCCTCCAGATCCCGAAGTGAGGTGAGGGCCAGCACCATCCCCTCAGTCGAGTTGGCCAAGTAGCGCTGGATCAGGCCCAGTGTGGTGCGTTCACCCCCCACCTCCAGCTCCATGGCTCCCAGGGCCGGGGCGATGGCCGGGAAGCCGACTCGGGTTAGGGCTGAGGTCAGCTCCACCTCGGGGCTGGGCGCGGGCCAGGCTCGGCGGTAGAACTTGACCAGCACCCGCTCGCCAACGACAAGACTGCTGTTGCTCTGCTCCAGCCCAAGTGCCCGGGACTTTGCGGAGGTGGTCAGGAATCGTTCCGCCCCCTCCGGCGTGACCACCAGACGTGTGGCCTGAGGCGAACCGGAGCGCGCGGCACCAATGAGGGCGTGGGAGAACGAGGGCTGGGCGAGGACCTCCCTCACTGACCAGCGCCTGCCCTCGAGGTCGACACCGTCCCAGATGACGTCGCCGGAGTCCGGTGGGCTGTCGGGATCGAAGTCGAGGCCCAGGTGATAGGCGGCCCGAGCGCCGGACTCCAGGCCGACCTCGGCCAGCACCAGGGCTCGGGGGCGGGGGAGGGGAGAGACCCACAAGGTCGCCCGCGGACGCACGAAGGTGACGCCCTCCACCTTGTGCCCAAACCAGCGCTGACCGGGAAGCCAGCTGGCGATCCCGGCCAGCAGCTGGGGCAGGTGGTCCAAGTCGAGGGTCAAGATCCTTGCTCGAGCCGCAACCAGTAGAAGCCGTGGGGCCCGAGTGTCAGCGGATAGGGTGACCTTCCGATCTTGGGAAAGGGGACCCGGCCCACCAGCTCCACGGGGGAGCGGCCGGAGTACGCCGGCAGCGCCAGACTTGCCGGCTGGGCGAAGCGCGAGAGGTTGTTCACGCACAGCACCTCCTCATCCGGAGAGGATCGCACGAAGGCGAAAACCGAGGGGTTGTTGACTTCCACAACGGTGAAGTCGCCCCGCCCGAAGACCGGGTGGGCCTGGCGCACCCTCACAAACCTCCGCACCCACTGTAACAGCGAGCTCTCGCTGCGCTGCTGCTGTTCCACATTGCAGGCCTGGTAGCCGTATACGGGGTCCATGAGTGGGGGCAGGTACAGCTGGGCGAAGTCAGCCCGCGAGAATCCACCGCACCGGTCGGCGTTCCACTGCATCGGGGTGCGGACGCCGTCTCGGTCCCGCACGTATACGTTGTCACCCATCCCGATTTCGTCGCCGTAGTAGAGGATCGGGGTCCCGGGGAGGGAGAGGAGCAGGGCGATGAAGAGCTCCATCTGGCGCCGTCCATTGCCGAGCAGGGGGGCGAGACGCCGACGGATGCCCAGGTTCAGCTTCATCCGAGGGTCGGCGGCGAATTCGGAGTACATGTAGTCGCGCTCGCTCTCGGTCACCATCTCCAGCGTCAGCTCGTCGTGATTGCGCAGGAACAGACCCCACTGGCAACCCTCGGGAATTGCGGGCGTCTCCGCCAGGATCTCGGTTATCGGGTAGCGCTGCTCCTGCCGTAGAGCCATGAACATCCTGGGCATGAGGGGGAAGTGGAAGCACATCTGGCACTCGTCGCCGTCGCCGTAGTAGGCGCGGACGTCCCGGGGCCACTGGTTGGCCTCCGCCAGCAGCACCCGGTCGGGAAACTCGGCATCCACGACGGCCCGGACCCGCTTCAGGTACTGATGGGTCTCTGGCAGGTTCTCGCAGTTTGTGCCCTCGCGCTCGAAAAGGTAGGGAACGGCATCCAAGCGCAGCCCGTCCAGCCCCATGCCCAGCCAGTAACGGATGACGTCCAGCATGGCCTCCTGGACCTCGGGGTTGTCGTAATTGAGGTCGGGCTGGTGTCGGAAGAAGCGGTGCCAGAAGTAGGCGCCCGCCACCTCATCCCAGGTCCAGTTGGAGGTCTCCGTGTCCACGAAGATGACCCGCGCCTGGCGGTACCTCGAATTGGTGTCACTCCAGACGTACCAGTCGCGCTTCGGCGAGGTGGGGCTGCTCCGAGCTTCCTGAAACCAGGGGTGCAGGTCCGAGGTGTGGTTCATCACCAGATCCGAGATGACCCGGATCCCCCTGGCGTGAGCCGCCTCGATCAGCTCGCGGAAGTCGTCCACGGTGCCGTAATCCGGGTGGACGGCGTAGAAGTCGGAGATGTCATAGCCACCGTCACGGAGCGGCGAGGCGAACACCGGAAGCAACCAGATGCAGTCGACACCCAGCCAGTTGAGATAGTCGAGCTTGGCGGTGAGACCGGGCAGGTCGCCGATGCCGTCGCCGTTGCTGTCGTAGAAGCCACGAACCAGCACCTCGTACATCACGGCATCCTGGTACCAGCGCAAGGGCTCGGGGGAGGTCATGGAACCACCTCGAAGAGATGACCAGGAGCTCGGGCCGGGTCCAGGCGGACGTAGTTGTGCGGTCCCTGCCAGCGGTACTCCGACCCGTCCAGTAGGTCCCGGACCGCGAAGCTGGCGTCGGAGCTCAGGCCGAGCTGGTCAAGATCAAGGTGCACCATGGACTCGTGGGCCCGCCAGGGATCGAGATTCACGACCACCAGGACCCGGTCCTCGAGCGCCGGCGTGGTCTTCGAGTAGCACAGGACGTCGGGGTGGTCGGCCCAGTGAAAGAACAGCCGGCGGAACTGTTGCAAGGCCGGGTGATCCCGCCTAGCAGCGTTCACAGTTGAGATCAGCCCCTCCACGGCCGGGTCGCCGTGGTCAGGTCGTGGGCGGTACTGGTACTTCTCGGAGTCCAGGTACTCCTCACTTCCGGGCCGCTGTGCCGCCCGCTCCAGGTGCTCGAAGCCGCTGTAGATCCCATAGCTCGAGGATAGGGTGGCGGCGAGGAGGAGCCTGGAGCGGAAGGCTCCCGCGCCACCCTCCTGCAGCTGGGCTGTGAGTATGTCGGGGGTGTTGACGAAGAAGTTCGGCCGCAGATAGTCGGCGGTGTCCTCCGCCAGCTCGCGCCCGTAAGCCACCAGCTCCTCCTTGGTCTGCCGCCAGGTGAAGTAGGTGTACGACTGGGAGAACCCGACCTTGGCCAGTTCACGCATCATCGCCGGCGCGGTGAACGCCTCCGCCAGCAGTATCGCTCCTGGGTGCTCCAGGCGGAGGCGCCCCACCAGGTACTCCCAGAAGGGGACGGGCTTGGTGTGGGGATTGTCGACCCGGAAGATCCGCACCCCCTGGCGAGCCCAGTGATCGAGGATCTCGTAAGAGGCCGCCCAGAGGCCCCGCCAGTCGCGGCAGCTGAAGTCGAGAGGGTAGATGTCGTCATACCGCTTCGGGGGATTCTCGGCCGGCCGGATGGAACCGTCCGGTCGTCGGCGGAACCAATCTGGGTGCTCCTTCACCCAGGGGTGGTCACGTGAGCATTGGAGGGCGTAGTCCATGGCCACCTCCATCCCGACCTCCTCGGCCCGAGATAAGAGCCGGCGAAAGTCCTCCACCGTCCCCAGTTCAGGGTCCACATCCATGTGGCCACCTTTCTCGGACCCAATGGCCCAGGGGCTGCCTGGGTCGCCAGGGAGGGCCACCGCGGCGTTGTTCCGCCCGCGCCTGCCGGTGACCCCCACCGGGTGGATCGGGGTCAGGTAGAGAACGTCAAAGCCCAGGGATGCCAGGTGTGGGAGCCGGTCGGCGACCGCGGAGAGCGACCCTGGGTGAAGGCCGTCAGATCCCTGGGAGCGCGCGAACAGCTCGTACCAGCTTCCGAAAAGCGCGCGGGGGCGCTCCACCCACAGGGGCTGAGGGGGTGAGGTCGTGACCGGGGGCCAGACCACGGTGGCCAGCAGGCTTTGAAGCCCAGCGTCGATGAGAAAGGCCAGCTCCCGATCGGGACCGGCTCCCTCGGCCCGGGCGGCTGCCAGCTTGAGCGAGCGGCCCTCCTCGTTGGGCAGCCGGCGCGCCGCCTGGTGGACTAGAGCCCAGCCCTCGCCCAGCTCGGGCGTTGGATCTATGCCGGCGGCAAGCCGGCGCGCCACGTCATCACACCAGGTCCCAAAGCGGTCCTCCCAGGCCTCCAGTCGGAAGTACCATGGCCCGAGGCTCTCAGGCAACATGTGCCCCTCCCACCAGTCGTCCGCGAGGGGCGCGAGCGGGAAGGTGCGCGCGGCCGACCAGCCGCCGGTCAGGCTCTCGGGAAGCAACCGTCCCCGGGCGCGCAGGCGCAGCCGGCCGTCAGCGAAAATGCGAGCCCGCACCGGCACGGCCTCGCCCACCACGGCTTTGGCTGGCCGGTGCCCGCAGTCCACCCTGGGGCGGATCTCACCGACCACCACCCGTGGCGGAGGAGCGGAACGCCGCGGTGCCAAAGGTCGGCCCATCCGGGAAGCTTGCCAAAACTGGCACCCCTGGCGCCCGCCGACCTACGTCCGGCCGGGCCTGGTCCGCCGAAGCCGGACGCCTCGGTGGACCAGGCGGAGCCACTCGCGGTCCCCCTGAAGCGCCAGCCGGGCTCGTAACACCAGGTTGTGGGGATCCTGACTCAGGTGGCAGGCGATGGCGCGCTCCTGAACCGCACGGTCCACCTGGACCAGCCTTGGGACCCCGGCGCCCCGAGCAAAGCCCGTGAAGCGCGTCGGGACCTGAGCCCGCAACCGCGCCGCAATCTCGTCGGGAACCCCCCACTCCAGGCTGGCCAGCCCACGACTCAAGGCCACCCTGAGCGCCGCCGCGGTTGCGGCGGCGTGGTCGGGGTGCCCGGTGACACCCAGACGTTCGAAGCCGACCAGCAGCCGGGCATCCCCCAGCTCTTCCTCCACCATTCCGGACAGCTCACCCAAAGGCACAGACGAAAGCCTGCCGTCGGGCAAGGCCTCCAGCCGAACTGAGGCCAGTCCCAGGACCGCGGCTGCCGCCAGCACCTCCCGGCGGCGCTGCTCCACCAGCGCCGGCCCCGCGCCCACCGTCGACGCCTCCCCGGCCGTGAGGCAGAGGAGCCGGACCTCCATTCCGGCCTCCACCAGAGCCCTGAGCACCGCCCCCAGGCCGAAGCTCTCGTCGTCAGGGTGGGCCACAACAACCAGGGCTGCGCGTAGTGGCGCGACCAACCCCGCGAGCGCGGAGATCGGCTCCCCCGCCGCTGGAGAGTCAGGCGAGCGAGAGGAAGAGGTGCTCAAGCTGCGCCTCGCTGGTCTCCCTCAGCTCCTGGGAGCCGTCGGCGCACTGACGAAGGCCGCAGGCGATGATCTTGAAACCCGCCCTGTCCAAGGCACGGGAGGCGGCCGCCAGTTGGGTCACCACCTCCTCGCAGTCCCTGCCCGCCTCGATCATGGAGATGACGCCCGCGATCTGGCCGTGGGCGCGCCGCAGACGCTTCAGGACCTCGTCCGCGGATTTGGCCTCGAGCTGCAACTTGACTCCTCCCTTGGCGCGCGCTTGGCTGCCCGCAGCAACCCCGTCGCGAATATACTCCACAGGGTATGTTCGGTATCTTCCGCCGCTGGTCGGTGCCCACGGTCACCATCGAAGAGTTCGCAGAGTTGCACCGCCAGGGATGCTTCGTCGTCGATGTGCGCCAACCCCACGAGTACACGCGCGGGCACGTTCCGGGAGCGCACTCTTTCCCTCTCACCGAACTGGCGCGGCGGGCGGCGGAACTCACCGAGAGGGGGCAGGTGCACGTCATCTGCGCCACCGGTCATCGCAGCCGGGTGGCGGCACGGCTCCTGGCCGGCAGGGGAGTGGAGGCGGTCTCAGTCCACGGCGGCACCAGCGCATGGCACCGCCGCCGGCTCCCGCTGGTATCCGGACGTCACCCCGGCCGTCGCTGAGGCCACCTGCCAGGACCAAACCGGAGCCGGAGTGGGGGAGGGGGCCGGGCAGTCAGCCGGTGATGCCCCCCCCGGCGAGGTAGTGCGCCCAACCAGAGCTCGCTGGAAGGAAGGCAATGCCCAGCACAAAGCCCGCGGCCAGTCCCGCCACCAGGGTGGCTCGGCGGGCTGTCATTCCGCGTAACCATGCGGACCCGGGACGCCAGTCGGCCAGTCCCGGTCCGGGCAGGTCGATGAGATGGATGAGCACGTGGAGGGTCATGGCCCCGAACCAGAGCACGAAGACCACCTTGTGCAGAGTTAGGAGAGAGTTCGGACCAGCGGGTATCAGAACCAACGCCACGCCGGTCGCCAGGAGCCCCACGGTGAGCGCCGCCACCACCGGGCCGAGGAGCCGCGGGATGATCGCCGGTGGCCCGCGCCGCACGTATGACCGAGAGCCCAAGTAGTAACGGGCGATGCGGTATCCGGTACTGGCAAGTTTCAGGGCTGTCAGGGGCACCAGCACCATGCCCAGGAAGATGTGCAGCACGATCGACTGCCGGATCACCAGGAGGGTGGCGCCTTCGAGCGCGAGTACCACCAGGAGGACCACCGCCAGCCCGGCGGTGAGCCGCTCGTTTCCTCGCGGCCCCTCGTCCAGGAGAGTGGTGGGAAGTGAACTAGAGACTTTGTATGGTCGGCTCAAGATGCAGGTGAAGGAGCGGAAATCGAGTGAGCTGGGTCCGACCGAGTTTAGCGAACCTCTACCCGGGCCCCCCGCGGCGAGAAGGAAGCACGACCTACCGGAAGGGGGGCCGGCTGTGAAAAGAGCGCCCTCACCCGGGTCGAGGGGGCCACGACGAATGATCTCCCTCTGTCCTCCGACGGCCGGCCCAGAGAGAAGGCCGGGGCCGGAACTCGGCCCGCTGAACCTGCAAGTGGCCGGACCCTGGGAGTCGCCTCCCGTTCGTGGCTGGCAGCACCCCTGCGGCCAAGGGAATGCCACGTGCAAGGGACTGCCAACCCCGACATCCCAGCTTGGCGACGGAGCCACCACGGTGACCCTAGCGCTTGGGTACCGAGGCTCGATCCAGCACCGACTGGTCTGACAGCCATGCTGGCGGCGCGCACCGTCCGGGCCGTCGGCTAGGCTCTGCTGGGCGAAGTGCTCGCGGATCGCTTCCCTCGCCGCACGAGCCTCCGGGCCGCAGACATGGTCTGGGGGAGGCAGGGCATGCTCCTCACCGGATCAGGGTTAAGGTCCTGATAAGAGACCTTATCGTGTGCTACGCGACTGCGGGACCGCTGGCTTCCTCTCCCGGCGTTCGGTCGGGACAGCCGGAGACACCCTTGCCCACTGGGTGCTGGCCGCCTACGATCAGCCCCGATGATCTCCGCTGTCACGGTCTTGCTCTTCGCCGTGGTGATCGGAACGCTGTACGTTCTGGTCGCCCGCGTCGACGGTCCAGGACCCGGGCGAGGCCCCGGAGGCGTCGCCTACTCCGTAACCATGGGAGTCATCGGGATCCTGGCTGGCGGAACCATGGTGGTGAGCGGCCTCTGGCTGTTGCTCATGGCGATTGCCGTGCCCGGTCTCTTCTTCTTGAGCGACACGGGACCGGCCCAGGCGGTCCTTGGCGCACTGGCCGTGATCGTGATCCTGTCTGGGGCACTCATTTTCAGGGTGGCTCGCCAGCGCCTGCGCCAGCTGTAAGGCAGCGGCTACCGCCACCGGGTTCCGGCCGCTCTCTATCCCAGCTGCGAGTCTGTCCATCCCTTGGTGAGGTACATCCAGAAGGCGAGGCCGCGATACCGGCCAAAGGGCGCGAAGCGCGCCTCGACCGTCCTGGCGTCCCGAGCCGCACCGCTGAGCCTGGCCCAGGTTGGGAGCGTCCAGGAGTCCAGGACCAAGCGCTGATAGCGCCCGAGCGCGGTCAGCATCAGATGGCTCACCGCATAGGGACCGACTCCCGGCAGCCGGAGCAACCGACGTTCCACCTCGTCATCCGGAAGCTCGGGGGCCCGAAGCTCCTCCAGGTTGATCTGCCCACTGGCGACCGTCTGGGCGCACTCCCACAGGTACCTCGCTCGGTAGCCCGCCCTGACACTCTCGCTATAGACGGCCAGCGGAGCCTGGGCCATCCGCTCAGCAGTGGGAAAGGCACGGCTCCCGTCCCGCCCTGCCGGACCGAGATTCTCCACCAGGGCCCTCACCATCCGCTCGGTGGCGCCCCAGGAGCAGTTGGTGGTGCAGATGGTCTTGACCACCTCCTCGAACACCGTGGGTGCCGCCATCATCCTCCCGGCGCCGGCTGCGACCCACCCCAGCTCGGGGTCGGCGGCGGCGAGCTCGTAGAACGGCGACAGGTCCTCCTCCAGGCGCAAAATGCGGGACGCTTGATCCAGCCACCACTGCGCCTCACGGGCCGGCAGCCGAGGGCCGTCGCAGGTGACGGTGACGCGGTCCGCCCCCGAGCCCCGCACCGTCAGACGGCGGACCCCACCGTCCGGCCCGGCGAGTGTAGTTGTCAGCATCCCCGAGCTCACGATGTTCGGAGGCAGGGAGGCCACGCCGTGGGAGAGGAGGACCCGCTCCAGGATCACGGGCTCCCCTCCTCCACCGCGCAATTGCAGCATACCGCACGTATGTTCTGACATGGCCCGATGATACCGCTCGCGCCCTCCTCCGCCCGAGGATCCCGGTCTGCTGGTGACGGTGCCTGGTGAACCCGATGGCGGTGGCGCTGGCCCTCTCGATCGCTGGCGCAGCCGGCCTGGCCTGGGCGGCTTGGCGCTCATCCAGCACCGCATCGGTGCTCAGCTTGGCCCTTGCCGGCCTGCTGGTGGCGTCAGAGGCCACCCTGCTCATCTGGCCCGTTCTGGCCGGAAGCTGGGCTGCTTCCTCGAGTCTGCCCCTGCAGCTGTCGGACCTGGCCACCTTCATCATGATCGCCGCCCTCGCCTGGAACCGCAGCCGCCGGCTCGCCGGCCTGGCTTACCTGCTCGCGCTTCCCAGCTCGCTGCTGGCGCTGGCCTTCCCCGCGCCAGGCGCGATACCGCCATCGCCCCTCTACTTCGCCTTCTGGGTGGATCACGCGAGCTTGCTGGCCGGAGCCACTCTCGTCGGCGCCGCGCGGCCGGGGGCCGATGTCGGATGGGGCATGGTCGTAGTGGCCTGGGCAACCACCACCGTGCTGGCTTCCGGCGACGGCCTGGTCAACTTGGCGACCGGGGGTGACTACATGTTCCTCAGGCGCCCCCCGCCCGGCTGGGACCCCCTCAGGGTCATGGGCCCGTGGCCGGTCTATGTCGTCGTGGCCTTCCTCGTCTGCCCGCTTCTCTTCGCCGCGGTTGCCTGGCCGGCCATCGCCATCCAGGGCGCCCGCCACAGCCCCGAGGGCCCCTGAGGCATCGGGGCAAGCGCCGCAGTCTCAGGTCCCAGCGGTCCGGTTGGGGCTGCCGGCTGGGCGCCGTTAGCCACGGAGGAGGCGCCAGGTGGCCGCAGCGCCCGCGGCGACTCCCACGAGCGGGATCCAGCTGATCCGGCGGCGCATCCACTGGACTAGGAACACGGCTAGGTCGCCGACCTGGATCGCAACGGCCACCCGCGCCCAGGTACCGCCTGTGGACCCGACCAGGCTCGGCTGTCGCGCCATGGCCACCCCGATCGCTACGTCTCGGACTCCGGCCAGCCGCAGTCCCAGCGGTCCAGATACCTCCGGCCCCAGGGCCCGGCGGCTGAGTGGCCCCGCGCCCGCCAGCAGCACGATGCCCACGGCGATTGCCAGCCACCCCACCTGCCGAACGCCCCTGTCGCTCATCCCGGCTCGGGAATGGCCGCGGGCGGATGGGCCTCGGTCAGCTCAGCTATGCGCTCCAGGGTCCGCTCCATGTTGCGCAGGGTGTTCGCCGGCGTGCCGAACCTACCGAGTAGCCAGCGCTGCTTGTCCCCGGAGATGTCCCAAGACTCTCTCACCCTGGTCCCTTCT
>JAKAXE010000123.1 GCA_021816695.1 bacterium | reverse complement strand
CAGCTCCTCGGTGCGGAATCTCCGTTCCCGGCCCGGGCGCACCACCGGCACCCGGCCCTCGTCTGCCCAACGGCGCAACGTCACCGGGTGCACTCCCAGCACCTCCGCCGCCGCCTTGAGTCGCAGTCATGCCATGCCACCAAGTCCTACACATCACTCATGTTCGCTTAGCAAGAGACACCACTGCTACAGACCCTTGAGCTGACCGTGCCGGGAGAGGCCGAGCCATCCGTGCGGTCACCGGGTGAAGGCCACGTGTCGCCCGCCCGCGGCGACCAGTCCGGTGTAGGCGAGGGAATGTCGCGGGTGAGACCGCGCCCGCAGGTGGGAGTTCAAGGCCGCCCCTCTCCGGGCGAGTTGTTCAGCCGGCCTCCCGAGAGATTCGAAGCCGGGCTGGCCCGCCGCTATCCGGCCCTGGCCGCCGCGAAGGCGCCGCTCAGCTTCTCCCAGGTGGCGTCGAGGTGCTCCGGAACCACCTTCACCTCTGCCAGAACGGGCATGAAGTTGGTGTCTCCGGACCAGCGCGGTACCAGGTGGAAGTGGAGGTGGGTATCGATCCCAGCCCCCGCCACCCGGCCTTGGTTCCAGCCCCCGTTGAAGCCATCGCAGCCCAGCTCGGCCTGAAGGACCCGGGTCGCCAGCTGCAGCTGGTCCACCACGTCCACAAGTTCAGCGGCGTCCAGGGCTGCCAGGTCGCCGCCGTGCGAACGGGGAGCCACCATCAGGTGCCCGGGGTTGTAGGGGAAGCGATTCAGCATGACCAGGGAGAACGCCCCGCGGTGAACCACCAGGGACTCCCGGTCTCCGGCCCCCAGGGCACGGCAGAAGATGCACTCAGCGGACGGCTGGGAGTCGGTCACCCTGTCGATGTAGGCCATCCGCCATGGCGCCCAGAGGGTTTCCATGAGCTCCTCCCCAATTCGGCCGAAGTTGACGCGCTGCCCGGCGCCCCCTTAGACTACCGGGGTCCCCGGGCAGCCGCGTGGGGGGCTGTCCCAGATCCGCCTGCGGGCGCTTGTGAGGTGCTCTTCTTCGTGGGTTCGGTGATTAAGAAGCGGCGCAAGAAGATGCGCAAGCACAAGCACAAGAAGATGCTCAAGAAGACCCGCTGGCAGCGCCGCGGGAGCTGAGGCTCTCTCCCTTTTCGTAAGGCTGGCGGCAGCGGGGCGGGTCTATACTGCCCCCGGGGGCGATAGCTCAGCTGGCAGAGCGCTGCTTTCGCACGGCAGAGGTCAGGGGTTCAAGTCCCCTTCGCTCCACCACGACTCGAAACGGTCCCGGCGGGAGAGCCGGCAGTCGCAGGTCCGCAGCTTGTACTGCCCCAGAAGGCCCCCGCGGGCACGGGGCAGCGCGGGGGCGAGACGCCCAAAAGGGCGGCCGACGAAGCTCCCCCGAGCTGCACGCCCCGGTGCCTACTCCCCGTCCAGGTTGGCGAAGTAGGCAGAGACCGCGTGGTCGAGCAGCTCCGGGGTGAGGCGCGGCTCGACGCCGAAGTAGGCGGCGGCGTGGATCAAGTGATCCAGGATGTCCCGGGGCTCGCATCCGTGCAGGGGACGCCCGGACTTTCGGTAGTGCTCCTCCACGAGATAGCTCACCGCCTCGGGGTCGTAGGTGAGCCCCATGCTCTCGCAGGCCCTCCGGAAGATCCGCCCGTATTCAATCACCGAGGGGTTGGGGACCTCGACCTTGTAGCGGATCCGGCGCAGGAAGGCCTCGTCCACCAGGTCCTTGGGCTTGAGGTTGGTGGAGAGGATGAGGATCTCGGTGAAGGGCACCTGGACGGTAGTCCCGGCGCGCGAGATGTTCAGGTAGTCGTACCCCGCCTCCAGCGGCACGATCAGCCGGTTGAGAAGGTCCTGTGGCGAGAGCTGCTGCCGCCCGAAGTCATCGACCACGAACAGGCCACCGTTGGCCTTCAGCTGGAGCGACGCCTCGTAGAAGCCCATCCGGGGATCGAAGCTCAGCTCCAGCTCGCGTCCGGTGAGCTCGCCGCCGGCGATCACCACCGGACGGGTGCAAAAGGCCCACCTCGTATCGTGGGCCGGGAGCTCGGCGGGGACCGGCTTGTGGTGCACGGGGTCGAAGATCCGGATCACCTCGCCCTTCACGTAGATGGCATGAGGCACGAACAGAGGATCGCCCAGCAGCGAGGCGCAGGCCTGTGCGATCGTGCTCTTGCCGTTGCCGGGCGGGCCGTACAGGAAGATCGACTGGCGCGAGCTGAGGGCCGGACCTAGGCGGTTGAGTACGCTCGGGGGCAGCACCAGCTTGTCCAGGGCGGCGCGCAGGAGCTGGTGGGTCACCATCGGACCGGTTCGGCCCTGGTAGCGAGCCACGGCCACATACACCTCCAGGGGAACCGGGGCCGGCCCCGCGTACTGGCTGACCTCGATCAGCTCACGGGCGCGCTCCCGGCCCGTGCGGCTGATGGCGTACTGCAGTCCCTCGGCGAACCCGGCATCGCCGTCCACGGTGCCCCGGATGCCGGTGGTGCCGCAGTAGCCCTCGTCCGAGAGGAATTTCAGGGCGTCCGAGACCATCCCCCAAGGCAGGCACACGTGGCGCGCCAGGTCCCGACCCAGCATCCCGCCGTTGAAGTAGAGGACCTTCAGGACCAGGTCGCAGATGAAGTTGAACGGAAGGCCGGCCTCCTTCGGGCTCTGGGGAACCGGAGGGAAGCCGATCTGGCTGCGGGAACTGGGCGGAGAGCTGACGGTGGCTGCAGACATTCTGTGTGCTTCGAACTCCTGATGGAGGTGGCGCGTCACCCCGGCTGACTGGCGCCAGTCTCCCACCGAAACCACCGAATTCATCCCCCGACACCAGCAGTTTGCAGAGCCGTGAGGCGATCGCCACCGGACTGTGACCGGCCCCAGCCGCCCCCTCAATTCCGGGGTCACCGCGCACGGGCTGGCATAATCGCCGAACGGATGGCAGCCCCAAGCACCCGGCACCACCCATGCGGGAGGTAGAGCTCCCGGCCGGCAAGCGCCGCCGATCCACCTCCGGACGCCGCCGTGGAGGTCGGGGAGGGCGGGAGGCCGGCTTCTGGCGACAGCATGGATTCCTGCGCCGCAGCGCCCTCGCCCTCGTGGTCCTAGTCCTGGCCGGGTGTGCTGGGCTGGGCACCGGCTTCATCGTCCTGGCGGCCTTCCAGGTCGGGCTCCCGTCGGTCACCGACCTCCCCAACCTGGGACCCCCGCAGAACAGCTACCTGCTGGCCAGTGACGGGACCCTGCTCACCGTGCTTCACGAGCCCGGGGAGCAGCACATCCACGTCGGCATCTCCCAGGTCAGCCCCTGGGTGATCAAGGCCACCGTGGCCGTCGAGGACCGCCACTTCTTCCAGGACGCTGGCTCGGTGGACCTCCCCCGGATCGTGTCCGCCGGGCTGCACGACATCGTCCACCACGGCTCCCTGCAGGGGGCCAGCACCATCACCGAGCAGCTGGCCAAGATCTCCTTCCTCACCCCGGCCCAGACCATCACCCGCAAGATCCGCGAGCTGCTCCTCGGCTTCGAGATCTCCAAGACCTTCAAGCCTGATCAGATCCTGCAGATGTACCTCAACCGGATCGACTACGGCAATCAGGCGATTGGCATCGGCACGGCCGCCGAGCTGTACTTCCACATCCCGGCCAGCAAGCTGGACCTGGCCCAGGCCAGCATGCTGGCGGGGATCCCCGATGCCCCCTCCGCCTTCGACCCCCTCGCCTACGTCGGGGTCAAGGGCCCCAACTACGCCAAGCTACGCCAGCAGGTGGTCCTGGAGGCGATGGTGGCCAACCACTACATCACCCAGGCCCAGTCCGAGGCCGCCTACAAGGAGCAGCTCACCTACTACCCCTGGGAGGACAGTAGCCCCCTGCTGGCGCCCAACTTCGTGACCTACGTCGAGAGCGAGCTGCAGCAGCGCTTCGGCGATGCCTACCTCAACCCCGGCGGCTGGACCATCTACACCACTCTGAACATGGCTGACCAGCAGGCGGCGGAGCAGACCATCCAGAACCCGGCCAACAACGCCCGCCTGCTCCGCGAATACAACATCGGGGACTCCGCCCTGGTGTCCCTCGACCCCCGGGACGGCGAGATCCTGGCCATGGTGGGCACCAGCAACTACAACGGCTCGGTGGGCCAGATCAACATGACAGTGGAGCCGCGGCGCCCGGGGTCGAGCTTCAAGATGTTCACCTACACCGCCGCCATCGCCTCCGGCAAGTTCACCATGACCACCCCGGTCCTCGACGCTCCCATCAACATCAACGGCTATCAG
>JAKAXE010000122.1 GCA_021816695.1 bacterium | reverse complement strand
CTTCGACCTTCGCCATCACGCCTCCCTCGGGCTCATGACTTGATCTTCCCGGTCACCGGTGCGCACTGCCGGTGGTCATGTATTGGACGACGCTCTGGAGGTCGAAATCGGCCACCGGACCCTCCGCCACCTTTCGACCCAGGTGGAGGACGGCGAGCCGGTCCGCCACCTGAAAGACGTCGTTCAGGTTGTGGCTGATGACCATCACGCCGAGCCCGTGGTCCCTCAGGGTGCGGACCAGTTCGAGCACCATGCGGGTCTGCACGACGCCAAGAGCGGCCGTGGGCTCGTCGAGGAGGACCAGCTTGGAGTTCCACATGACCGCCTTGGCGACCGCCACCGCCTGGCGCTGCCCACCCGACAGAGAGGCAACCGGCTGGCGTATGGACCGCACCGTGGTCACCTTGAGGTTGCGCAGCGTCTCCGCTGCCGCTCGCTCCATGGAATCTTCGTTGAGCAGGCCGCGGTGCACCCGCTCGCGTCCCAGGAACATGTTCTGGACGATGTCAAGGTTGTCCGCCAGGGCCAGGTCCTGGTAGACGACCTCGATCCCCAGGTCAGCGGCATCCCGCGGTCCGCGGATGTGGACCGGTTTGCCGTTCCAGAGGATCTCGCCGTGATCGGGCTGGTGGATCCCGGCGATGCACCGGGTGAGGACCGACTTGCCGGCCCCGTTGTCCCCGCAGAGGGCGGTGACCTGCGCCGCCGGCAGGTCGAGGTCGACGTGGTACAACGCCTGGACCGCCCCGAAGTGCTTGTCCACGCCGCGCAGCTGGAGCAGTGGCGGCGAGGCGGCAGAGAGCGAGGATGCCGCGGCGGCACCGGGTGCCGGGGATTCTGGTCCGGGTACCGGGGACATCACCTGCGGGCTTCTCCTCTAATAGGTCAGTGATGGGAGGGTCCGAGGGGCCGCACCCGCTGGTGCGGCCCCCGTTCCCCACCTCAGAAGGTGACCTTAGTGGATTCCGTACTGGGTGCACACGCTCTGCCCGACCGCGGAGCAGAGGCTGGCAGCGGAGATGAACTGGTCCTTGATCAGGGTCTGCTCCATGTTGGAGGTCGTGACCCATTCCGGAGTCAGGAGTGAGGCCGGCTCAGTGATGCTCGAGTTGGCCGGGTCGACGGTGGTTCCGTTGACAAGGCCGCTCGGCGGGGTCTTGCCGGCGCGCAGGATGGTGGCCAGGGCCACCGCGTCCTGGGCCTCCAGGTAGATGGGCTTGTACACCGTGCCGCACTGGTACCCCTCGAGGATGTTCTCGGCTCCGGTCAGGGTCGCGTCCTGGCCGGTGGTGGGAACGGTGTGCGGGGCAACGCCCTTGTTCTTGAGGTCCTGCACCACCTCGGCGTTCATCTCATCGTTGGCGACCACCACAGCGTTGATGTTGGGGTGGGCGGTGAGCGCCTGGGCGAAGTTGGTGCCAGCGGTGGCGACGTCCCAGTTCAGGGTCACCTGGTCGCCGACCAGGGTGTAGCCCTTGCTGTTGGTCATGGGCGGCGTGAGTGGGGTGGTCTTGGTGCCCCAGATCACTGAGTTGTAGCCCTGGGCGAAGGAGATGGCGTTGGGGTCACTGTTCTCTCCCCCGTCGACCTCCCAGACCATGGGGTGGCTGATGCCATAGCTGGAGACGCAGGCCTCGAAGCCTGTCCCGATCAGCTGGCCCACCTTGAAGTTGTTGAAGCTCACGTAGTAGGTGTTGGTGCCGGCGAAGGTGGCGCGGTCGTAGCTGATGAGCGCCACGCCGTGGGATGCCGCGTATGACTGGATCTCACTGGCCACGGTTCCATCCAGTGGATCCATGATCAGCACCTTGGCTCCCCGGGTGATGTCGGACTCGGCCATCGAGAGCTCGGTGGCGTCGCTTCCCTGAGCGTTGGTCACCGTGAACTGGGACGGCGAGTACCCGGCCGCCTCGAAGGCCTTGGTCAGGTAGGGAGCGTCAAACTCTTGGTACCGCGTGGACGAGGTGGTGTCCGGGAGGATCGCTCCCACCAGACCCTTGCCCGCCGCCGTCAGGCTCCTGAACTGGGTCATGGCCGAGAAGTTCAGGTTGAAGGAGCTGATGCTGACGTTGGGCACGGTGACCGACTTGGGCTTGGTGGGCGACGTGGTAGTCGAGCCACACGCGGCCACCACCAGGGCCACACCGGCCACCAGACCCGCCCAGCCAGACCGCTTCATCCTGCGGCCCACAACTGACCATCGCGGGGCGCTATCCACCGCCCCTCGGCTGTCGACGTCCATAGGGCATACCCTCCCTGCCAACTTCCGATGCCTGACAACTTCACGCGCAACTCTGCACGTCTGGTGACCCGCAGTGGTGGCCCCCGGCCATGGTCTCTCCCGCCCGACCCTCCCTTGCAGCGGCTTCCAGCCGGGGTGCCCCCGGCAACCGCGCGCAGCATATGTTGTCGCCCACAACTTGTCAAGGGGGATCTGCACGGGTGCCGTCTGCCACCCTCGACGCCGGCGGCGGCCGGTTAGGAACGGCTGCCGGGAACCGCCAGGCACGGGACAGGGCAGCGCCCAGATCGTCGCCCGCGGCCACAACCAGGTCCCTGCAGGCGACGCGAACATCGGTTTGCAACTTCACCTTTACGCCTGCTAAGATCCTGCGAGCAGATGTTTGCCCGTGCGCGGCCCCTCAGGAGATCGCCATGAAGTTGGACTCCCTCAGCCCTCGGCAGCGCCAGATCGTCGAGTACCTCCGAGATCGCGCACGGGCCGGTGACTATCCCCCCTCGGTGCGCGACATCGGGCGTGCCGTGGGCCTCACCTCCAGTTCGACAGTACAGACCCACCTAAACACGCTGGAGCGTCTCGGGGTGATCCATCGGGACCCCACAAAGTCGCGGACGGTAACGTTGTCCGAGGCCGCCGACGCGCGGCAACGTCTGGCCTCCGCCAGGACCCTTCCTCTTGTGGGACAGGTGGCGGCCGGAGCACCGCTCCTGGCGGAGCAGAACATCGAGGACCAGATCGTGGTCGGTCCGGAGATTGCCGGGGGCGAGGACTCCTTCCTCCTCCGGGTGCGGGGCGACAGCATGACGGGCGACGGGATCTTCGACGGGGACCTGGTCGTGGTTCGGCCAGGAACTCAGGCCGAGGAGGGCTCTCTGGTCGTGGCCCGGGTCGACAACGGGCTCACCGGCGAGTCCGAAGTCACAGTGAAGCGGTTGTTCCGTGAACCGGGACGGGTTCGGCTGCAGCCCTCCAATCCGGCCTATGAGCCGATTTACGCCAATGACGTGCTGATCGAGGGCCGGGTCGGAGCGGTCATCCGCCTCCTGCGCTGAGGCTCTTCGTCTACGGTCGCGCCTGCCGCCGGGAGATCTGGCCCCACAGACCATCCGGGACCCGGCCGGTGACTCTGATGCCATCGGCCGTGAACTCCTCTGACTCCACGACCCCATAACGCCGCCAGAGGTCGACGGCCGATCGCTCCTCATAGGGGAACACGGCCTGGGCCGGGACCCAGCCGGAGGACAGCGCCCGCGAGAGGACCCGGCGCAGCTCGGGGAGTCCCTCTCCGGTTCTGGCGCTCACCAGCGCCACCCCCAGGTAGCGTTCGGAGGAGTACATGGAGAGGCGCTGACGGGCTTCGGCACTGCAGAGATCGAGCTTGTTCACCGCCAGCACCATGGGCGTTCCCGAGATGCCGAGCTCATCGAGGGTCGTGTGCACGGTGTCGAGCCGGGCCATGGCACCGGACCGGCTGGCGTCCAGCACGTGAAGCAGGAGGTCGGCCTCCGCCACCTCTTCCAGGGTGGCGCGGAAGGCGGTGACCAACTCGGTCGGGAGCTTCTGTATGAACCCGACTGTGTCCACCAGGAGGGTGACCGGTCCCACCCCGAGGTCAACGGCGCGGGTGGTCGGGTCGAGGGTGGCGAACATCTGGTTCTCAGAGCGAGCGCCTCCCGCCGTCAGGCTGTTCAGGATCGATGACTTTCCCGCGTTGGTGTACCCCACCAGCGCAATGGTCTGGAAGGGCCGGCGTTTGCGCCCCGCCCGGCGCAGGGCTCGGCTGTCCCGGACCTGGCCCAGGTCTCGGTCCAGGGCCCTCAGCCGGGTGCGGATCCTGCGCCGATCGGTCTCAAGCTGCTGCTCTCCCGGTCCCCGGGTGCCGATTCCGCCTCCCAGCCGAGAGCGGCTCTGGCTGCCGGTGAGCCGAGGCAGGAGGTGTCGGAGCTGGGCGGCCTCCACCTGGATCCTCCCCTCCCGGGAGCGGGCGTGCTGGGCGAAGATGTCCAGGATGAGTCCGGCACGGTCCACGATCGGGACCCCGAGCGCATCTTCCAGATTCCGCTGCTGC
>JAKAXE010000121.1 GCA_021816695.1 bacterium | reverse complement strand
GGCTCCCCCTCCTTGGCCGAGACCAGGGCGCTGGAGCAGCGGATCATGATGGCCGCCCGTCCCGGCCCGTCCCGGTCCGGGGGCGCCGGACGGACGGACTCCACCTTGAGCGCCTCCTTCTCGGGAGCGGTGCGGGCTCGGTGCACCGGGACGCAGCTCACGTCCAGGCCGGGCAGCAGGAGGGTGACCCCGCTGGCGTCGGTGCCCGTCGTGACGACCGCGAACTCACCGACCTCGGCGAGCTGCTCGGCGAAGTGAAGCCGGGCATCACCCTCGCCGTGGCCGTTCAGGGCCTCAAGGAAGGACATGGCCTGCGATTTTTCTGGGACCACCAGGTGCAGGCGCTCCAGGGTCAGATTGGGGGGCGTCAGGGCGCCACTTCCTCCGCAGCGGACCGATGGCTTGAAATTGCCAAGGCTTGAATTTGGTGGCTCCCGGCCGGCGGTCCGGACGGGTGAGCCGCAGGCCCAGCCGTAACCGGCGGGCCGCTTGTCGTGCCAACCATACCGCGAATCGGCGCGCCGCGGGGGAAGGCCGCCGGCCGGCTACCCGTTTAGGTCCGGATGGCGGGTCCAGGCGGGATCTCCCCCCCGGCGGCTGGGTTCGGTCTCCTGAAGCAGGGCGAGGCTGAAAACGCCCGAGAGCGCGAGCAGCGCGGCCGCCAGCCAGAACGCCGCCCGGATTCCGGCCAGGGCCAGCAGTAGTGGTCCCAGCGCGTACCCGGAGTCCCGGCAGAGCCGGTAGACGCCCAGCGCCCCGCCCCTCCACGAGGGCCTCGCGGTGTCCCCGACCACGGTGAGCAGGTTGGGATAGGCCAGGGCCATCCCCACGCCCATGGCGCCCGCGGCTCCGAAGCTCAGCCCTCCGCCGCCACCCACGAGGGCTGCCACCACCCCCACCGCGAGCAGTAGGGTCCCGGAAACGATCGGGGGCTTGCGCCCCAGGCGGTCGGCCAGCCAGCCGCTCCCCACCTGCCCAAGACCCCATACCAGCGCGTACTCCCCGACCAGCAGCCCCACCGCGGCCAGGGTGAGGCCGTGGCTGAGGAAGTAGAGGGGGAAGATGGCGATCACCAGGCTGTCGGCGATCTTGTTCACCAGCCCCGCCTGGCAGGCGGCCAGCATGGTCCGGTCCTGCCACAACATGTAGGTGAACAGGCGGCGGAGCCCGGGCGCTCGCGAGGCGGGCTGCCCCCTTCCCTCCGCCCGCGCGAAGGGGAGCGTCTCCCTTGCTCCCAGCCAGGTCAGGGCGGCCCCGGTCACGATCACGCCAAGTGCGAGGAGGTACGGGGCCGGACGCAGCCCGAAGGATGCCGCCAAAAGCCCCGCCGCCACTCCTCCAAGGCCGGTGCCCACGTACCCGGCGGCCTCGTCGATGCCCACCGCCAGCCCGCGGTTGACTGGCCCCACGAGATCGATCTTGGCGGTGACCGACATGGTCCAGGTGAGCGCCTGGTTCACCCCCAGGAAGAGGTTGGCCGCCACCACCCACCACCAAGCCTGGGCGAAGATGATGAGGACCGCGTAGGGGACCGCGAAAGCCCACCCCAGGAGCAGCCAGGGGCGGCGGCCGTGGCGGTCGGAGAGCCGGCCCGCCAGCAGGTTCATCAGCGCCTTTACCGCTCCGAAGGCGGACACGAAGGAGACCGTGTAGAGGAGGCCTGTGACCCCGAAGGCCGAGCGCGCCAGGGGCGGCACCGCCACCCGCTCGACCCCGATGGTCATCCCGACCAGGAGGGTGAGGACCGTGAAGACAGCGAACTGCGGCCAGTTGGCCCTGAGTCCCAGCCGAGGGGCGTTGTCAGGCACTGATCCCTCAAACAATCAAGTGATTGTTTGATATTATGGGAGGAGGTGGTCTCCGGAGGTTCAGGTCGGGGGGCCAGCCCCCGCCTCATCGCCGAGCGCCACCGGCAGCCCGGCCCGGCGCCACTCGGGGAATCCCTCCTCAAGCCGCCGTGCTACGAGCCCTCGCGAGCGGAGCTGGCGGACAGCCGCCGGGGCAAAGGCGCAGTACGGGCCACGGCAGTACGCCACCAGCGCTCGTCCCTCTGGGAGAGGGAACCGATGAAGCTCCGAGAGCGGTACCGAAAGCGCCCCGGACACGTGCCCCTGGAGGTACTCCTCCCGCGGCCGGACGTCGATGATGGTGACCTGGCCCTCAGCCTGGAGTTGCAGAAGCTCGCGGCGGCTCACCACCTCCAGCGCATCCAGCTCCCCCACATAGGCGGAGGCCAGGCGGGCGAAGTCGTCCCTCAGGGCGGCGGCGACATCGCGGAGGGAAACCCACATCTCCTCCACCTCGGGGCCTGCCAAACGGTAGAGGACCCGGGCCCCCTGGCGCCGGCGGGACACCAGGCCGGCCCGGTGCAGCGCCCGGAGGTGGTGTGAGGTGTTGGCCACGGATTGCTGGAGCTCCTGGGCCACCTGCTCGACCATGCGCTCGCCCTGGGCCAGGACGTCGATGATCTCCGCGCGCCGGCCGGCGGCCAGCGCCGCGGCCACCTCGGCGATGGCGTCAAAGAGGGCCGCCTTGGCCAGGTGCGCGTGCTCCTCCATGGTGTCGTGAGCTTATCCCCCGCGCGGTCGCCGGCGGGCCTTGGCCCCCGTGGGGCGCGAGTTCGGACTGGTAGAATTAGGCGTGGTCTCCGCTGGGTCTGACGCCCTTTCTAGGCAGCGTCGCGACCCGTGGGCGGCGCCCCAAGTGGCCGGCCCGTTGTCCCTCAAGGAGGGAAGGTGACAGATCCCGAGAATCCCGAGAGCGAACTTTGGCTGCCCATCGAGCCGGCCCCAGGGGCGGCGGGGGAGCCTCCACGGCCGCCTCGGCGAGGTGGCCGGAGAGCACGACCAAGCTCGGACGGTGATGGGTACTCGGCCGACCAGATCCAGGTGCTGGAGGGGCTGGAGCCGGTCCGGAGGCGCCCGGGCATGTACATCGGTGACACCGACGTGGCCGGGCTCCACCATCTGGTGTACGAGATCATCGACAACAGCGTCGACGAGGCGCTGGCCGGGGAGTGCAATGAGATCGAGGTGACGCTGGCGGCAGACGGCTCCTGCCAGGTCGTGGACAACGGTCGGGGCATCCCGGTCGACATCCACCAGCAGACCGGCCGGCCGGCCCTCGAGGTGGTGATGACCAAGCTGCACGCCGGCGGGAAGTTCGGGGGAGGCGGCTACAAGGTCTCCGGGGGCCTGCACGGGGTGGGCCTGTCGGTGGTGAACGCCCTCTCAGAGCGGGTGCAGGTCGAGGTTTACCGGGATGGCCGGGTCCACCACCAGGAGTACCGCCGCGGGCTCCCAGCGACGGAGCTGAAGTCGGAGCGCGACCCGGTCGCGGACCGGCGGGGAACCATGGTCCGCTTCTGGCCCGACCCCCTCATCTTCAAGAACTCCTTGGTGTTCCGGGCCGAGACCGTGGCCAACCGGCTCCGGGAGCTGGCCTTCCTCAACAAGCGGGTGCACTTCCGCCTGCTGGATGAGCGCCAGCAGCCGGCCCAGGAGTCCAACTTCTACTTCGAGGGCGGGATCGAGGCCTTCGTGCGCTTCCTCAACCGCGGCCGGGGGGTGGTCCAGGGCCGGCCGATGTACGTGGAGCGGGAGGTCGAGGGCAACTCGGTGGAGCTGGCCGTGCAGTACAACGACACCTTCACCGAGCATGTCCTGGCCTACGCCAACAACATCAACACGGTGGAGGGGGGCAGCCACCTCACCGGATTCCGGGCGGCGCTCACCGCCAGCCTCAACCGCTACGCCCGCAAGGCCGGAATCCTCAAGGAGAACGACCAGAACCTCAGCGGAGAGGATGTCCGGGAGGGGCTGACCGCGGTGCTGTCGGTGAAGCTCCAGGAGCCCCAGTTCGAGGGCCAGACCAAGACCAAGCTGGGGAACTCGGAGATGGCCGGGCAGGTTTCCGCGGTGGTCAGCGAGGCGCTGGGCCAGTACCTGGAGGAGAACCCCGCCGACGCCAAGCGGATCGTGGAGAAGTCGCTGACCGCAGCCCGGGCCCGGGCGGCTGCGGTCCGGGCCCGGGAGCTGGTCCAGCGCAAGTCGCTGCTGGAGTCCGCTACCCTGCCGGGCAAGCTGGCCGACTGCTCGGAGCGCGACCCCGACCTCTGCGAGATCTTCATCGTGGAGGGGGACTCGGCCGGCGGCACCGCCAAGGGGGGGAGGGATCGCCGCTACCAGGCGATCCTCCCGCTGAGGGGCAAGATCCTCAACGTGGAGAAGGCCCGGGAGGACAAGATCCTCCAGCACGAGGAGATCCGCAACCTGATCACCGCCCTGGGCACCGGGGTGGGGGAGCGCTAGATCGG
>JAKAXE010000041.1 GCA_021816695.1 bacterium | reverse complement strand
CTCCAGCTCGGCCGGCACCGCCGAGTCCCGGGTGAAGGCGGCGGCCTCTGTCCTCAGCTCAGCCATCGCCTTCCCCCCTTCCGGTACAGCCAGAGCTCACCCCACGCTGCCCTCCATCTGCAGGGAGATCAGCCGGTTGAGCTCCAGGGCGTACTCCATGGGCAGCTCCTTGACGAACGGCTCGATGAACCCGTTGACGATCATCGCCGTCGCCTCCTGCTCGGTGATCCCCCGGGACTGGAGGTAGAAGAGCTGCTCGTCCCCCACCTTGCTCACCGTGGCCTCGTGCCCGATCTGCACGTCCTCGGCCTCGATGTCCATGTAGGGGTAGGTGTCGGAGCGGGACTGCTCGTCCAGCAGGAGGGCGTCGCAGCGCACCGAGGACTTCACCCCCTGGGCCTTGGGGTAGACCTTGAGGTGGCCGCGGTAGGAGGTGCGCCCGGTCCCCTTGCTCACCGACTTGCTGACGATGGTGGAGGTGGTGTTGGGAGCCACGTGGATGCACTTGCCGCCGGCGTCCTGGTGCTGGCCGTCCCCGGCGAAGGCCACCGAGAGGATCTCCCCGTGAGCCCCCTCCCCCATGAGGTAGATGGAGGGGTACTTGGCGGTGATCTTGGAGCCCAGGTTGCCGTCGATCCACTCCACCACCGCGTGCTCCCGGGCGATGGCCCGCTTGGTCACCAGGTTGTAGACGTTGTTGGACCAGTTCTGGATGGTGGTGTAGCGGACGTGGGCGTCCTTCATGGCGATGATCTCCACCACCGCCGAATGCAGGGAGTCCTTGCTGTAGGTGGGGGCGGTGCAGCCCTCGATGTAGTGGACGAAGCTGCCCTCGTCGGCGATGATCAGCGTCCTCTCGAACTGGCCCATGCTCTCGGTGTTGATCCGGAAGTAGGCCTGCAGGGGGATCTCCACCCGGACCCCCTTGGGGACGTAGACGAAGGAGCCTCCGGACCAGACCGCCGAGTTCAGCGCCGCGAACTTGTTGTCGTTGGGGGGGATCACCGTCCCGAAGTACTTGCGGAAGATCTCCGGGTGCTCGCGCAGCCCGGTGTCGCAGTCCGAGAAGAGCACCCCCTTCTTCTCCAGGTCCTGGCGGATCGAGTGGTAGACCACCTCGGACTCGTACTGCGCCGAGACCCCGCCCAGGAACTTCTGCTCCGCCTCGGGGATCCCCAGGCGGTCGAAGGTCCGCTTGATCCCCTCGGGGACCTCGTCCCAGGTCCGGCCCTGCTCCTCGGCGGGGCGCACGTAGTAGTAGATGTCGTCGAAGTCGAGGCCAGAGAGGTCGGGACCCCAGGTGGGCATGGGCCGCTGCTGGAAGTGCTCCAGCGCCTTGAGCCGGAACTCCAGCATCCACTCCGGCTCCGCCTTGCGCCGGGAGATGTCGGCCACCACCTCCCGGGAAAGCCCCTTCTTGGCCCGGAAGACGAACTCGTCGCCGTCGTTGAAGCCGTACTTGTAGTCCTTGGTCAGGTCCTTGGCCGCAACTGACATCCGTTCGCCCTCACAACCCCACGAGGGGCAAAATCCGACTCAACTAGTAGGTATTCTAACCGCTGACCGCGCCGGCCGCCTCGACCTCCTCGATCCCCGCCGCCCGCAGCAGCGGGTCGTAGCCGGTGCGCTCGATGTCCCGGACCATCTCGGCCCCACCGGAGGCGATCACCCGCCCGGCGGCCATCACGTGGACCCGATCCGGGGTGATGTACTCCAGGATCCTCTGGTAGTGGGTGATGATCAGCACCCCCATGCCGCTCTCGCGCACCCGGTTGACCCCCTCGGCCACCGTGCGCAGGGCGTCCACGTCCAGCCCGCTGTCGGTCTCGTCTAGGATCGCCATCTCCGGCCGCAGCACCGCCAGCTGGACGATCTCCATCCGCTTCTTCTCCCCACCGGAGAAGTTGTCGTTGATGTAGCGGGAGAGGAAGGCCTGGTCCATCTTGAGCAGCGACAGCTGCTCCCGCACCTCCTTGAGGAACTCCCTCGCCGGCAGCTCCTTGCCCAGCCCCTTGAGGGCGGAGCGCAGGAAGTTGGCGGTGGTCACCCCGGGGATGGCGGTGGGGTACTGGAGGGAGAGGAAGAGACCCTTCCGGGCCCGCTGCTCCGGCGGGATGCCCAGCACCGACTCCCCCTTCCAGAGGATCTCCCCCCCCACCACGAGGTACTTGGGGTGGCCCATCACGGCGTAGCCCAGGCTGGTCTTGCCGGCCCCGTTGGGGCCCATGAGGGCGTGGACCTCGCCGGTGGGGACTTTGAGGTCCACCCCGTCCAGGATGCGCTTCCCCTCCACCTCCACCTGGAGGCCAGAAATCTCGAGCAAATCAGGCACGGACGCCCTCCCTAACTGCGGGTTCCCCGATCTGCTCTCCCGGGCACCAAGGTGAGGGAGGCTCAGACAGGAGGTCCCGGAGGGTCGTGCCCCCCAGGACCTGCTTCACCGCCTGTTGCAGCCGGCCCCACAGAGGCCGGCTGAGACACTCGGTCTCGCGGAGGCAGCCGCCCTGGGTGTAGTCCTCGGCGAGGCACTCCACCGGGGCCACCGGGCCCTCCATCAGCTCCACGATCTCCAGCACCGTGACCCGCTCCGGGTCGCGCCGGAGCCGGTAGCCACCGTGCAGCCCCCTCGTCCCCTCGACCAGCTGAGCCTTGCGCAGAGGGCTGATGAGCTGCTCCAGGTAGGCCAGCGGCAGGTGCTCCCTCCGGGCGATCTCCGCCAGGCTGAGGGGAGGCCCGCCGTGGGCCTTGGCCAGCTCGGTCATCATCCGCAGGCCGTAGTGAGCCCGAGATGAGATCCGCATCGCCACCGGGGTCTGAGAGTTAAATCCGACTGCCACGTCCCCATTTTACGCCTGGAGGGCTCCGGCCCTGGGGCCGAAGTGGATCCCAGGTCGGCTCGAGCTCATGCCCTCGAGGCCCGCGGGCAAGGGGTGGGCGCCGGAGCCGCCGGCGGCCGCTGCAGCGGAGCTGCGGTGCCCCGGAGAGTGAGCGACCCCTCGGCCACCGGGAGGCTCGCCTCCCGCCGCGTTGCCGGCTTCCTCTCTCCCCGCCGGAGCGGCGGGCGCCCGGCCGTGCCGCCTGGAGGGGCAGCTGGCGCACTCCGAGGTGGGCCCGGCGACCGTTCGCGTGCCGAGGGATCTGGTCGGGCTGCCGGGGCCAGGGAGTGGGGCGACTTCCTACCCCGGCGCGCCCCCTGGGTGCTGGGCCGGGCGGAGCCTCCCTTTTGGGGAGGAGGGCCTCGGCGAACCGGCAGAGACTTCCTGTTCCTTTGCCGGGGGGAAGGTCGCTCCACACCCGTCGGCGCCTTGCGGGTGGCTGGACCCGGGGCGCAATATCGCTCTCCAAGGTGGCTTGGCTGGGGCGGCGCCAAGCCTTTGACCGGAGCTGAGGTGAAGTGAACTTGGAGTCCCCGGCCAGCGGCTCTGGCCAGCAAGCCCTTCCCCGGGATGAGGTGGTGTACCCGGTGGTCAGCTCCCGCCGACAGGGCTACGACCAGATGATGTGGCAGGTGCCCGCCCTCTCCCTCACGGCACAGGCCTTCCTCTTCAGCATCGCGCTAGCGTCGGGCGCCTCCCAGGCCACCCGCTTGATCGCCGCCACCCTCGCCCTCTTCACCAGCCTCATGTCCATCCAGCTGATGGGCAAGCACCGTCACCATGAGCTCCAGGACTCCCTCCTCCTGGAGAAGATGGAGCAGGATCTGGGCATGAGACCCGTACACACCCGCAAGCCGCCGATGGGGCGGTCTCCGTCGACCGGGCCGAACTCGAGTCCCGGCGCAGGGCCGGCCCGCACGCCCTGGCTCTGGCTGATCGGGCTCAGCTCCTATCGCGTCTGGGTGCTGGGCTTGGGAGTCTTCGGGCTGGCGGCAGCGGTGGTGCTGGCCCTCTCCGTGTTTAGCCCGGCGACGTTCGCTTGACCGAGCCGGGAGAGCTCGACCAGGCCACCTGGGATGCCCTGCAGCGGATCATCCCCATCGCCTGCGTGGACCTGCTGCCGGTCCGTCTGGACGAGCGCGGCCGCGTTTCCAGCATCGGGCTGATCCTGCGGAAGGTCCCGCTCCGCGACCCCGCCTGGTGCCTGGTCGGCGGCCGGGTGCGGTACTCGGAGACCCTGGCCGATGCCAGAATGCGCCAGACCCAGATCACCCTGGGCAGCGGGGTTGCTTGCTCCACTCTGCTCGGCGGCCAGCCCGCGACGGTCGCGGAGTACGCCCCCGGTGGCTCGCCCAGGTTCCGCTGGGATCCCCGCAAGCACGCCATCGCTATCACCTACCTGGTCGAATTGGAAGGGGTTCCCGTCCCGCAGGGAGAGGCGCTGGACTTCCGCTGGTTTCCGCCCGGGTCCGGCCTGACTAGATCTCAGGTCGGCTTCGATCAAGATCAGGTGATCGATTCCTGCCTGGCCCGAATCGCGGGTGCGCTGGACCAGGAATGGTGGGGATAGGGGGGTCCCCGGTCGAGCCGCCCCGGGCGCCCGGGCAGGTTCGTTGGTCGGACCCTCTCCCAGGACCGGACGGAAGAGCAGCTTCCTGAGGCCACCTCTGGCCCCGAGACCGACCAGGGCCATCCCCGGGCCATCCCGCTCCTACCGGTTCACGGGTCTCCGCCCCTTGCTCCATTGGAGCCGCCCGGCACCCCGAAATCCACGCGGCTCCTGGGGTGAAGTCAGTGGCGGCTCCCGCATGGTCAGGGGTGTGGGGCGGTCAGCGCTCCATCTCCCGAAGGGCGGAGCTGAGCACCGCCAGGGCACGGTCCAATCGCTGCTGCCGCCTCCGGTTCGGCTCGTGGTTGGCCTCCGCCGCCACGTATCCCACCAGCTCGTCCAGCTGGTCCTCGTCGGCCATGAGGGCCACCCCCTCGTCCAGCCCGGTGGCCTGGTAGACGAGCCGCTCGCAGCTGAGGTCGAGCAGGGTGAGGGAGCGCAGGGCTGCCACCACCTCGTCGGAGACGACGACCTCTGTGGCGTTCACGCTGCGGTGGTGGGCCCGTGGTTCCCGGAGGTCCAGGTAGGTCCCCTCCCAGCCGCAGATGGTGCCCTCGTCCTCGCAGGTGTCACAGCCCCACTCGATCCGGGGCGGAAGCTCCGAGCGGAGGACCACGATCCGCCCGGGGCAGCGGCTCCTCCCCGGCCTCCGGCGGCAGGGCAGCGCGCTGATCCAAGCGGTGCCAGGGTCGCCGGCGGTGGCGGCCCGAACGATGTTCCCGAGGTGATCGGCAAGGTTGCGGGCGGACGCTGGAGCGTCCTCGGGCAGATCGAGGAGGTGGCGAAGGTCCGAGACGTGCACCGCGGGCAACTGTAGCCAAGTCTCTTCGCCTGTGGGGCGGCACCGCCCCACAGGCGAAGAGCGAGCTGGAGCATGACGGGTTCGAGACAGCCCGCTTCGTGCTACTATCGCCGCACATGGAGACGATCGGGATCAGGGAGCTGCAGCAGCGGGCCTCTTCTGCCGTCCGGAGGGTCCGCCGAGGGGAGACGCTCGGGGTCACCTATCGCGGTCAGTTGGTGGCCGTCCTGGCGCCGCCCGCAATAGCCACCGGTACCGGAAGCCTGCTCGCTGCCGGCAGGGTCACACCAGCACGTTGGACCCACGGCCCGCTACCAGAGCCGGCGGTGGCATCCCGTCCGACCCAGGAAGTCCTGGACGAGCTGCGCTCTGAGGGCTGATGTGGCCTTCTACATCGAGACCTCGGCGTTCCTCAAGCTCGCGGTGGAAGAAGAGGGCTCGCCCGCCATGCGCCGGTGGTTTACCGAGCACCGGCCCTGCTGGTCGTCCCAATTGCTCGCGACTGAGGCGCACCGAGCGGCAATGCGGCTCGGTCTGGCGCCCGAGCTCATCGAGGAGCTGCTCGACAGCATCTCGCTGATCCTCCCTTCTGCGTCCACCTTCGAGCTCGCGGGACGGCTTGGACCCGTCGACCTGCGCTCCCTCGACGCGGTCCATCTAGCTGCGGCAGGGGAGATCGGCCCGGAGCTGGAAGGGGTGGTCACTTACAACCGGCGCCTTGTCTTGGGCGCCGCGGCGGCTGGTTTCCCCGTAATTCAGCCCTGAGCTGGCTCGGCCTGGAAGCGAGCAGCCGTCCGGGCCAGAGGGACCCGCGCCAGGCTGGTCACTTCGCCCGGGGAGACCCGGGCGCTCGGACCGGCTGACCCGGCTCAACCCCTTCTGCCACCGGCAGGGGAACGCCTCAGGCCAGCGGCCCGTGTGTATCCACGCAAGCGGCCCTCGCCCGCAAGTTTGGGTTGGAACCCGTGGAGCCGCTTGGCGCAACCTCCCCGAGGGCTCCTATCGCAGACCGCCTGCTACGCAGCGGCTCTGCGGCCGCCGCGGCCGCTCAGACGGCGGCGGTCTGCCGCAGCTGTGCTACCTCCCGCCCCACTATCTCCGCCGCCTCCTCCACGTCGGCCCGGGTGGTGCCCCTTCCTAGGGTGAGGCGGAGATGGGCTCCCGCCAGCGCCGGTGGGAGCCCCATCGCCAGGAGCACGTGGGACGGAGCCTGGGAGCCGCTCGCGCATGCCGACCCCGCAGACGCGCACACCCCGGCGCGGTCGAGGCGCATGAGCAGGAGCTCTCCCTCGGCGCCGGGGATCGCCAGCGTGCAGAAGTTGGGGAGCCGGCCCTCTCCCCGGGCGCCGGTGGGTCGGGCGTCCGGGATCAGCTCCAGGAGGAGGTCCTCGAGGTGGGAGGTGAGCTCCCGCTGGCGCGCTGACTCCGCCGCCCGCTCGCGCTCGGCAAGTAAGGCCGCCAGCCCCAGTCCCACGATCCCGGGGACGTTCTCGGTCCCGGACCGGCGGTTCCGCTCCTGCCCGCCCCCGGTGATCACCGGGTCCAGGGTCACCCCGTGGCGGACGAAGAGCGCGCCCACCCCCTTGGGTCCCCCCACCTTGTGGGCGGAGATGGTAAGGAGGTCCACCCCCAGCTCCCCCACGTCCAGGGGGAGCTTCCCCAGCGCCTGGGTGGCATCGGTGTGGAAGAGGGCCCCACTGTGTTCCCGCACCACCTGGGCCAGCTCCGAGACCGGCTCCACCGTCCCCACCTCGTTGTTGGCCAGCATCACCGAGACCAGGCGGGTGTCAGGGCGCAGCGCCGCCAAGAGCCGCCCGGGGTCCACCCACCCCTTGGAGTCCACCTCCAGCTCGGTCAGCTCCCAGCCGTCCCGGCGCAGGTCCCGGGCGGTCTCCAGCACCGCTTCGTGCTCGACCCGGGAGACCACCATGTGCCCGGGCTCGCCCCGCAGCCGGCTAAGCGGTCCCCGCAGTGCGAGGTTGTCCGCTTCGCTGCCACCACCGGTGAAGACCACCTCGCGGGGCCGGCAGTTGAGGGCCTCGGCGACCCGGTCGCGGGCCAGGTCGACGAGGGCACGGGCCGCCCGGCCGGCGGAGTGGGTGCTGGAGGGGTTACCGAAGACTTCGCGGAGAGGCCCCGCCATCTCCTCCCGGACCTCATCCCGCACCGGAGTGGTGGCGGCGTGGTCCAGGTAGATCAAGTGGCCCTCAGTCCCGCGACTGGCGCGGCTCCAGGAGGGCGGTCAGCGGGCCCTCATAGTCCGCCAGCTGGCGGTGGAGCTCCAGAAGCTCGTCCGCCGAGATGGGGTCGCGCTCCTCAGTGTCGGCGTCCGCAGCCCCACCCCCCTGGACCTCCAGCGCCACAAGGAAGGCCATGGAGCAGTGCCGGCAGGTCACCTGGACGGTGTAGTGGGGGCCCTGGTGGGCAAGCTGGCGCAGCTCGCAGTCGGCCAGCGAGCGCCGGCAGACCGGGCAGCGGAAGTCCCCCGCCCGCTGCCGCAGAAAGCCCATGATGTCCATCGCCATCTCCACTTGGGAGTATAGATCCACCCTGAGGAGCGGATTCCGGCCGGGACTGTCGAGCCAGGTTCCAGGGCGAGGAATCCACCCGGGGTGGCTCGGGCGACAATGGCGCTCGCGGGCGACCCGCAGGGAGCGGTGGGGGCCCAGGCGATCGACGGCCCCTGCCCAGCGGATCCTGGAGCGAGCTGGCCTGCGAGTGGCTGCGGCGGCAGCGCAGCGGGCAGGCGTTTAGGTTGTGGATGCCCGCGAGCCCGCCGGTGGGCCCCAGAGAACCTGGGTGAGTCCCCCGCTGGGGACCCCTGCCAAGAGCCTGGGAGATGGTGTCCAGCACCGGAATACGCGGCTAGTCACACTTAGTCGTACCATACCTGCGTGCGGACCACGGACACGGTGACTATCTCACTTCCAGCCGAACTCGCCGACGAGGTGGATCGCATCGCCCTGCAGGAGGGCCGCACCCGCAGCGAGCTCTTCCGGGAGGCCTTCCGGCAGTACGCGGATCGGCGACGCCGCTGGAACCAGTTGTTCGCATACGGCGAGGCCCGGGCCGCCGCCGGCCACCTCACCGAGGAGCGGCTCACCAGCGCCGTGGGGGCTCGCCGCCGGTCGCGCCGGCCAACAGCACACTGAGTGCGGGTGGTCCTCGACACCAATGTCCTGATCTCCGCGCTTCACTTCGGCGGACGTCCCCGACGCGTCCTCGAGGCGGCGCTGCGCGGTGAGCAACAACTCGTCATCGGTACGGCCATCCTCAGCGAGCTCGAGAGCATCCTCGTTGGGGTGTGCGGATGGACCCCTGACCGTGCGACCGCCGCTTGCCGCGAACTGGAGGCCCTGGGTGAGCTGGTCTTGCCCGCTGAGGTGCCGCACCTGTGCCGTGACCCCGATGACAATGAGATCCTGGCCATCGCTGCAGTGGGTCAGGCCGGCGCTTTGGTCACCGGGGACGCCGACCTTCTGGCCCTCGCCAGCTACGGCCGGGTCCGGATCGTGACTGTCGCCGACTTCGAGGAGACCGACATCCTGACCTCCGCTCCCGACACTCCCTAGCGCCTTGGATCAGCTGCTCCTCCGCGTCTTCCAGGGCCACGTGGCTGCCCAGTGCCGGTTCGCGCTGGCCGGCGTCCCGGTTATCGACGAGAGCGCCCGTCAAGGGGATCACGATCGGCTCTGGATCGGATGCCAGATGCTCGTGCTGGGGGCCGGCAACGTGTCCAAGGCGCTCTGGGGCGACGGTCGGCACCGGCGCGCCTTGGCACCTCGGCGCCGGGCACTTAGGGAGTCACTGAACGTCACTGACGCCTCCCCGCTCCATCAGGTCGCCATCCGCAATCATCTCGAGCACTTCGACGAGCGAATCGACTGTTGGTGGGGGCAGTCTTCCCGCCACAACTCCTGGATGACATGATCGGACCACCGTCGGCGGTCGCCGGGCTCACCGAGATCGAGATGTTCCGGATCTATGACCCCACGCCCCCGTCTGGCCCACGAATAGTCTTTTGGGGCCAATCCTTCGATCTCCAGCCCCTGGCCGAGGAGTGCTCTCGGATCTTCACCATCGCCAGCCGGGAGGCCGGCAGGTGGCCCTGACCGAAGCCCGGGGGCGGCCCGACGATCTAGGCTACGGGCTTCTTGGGTCTCTGGAGCTCCCGGAGCCAGGCGCAGTCCACGGTCCCCAAGCTGGTTGGACCCCTAGGCGGCGCAGCCCTCCATCCCCGACAGAGACCGGTCACGGTCGTCAGAGACACTGGCCGGCCAGCTGGCTGGGTCCCACTGGCGGCGGGGCCGACCACGACCTCGATCAGCGCCCAGGTCACCTGGCGGGCTGCGGCCACCGCCTCCAGCACGGGGAACCCCCGGCCGTTGCCGGGGTTGTAGGCGAGATGGTGCCCCGCGGCGCCTGAAGTTGACTCCAGGGCCAGGAGGTGGGCGGCCGCCAGGTCGCCCATGTGGATGTAGTCCCTAATGCAGGTCCCATCCTCCCCTGCGGGCCCGCCCAATGCCGAAGGAAGCCCATGATGGCCATCGCCATCTCCACTCAGGAGATTGGAGCCGGTCCCGGGAAAGGTCCCGGCGAGGAGCACCGCACCGGGAGGCAATACCAGGTATACTGCGCCTGTGGCCAAGGTGATGGTGTCGCTTCCAGACGACCTGCTCAGAGCGGTCGATGCTGAGGCACGCCGGCTGCGGACCACCCGCAGCGGAGTCCTGCGCCAACTGGCGGAAGAGTCGATCGGGCGGCGCAGCGGCCGGCGAGCGGAGCGAATGGCGGAGATAGAGACCGCTGGCGGGTCCGGTGCCCGCCACGGGGGCCGGGTCGCCGAGCTGGTGAAGGCGACCCGGCCGGATCTTTGAGCCTCTGGCTGCTCGACGCCAGCGTCCTGCTGGCGAGCGAGGACTGGGAGGACGGCAATCACACTGAGGCGGTTCGCCTGCTCCGCGACCCGGAGCCCCTGGCGACCCTGGACCTGGCCCTCTACGAGGTGACCAACGTGGCCGTGCGCGCCTGGCGTGATCGAGCGGCGGCCCACCGCCTGGGACAGCGAGTGGAAGCCCTCGCCGAGGATGGCGGGCTGCTGCGAGCGGACGCATCGCTGCTGGCCAGCGCCGCCACCATCGCCGACGACTTCGGCATCTCGGTGTACGACGCCGCCTACGTGGCCGCAGCGCGTCACCATGGCGCACAGCTGGTCAGCTGCGATGTCCGTGACCTCGTGTCACGGGGCCTGGCGCTCCTTCCCGGCGGCGCCGGCAGCAGCCGCTCGCCTCTCTGACGAACACCAACCCGAGCTGAAGCCGTGGGGAGCGGGGGATGCCCCGGCGCAGCTCAGCCAGAAGCGAGCCGTCGCCGGAACTGGAATGCGTCCTGGATCATCTCCTCCAGGGACGGACGCAGTGGCACCCACCCGAGCTCCCGCTGGGCCAGCTCGCTGGAGGCCACCAGCACCGCCGGGTCCCCGGGGCGGCGGGGCCCGAACACGACCTCGATCGGAGCCCCGGTCACCTGGCGGGCGGCCACCACCACCTCCAGGACGGAGAAGCCCCGGCCGTTGCCGAGGTTGTAGACCAGGTGCCGGCCCCCTACCCCCGCGGTCGCGTCCAGGGCCAGCAGGTGGGCGGTCGCCAGGTCGTCCACGTGGATGTAGTCCCGGATGCAGGTCCCATCCGCCGTGGGGTAGTCGGTGCCGTACACGGTGAGTGTCTCCCTCTCCCCCAGCGCCACCTCCAGGAGGAGGGGGATCAGGTGGGTCTCGGGCTGGTGGCGCTCCCCCCTCTGCAGGGCGGCCCCGGCCACGTTGAAGTAGCGCAGGGAGACCGCCGCCAGCTTGTGGGCCGAGCACTCGTCCCGGATCATGAGGTCGGCCGCCAGCTTGGTGTTGCCGTAGGGGCTGGTGGGGGAGGTGGGGTGCAGCTCGTCGATGGGGACCCGCTGGGGCTCGCCGTACACCGACGCGGTGGAGGAGAAGACCAGCCGGCCGATCCCTAGCTCGCGCATGGCGGCCAGCAGGGTCATGGTGTCGCCCAGGTTGTTCTGCCAGTACACCTCTGGGATCCTGGTCGACTCCCCGACCTGGGAGCGGGCGCCGAAGTGCAGCACCGCCTCCACCCCCTCCAGCGCCCGGTGCAGCACCTTGGGGTAGTGGATCGAGGCCTCGAAGAACTCGGCCCCCTCGGAGACGGCGTCCCGATGGCCGGTGGAGAGGTCGTCCAGGACCGCCACCTGGTGGCCCGCCTGGAGCAGCCGGGCCGCGACCACGCTGCCGATATACCCCGCCCCGCCCACCACCAGGACCCGCACCGGCAGCTCCTCCTCGGTCAGGCGCCTGAAGAGAGAGCGGCTCGGCCCGCCAGCCGCTCCAGGACCGCCGCCGTGAACTCCTCGGTGGAGGCGGTGCCGCCGATGTCCGCGGTGCTCACCCCGGCGGCCACCGTGCGCATGACCGAGTCCCGGACCCTCTGGCCCATGGCCCGGGTGGCCTCCTCGGGCATCTCCTGGAGCAGCGCCGCCACCGCCAGGATCATCGCCATGGGATTGGCCACATGTCGTCCCAGCAGCTTGGGGGCGGTGCCGTGGGGGGCCTCCGCCATCACCACCTGCTGGGTGCCGTCCTCCCGGAACCCGATCATGAGGGACTCGCTCCCCGCCAGCGTCCCGTACAGCGCCAGCACCAGGTCGGAGAGCAGGTCACCGTCCCGGTTGAGGGCGGGGATCACCAGGGGGTCCTCCCGGGTCAGGACCAGCGCCAGTGTGGCGTCGATCAGCTGGGGCTCGTAGGGGACCTCGGGGTGGCCGGCCGCGGCCTTGTCCATCTCCTCCTTGAGCATCCCCTCGTACACCGGCGAGACCGTGTACTTGGGCCCGCCGAAGACCGTCGCCCCGACCGCGGCGGCATGGCGGAAGGCGTACTCCGCCACCCGGCGGCAGCGCTCTCTGGTGATCATGGTGGTGCGGAAGGCGGACTCCTCCGCTCCCTCGCCCTCCCGCCACTCCCGGGCGCCGTAGGCGTCGTCCACCGCCATCCGGGCCACGGTGATGGGCGAGTGGACCCCGGCCAGCGGCGGGACCCCGGGGATCCTCCGGCCGGTGCGGACGATCACGTCCCCCCCCACCTCCTGGCGGAGGATGGCGTTGGGGCTGCCCACGTCCCCCTGACCCTCCGGGGTCACTGTGGCCGCCTTGAGCCCGAACCCGCACTCCCGCATCCGCCGCGCCGCCTCATGGACGACGGCGTTCTGGGTGCGCCGGCGGGAATCCAGGCAGAGGTCCAGATGCTCCAGCTGGACCAGCCGGCGCACCTCCGGCGCCTCCAGGATGCGGAGCGCCTCCAGGAGCAGCTCCTCCCCGGTCTCGTCCCCGTGGAGGACCACCACCCGGCAGCCGGGCATCAGAAGGCCCTCACCCGGCGGAAGGACTCGGCCAGCGGGATCCCCGCCGCCTGGCCCGCCTGGGCCAGCCGGGACCGGACCCGCTCGGATGGGTCCGAACGATGCTGGCTCTGGTGGCAGAGCAGCGCCTCAAGCTTCAGCTCCACGGTCTCCGACACGTCGATCAGGTGGTCGGGGAACTCCGTTCCCGTCACCCAGGCCTCCTTCACCTCGTACGGCTCCAGCCCGTCCGCCAGCAGCTCGGGAAAGGAATAGGGGTTGCGGGCGTAGGGGTAGACGCACTCGATGGCGGCCTGGCCCGCTGCCAGGTGGTCGGGGTGGTTGCCCCCCAGGTTGGCGTAGTGGCGGACCGCGTTCTGGCAGACCACCACCTCCGGGCGCAGCCGGCGGATCTGACGGCAGAGCTCAAGCCGGAGCAGGTCGTCAGAGCGGAGCTCTCCGTCCCGCCGGCGCAGGAAGATCACCTCGGAGACCCCGAGGACGTCCGCCGCTGCCCGCTGCTCCCGCTCCCGGATCGCCGGCAGCTCCTCGCGCCTCACCCTGGGGTCGGCGGAGCCGGCCGCTCCGTCGGTGCAGATCAGGTAGTCCACGCGAGTCCCCCGGCTGGTCCAGCGGGCCACGGTGCCGGCACAGCCGAACTCGGCGTCGTCGGGGTGGGCCACGATCACCAGGACCCCTTCGGGATAACCGGGATCGCCCAGCTGCTCGCTCACGAGCTCCAAGAATACGGAGGCGCCGCCCCTCGCCCTCGGGCAGGCTCCCCAGGAGAGTTCCCGGCACCCGCTTTAATTGCTGGGGTGGAGGTGGATGAGCCGGTTGCGGTGGTCTTCCTGCCTGGCGACCCTCCCCGCCGGGGCCGGCTGGCGTTCGTCGGCCGGAGCTGCCCTCTGCCCGGCTCACGGCCCGGGCAGGTGCCGCTGGCAGTGCGTTCTGGGAGGACGGTGCGCCGGGTGGAGGCCAGGGCCCGGCTCCTGGATCTCTCCACGGCCATTCCCTGGCTCGCCGCCCTCCCGGCGGAAGGGACGGACTCGCTCGCCCTTTCGGCCTGGGCGCTGGCCGTCAAGGCCGGGCTGGCGGTCCTGGGCAGGGGGCGGCTGGTGCCCACGGTGACCGAGGGGGGATGGGACGGGTGGCGGGCCGGGCCGCTGGACGCCCGCGAGGAGGGCTGGCTGCGGCAGCTGGGCGCGGCCTTCCCTCCGGAGGCCCACTGCCTGGCGGCACCGGAAACCGGCGTGCTCCGGGTCTGGCGGGCCGAGGAGCTGGTCCGGAGCTGCTGGGACGCCATCGCCGATGTCCTGCCCCGCACCGCGGCTGCTCCCCTGGCCGCCGTGGGCTCCCCCTTCGCCGGCCGGCGGGCGGTGGGGGTGGAGGGGTGGCGGGAGTGGCTGCAGGAGGCGGGCTCCGGGCTGCGCGAGGCGGCCCGCCCGGGGATCCGGCTGGAGCTCCCCCGGGCGGACGGGGAGCGCTTTCGGGCCGTCCTCCAGCTGCGCAGCCACGCGGATCCCTCCCTGGTGGTGGAGGCCGCCGAGCTGTGGAGGGCGCCGGCACCGGTCCTGCGACGCTTCGGGGAGGCGGCGGAGACCGACCTCCTGGTGGCGCTGCGGCGGGGGGCCCGGGTCTGGCCCCCCCTGAAGAGGGCGCTGGCGGCGGCTCAACCCGACCAGGTGGAGCTCGAGGACTCGGAGGTGGAGCTGCTCCTGGGACCGGCTGCAGAGCAGCTGGCCGCCTCTGGGCTGGAGGTGCTCTGGCCCGCCGAGCTGGGGGGCGAGCTCCGGGCGCGGGCTCGGGCGGCCGCCCCTCCGCCGGACTCCGGGGTCGGGGCAGGCCTCAGTCTGGACTCTCTCCTCGACTTCCGCTGGCAGCTCACGCTGGAGGGGGAGCCGCTCACCGAGGCCGAGATGGAGGCGGTGGCGGAGGCCAAGCGCCCGGTGGTGCGGCTGCGCGACCGCTGGCTGGTGCTGGACCCGGAGCTGGTGCGCCAGCTCCGTTCCCGGCCACCCCGGATCACAGCCGCCGAGGCTCTGGCGGCGGAGCTGGGCGGGGGGACCGTGGAGATCGGCGGCCGGGTGGTGGAGGTGGTCCTGGAGGGGGCGGTGGCGGAGCTGGCGCAGCGCATCCGGGGCGCCGCCGCCCCCTCCGAGGCGCCGGAGCCCCGGGGGCTGGAGGGGCAGCTCCGCCCATACCAGCGCCGGGGGCTGGCCTGGCTCTCGGCCATGGCCGAGACCGGCCTCGGTGGCTGCCTCGCGGACGACATGGGGCTGGGCAAGACCATCCAGATGATCGCCCTCCACCTCCGGCTCGGCCCCGGCTCCACCCTGGTGGTCTGCCCCGCCTCCCTGCTGGGCAACTGGGAGCGCGAGCTGCACCGCTTCGCCCCCTCGGTACCCACCCGCCGCTACCACGGTGGGAGCCGGTCGCTGGATCAGCTGGCGGCGGACGAGGTTGTCCTCGCCACCTACGGGGTGATGCGGCGGGACCGCACCCAGCTGGCCGAGGTGAGCTGGAAGCTGGTGGTGGCGGACGAGGCCCAGCACGTCAAGAACCCCAACTCGCGGGGGGCGCGGGAGCTGAGGGCGATACCCGCGGCGACCCGTTTCGCTCTCACCGGGACCCCGATCGAGAACCGGCTGTCGGAGCTCTGGTCGATCCTGGACTGGACCACGCCCGGACTGCTGGGGCCGCTGGAGCGGTTCCAACGCCGGCTCGCCACCCCCATCGAACGGTACGGGGACGAGGAGGCGCGGGGCCGGCTCACCCGAGTGATCCGGCCCTTCCTGCTCCGCCGGCGCAAGGTCGATCCCGAGATCGCCCCCGAGCTGCCCAGGAAGACCGAGACCGACCTTCTGCTGCCGCTGACCGAGGAGCAGGCGACCCTCTACGAGGCCGTGGTCCGGGAGATCATGGATCAGATCCGACATGCCTCGGGGATGGACCGGCGGGGGCTGGTCTTCAAGCTGCTCACCGCCCTGAAGCAGATCTGCAATCATCCCGCCCACTACCTGCGCCAGGAGGGCCCGCTTCCCGGCCGCTCCGGCAAGCTGGCAGCGGTGGACGAACTCCTGGAGATCATCGTCTCCGAGGGGGACTCATGCCTGGTCTTCACCCAGTTCGTGGAGATGGGCAAGTTGCTGGAACGGCACCTGGGCGCCCTCGGGATTCAGACCGCCTTCCTGCACGGCAAGGTGGAGCCGCGGCGGCGGGACCAGCTGGTGTTGGAGTTCCAGGAGGGGCGCGTCCCGGTCTTCCTGCTCTCCCTCAAGGCGGGCGGGGTGGGGCTCAACCTCACCCGCGCCACCCAGGTGATCCACTACGACCGGTGGTGGAACCCCGCGGTCGAGGACCAGGCCACAGACCGTGCCTACCGGATCGGGCAGGCCCGTCCCGTCCAGGTCCACCGGCTGGTGTCCCAGGGGACCCTGGAGGACAAGATCGCCCTCCTCTTGGAGCGCAAGCGGGAGCTGGCCGAGTCGGTCGTGGGCTCCGGGGAGGCCTGGATCAGCGAGCTGGGGGACGCGGAGCTCGCTGAGCTGGTTTCACTGCAACGACCAGCGTGAGAACCTTCGGCGTCACCTGGTGGGGGAGGGCCTGGGTGGACGCGCTGGAGGGCCGGGCGCAGCTGGACCCCAACCGCCTCCCCCGCGGCCGCACCTACGCCCGCACCGGCCGGGTCGGGGAGCTGAAGGTCCTCCCCGGCGAGGTGGAGGCGAGGGTCCGGGGCACCCGCCCTCAGCCCTACCGGGTGCGGCTCAGAGTCAGGCAGTTCACCGCCCCGGAGTGGGAGGCGGTCCACCGGGCACTGGCGGCCCGCGCCGGCCATGCGGCGGCGCTCCTCGACGGCGAGCTGGACCCAGGGGTGGTTGAGGCCCTGGCCGAGGAGGGGGTCGAGCTCCTCCCCGGTCCGGGGGAGCTCGGTCCCGCCTGCAGCTGCCCGGATTGGGCCAACCCGTGCAAGCACGCGGCTGCGGTCTGCTACCTGGTGGCCGAGCGGATGGACCGGGATCCCTTCACGATCTTCCTCCTCCGGGGCGGGGATCGTGAGGAGCTCCTGGCCGCGGTCCGGACCCGGCGGGTAGGGCAGTCGGAGAGCACGACCGGCGCCGGGGAGCCGGCGGGCGTCCTGGACCGGTTCATCCCGGCTCGGGAGGCTCTCCAGCCCGGGGCGACCCGCCCTCCAATGCCCCGCCCGCTGCCACCGCCGGAGCGGCCGGGACGCCCGGCCCCTCTCGCCGTCCCCTACGACGAGGAGCTGGCGGGCGAGCTTGGCGAGCTGGCCGAGGATGCCGCCAGGCGGGCCTTCGAGCTCAGCTGGGGGCTCTCCAGCGGCGGCCTCGACCTGAGCGAGGAGGAGGATCTGGCCCGCCGGGCGGCGGCGCTCCTGGGCACCCCCGGCCTCGAACGCTTCGCCCGCCGGGTGGGCTCCAGGCCGCGTCTCCTCCAGGGCCGTGCCTTGGCCTGGCGCGCGGGAGGGCGCAGTGCCCTCAGGGTCCTGGAGGGTGTGACAGCCGAGCCCACCTCAGAGGAGCGCGACGAGGCTTTGGCGGCCCTTGCCAGGGCCGCCGGACCGGTGAACGTGCGCCAGGGGCGGATCACGAGCCGGAGGGGTGGCCTGCAGCTACGGCTGGGCGAGGACCGCCTCTGGTACCTGCTGGTCCGGTCTGGCCCAGGGTGGGAGATCCACGAGCCTCCCGAAGCCGACCCCACGGTGCTGTTCCAGAGGCCCGGTCAGCCCCGGAAGGTGGGGGCCGGCCGCCCCGTCAGCGAAAGAGCCAGGGAAGCTTGAGGCGCAGCCCGCCTTCCTTGAGAGCGTCGATCACGTCGTCCGCCAGCACCCGGCCCTTGGGCCGGCCCTCTGGGTCCACCACCACCACCGAGGACGCCCGAGCGTCGGTCAGGCGGTCCACCACCTCGTCCAGGAAGGCCTCGGGGTGGATCGTCACCGGCTCGGAGTCTCCCACCAGCTGGGAGAGCGGGGTGTCGTCCGAGGAGGCGAGCAGCTCGAAGAGCGGGACGTCGGCCAGCAGCCGCCCCTCCTCGTCCACCACCGCCACGGAGTCGATGTCCTGCCCGTGCGGACGCTGCTGGCGCAGGCGCTGGCGCACCTCCGCCACCGTCTCCTCCGGCTGGGCGAGGGCCAGAGCGGTGGTCATGAAGCCTCCGGCCATGGTCTCCGGGTAGCCCAGGATCTCGGTGATCTGCCGGGCGGTCTCCGCCGGCAGCTTGGCGATGATGGCGTCGGCCTCGGCCCGCTCCATGTCCCGGAGAGCGTCCACCGCCTCGTCCGGTTCCATCTCGGCCACCAGCTGGGCGGCCCGCTCCGGGCTCACCTCCCGCAGCAGGTCCTCGATGCGCTCGGGCTCCATCTCCTCCAGGGCGTCCGCCACCGCCGAGGTGTCCAGAGCTCCGGCGAGCTCCTCCCGGGCGGGCCGGTCCAGCTCCTCCAGGAGGTCGGCCAGCTCACCAGGGTGCAGCCGGCGGATCCCCTCGTGGGGGAGCTGGAGGCGGAGCTCGGAGCCCGGCTCCCCGAAGGGCTGGACCGCCGACCAATCCACCAGCCGGCGCCGCTCCGCCGGGCTCCCCGCCAGGAGCCGCGCCAGCAGCGACCTCGGCCCTCCGGCCACGGCCACCAGCCGGAGCCGGCCCATGACCTGGGCCAGGTAGAGCTCCTCGGCCCGCAGCACCTTGACCCCGTCCACGTCCACCAGCTGCCGGCCCAGGACGTCCTGGACCAGCCGCAGCTCTCCCTCGCGGCGGGAGAAGGGCTGGGCCGAGGTCTCCGAGGAGCGCACCACCACCGCGCGCTGGTCGAGGCGGGCCAGCTGGGCTGTGGGATGGAAGAGCTCCTCCTCCCCCAGCTGGAGCACCACCCCGGTCACCGGGGGGTAGGCGTCACTGCCGGTCCAGCGGACCACCACGTCCACTACCCGGCCGGCGCCCCGCCCCTCCTCGTCCGTGGCGGAGAGGGCGCGCAGCTGGGAGAGGGATACCAGGGAGGCCTGGACCGAGCGGGTGCCGAGCAGCCGGCGCCGCCGGCGCGGCACCCGCCGCCTTGGGGTGGCGTCCACGTCAGCTCTAGGAGGAGCTGGGAGGGCGGTCGGCGGGCGAACTCACCCTGGTAGCATATCGGTGCGCGCCGGGCTTAACCCCGAGATAACCTCGGCCCGGTGACCATCGGGTCGAGGCATGGAGGTGAGCATGGACGGGTCAAGTAGACCGCCTGGCAACCCCAGCCCCGCGCGCGCCCTGAGCCTCTCCTAGCGCCCCAGGCCCCCGGCGTGCGCCTCGCACGTCGGAAGTGAAAGCCAGGAGGGCCCCAGATGGCGAGAGAGCTCCGCCCGGTGGCACCACCGGGCTCGGCGGTCCTGGACCCCGCCCACGAGGGCGAGATCCGGGGAGCGTTGGGTCGGGTTCCCAAGTGGGACCCGGACCGGCCGCGCCCGCTTTCGCGCCGGCTGCTCACCCTGGCCGCGATCATGGGGCCCGGGCTGATCGTGATGGTGGGGGACAACGACGCCGGCGGGGTCTCCACCTACGCCCAGGCGGGCCAGAACTACGGCTCCAGCCTGCTCTGGGTGCTGGTGCTCCTGATCCCCACCCTGATCGTGGCCCAGGAGATGGTGGTGCGGCTGGGGGCGGTGACCGGGGTGGGCCACGCCCGCCTCATCAGGGAGCGCTTCGGCCGCTTCTGGGCCGCCTTCTCGGTGGGGGACCTCTTCCTGCTCAACTTCCTCACCCTGGTCACCGAGTTCATCGGGGTGGACCTCGGGCTCCGCTACTTCGGGATCACGCCCCTCTTCTCGGTGCCGGTGGTGGCGGTGGGGCTCCTGGCCATGGTGGCCACCGGCAGCTTCCAGCTCTGGGAGCGCTTCATGTTCGTCTTCATCGTCACCAGCCTGCTCATGTTCCCCCTGGCGGCCCTCTCCCACCCCGCGGCGGGGCCGATCCTCACCGGGATCACCCACCCCGGGGTGCAGGGGGGCTTCAGCTCCACCTCGGTGCTCTTCGTGATCGCGGTGGTGGGCACGACCATCGCCCCCTGGCAGCTGTTCTTCCAGCAGTCCAACGTGATCGACAAGCGGATCACCACCCGCTGGCTCCGCTACGAACTAGCCGACACCTCGATCGGCGCGGTGCTCACCACCGCCGGCGCCGCCTGCCTCATGGTGGCCACCGCCTTCGCCTTCTCCCACACCCATCTGGCGGGCAACTTCGGCTCCGGGCTCACGGTGGCCAGGGGGCTGTACCACACCGCCGGGCCCGCCTCCGGGGCCATCTTCGCCGTGGTGCTGGTCAACGCCTCGGTGATCGGGGCCTCGGCGGTGACCCTGGCCACGTCATACGCCCTGGGGGACATCTTCGGGCTGCGCCACTCCCTCCACCGCAGCGTGGGGGACGTCAA
>JAKAXE010000040.1 GCA_021816695.1 bacterium | reverse complement strand
GGCCGCGATGGTGGTCGATCGAGGGGACGGGCTGTTCTCCGGCCTGCCCTCCGAGCTGCCGGTGTGGATGAGCCATGGAGACGTGATCGACGAGCTTCCCCCCGGGTACGAGGCGGTGGCCCATACCGCCAACAGCCCGGTGGCGGCCATGGCGGGGCCCATGGGCCGGTTCGGGATCCAGTTCCATCCCGAGGTGGCGCATACCCCCCAGGGGTCGGCGATGCTGCGCAACTTCCTCTATGAGAGCTGTGGCTGCCGCGGGGACTGGGCCCCCGAGGGCTTCGTCCAGCGCGCGGTGGCCGAGATCCGCCGCCAGGTGGGGGAGGAGAGGGTGATCTGCGCTCTCTCCGGGGGGGTGGACTCCGCGGTGGCCGCCACCCTGGTGCACCGGGCGGTCGGGGACCAGCTCACCTGTGTCTTCGTCGACAACGGCCTCTTGCGCCGGGGGGAGGCGGACCGGGTGATCGACGTCCTGACCCGCAACATGCGCATGCGGATCGAGCGGGTCGAGGCCCAGGACCGCTTCCTGTCCGCCCTGGCCGGGGTGGTGGACCCCGAGGAGAAGCGCCGGGTTGTGGGGCGAGAGTTCATCTCCGCCTTCGAGGAGGAGACCGGCAGGTTGGGCGGGGCGACCTTCCTGGCCCAGGGCACCCTCTACCCGGACGTGATCGAGAGCACCGCGCCGGACACCTTCGCCGCCCACAAGATCAAGACCCACCACAACGTCGGCGGGCTCCCCTCGGGGATGCGGCTCCGGCTGGTGGAGCCGCTGCGCTACCTCTTCAAGGACGAGGTCCGGGAGGTGGGCCGGAGCCTCGGGCTGCCGGATGACCTCATCCACCGTCAGCCGTTCCCCGGACCGGGGCTGGCCATCCGGGTCATCGGGGAGGTGACCCGGGAGCGGCTGGAGACGGTGCGCAACGCCGACTGGGTGGTCATCGACGAGATGAAGCGCTCCGGGCTCTACGGCCGGGTCTGGCAGAGCTTCGCCATCCTAACCCCGGTCAGCAGCGTCGGGGTGATGGGGGACTTCCGCACCTACGCCAACGTGGTGGCGGTCCGGATCGTGACCTCCGAGGACGGGATGACGGCGGACTGGGCCCGGGTCCCCTACGACGTCCTGGCGGACATCAGCCGGCGGATCGTCAATGAGGTTCCCAGCGTCAACCGGGTGGTCTACGACATCAGCAGCAAGCCGCCCTCCACCATCGAGTGGGAGTGACCCGGAAGAGCGTCAGAGAGCGGGTCCTGGTTGTCGGTGGGGGCGGGCGGGAGCACGCCCTGGCCTGGGCCGCGCGGCGCAGCCCGGAGGTGGAGCTGGTGCTGGCCGCTCCCGGCAATCCCGGCACCCGGGAGGTGGCCGAGAACATCTCGGTGGCGGCCACCGATGCCCGGGCGCTGGCGGAGCTGGCCGTCGCGCGCGGGGTGACCCTGGCGGTGCTCGGCCCGGACGCGGCGGTGGCCGCCGGGGTGGGCGATGCCCTCAGCGCTGCGGGGATCCCCTGTTTCGGGCCCACCGCCGCTGCGGGCCGGCTGGAGACCAGCAAGGTCTTCGCCAAGCAGCTGATGCAGCGCCTTGGGGTGCCCACGGCGGACTTTCGGGTCTGCTCCAGCTGGGAGGAGGCGCAGGCGCAGCTCCGGGGTCGCCCCGGGGAGGTGGTGGTCAAGGCAGACGGGCTGGCCCTGGGCAAGGGGGCGTTCGTCTGCGCCGGCACCGAGGAGGCGCTGGAGGTCGCCCGGCGCCTGCTGGTGGAGCGGGAGCTGGGGGAGGCGGGCCGGCAGGTGGTGCTGGAGGAGCGGCTCCACGGCGAGGAGGCCTCCTTCTTCGCCCTCTGCGACGGCACCCGGGCCCGGATGCTTCCTCCGGCCCGCGACTATAAGGCGGCGCTGGAGGGGGGCAAAGGCCCCAACACCGGGGGCATGGGGGCCTACGCCCCGCCCCAGCTGCCCTCCTGGGAGGAGCTGAACCGGCAGGTCCTGACAAAGGTGGTGGAGCCGGTTCTGGCCGAGATGGCGAGGCTCTCTTGCCCGTTCGTGGGCTGCCTCTACGTGGGGGGGATGGTGGTCTCGGGTGAGGTCCGGGTTCTGGAGTTCAACGCCCGCTTCGGGGACCCCGAGGCCGAGGTCCTGCTCCCCTGGCTTCCGGACCTCCTGCCCCAGCTCGGGCTGGCGGCCCGGGGCGGGCTGGAGCCCGGGGTGGCGCCCCGTCCAACCGGGGCATCGGTGGGGGTGGTGGCGGTGCGTCAGCCCTATCCCGCGCCGGTCCAGCCCGGAGGGGAGGTGTTGGGGCTGGATCGCCTTCCCGAGGGATGCCTCGCCTTCCAGATGGGGACCCGGGCCGGCGTCGGAGGGAGGCCGGAAGTCTCCGGGGGCCGGGTGGTGATCGTGGTCGGCTCCGGCATCGACCTGGGGGCGGCCCGGGAGCTCGCCTATCGCGGGATCCGCTCGGTCCAGTTCCCCGGGATGCGCTATCGGGCCGACATCGCCGCTCCCGCTGACGACGGATGACGGCGGTGCCCCGGGACCCGGCCGAGGCCCTCTCCCGAAAGCGCCGCGAGCTGGAGGCGGAGCTGGCGGCGCTGGCTCCGCCCCGGCAGGAACGCGGGGTCCAGCCCCAGTTCGGCAAGCGGGCGGGCGACCACATCGCCGAGAGCGCGGACCTCATGGTGCGGGCCCAGGCGGCCACCGCCCTGCGCCAGCTGCTGGGGGAGGTGGAGGCGGCGCTGGAACGGCTTCTCCGGGGGGAGTACGGCCGCTGCGAGGTGTGCGGTGGGGAGATCTCCCCGGCCCGCCTGGAGGCCGTTCCCTGGGCCGCGCGTTGCATCGGCTGCGCCGAGGTGAGGCGCCGCTGAGCGGCGCCCCCCGGGGCCACCCCGCTAACCTTGCAAGGCGATGGCTGCGGTTGGACTGATCGAGAGCGCCCTCCGGCAGGGGCAGCAGACCCTGGTCTCCAGCCGGCTGCGCACCCGGCACCTGGTGGAGCTGGCGGAAGCGCTGCAGGGATCCGGCCTGGCCGGGCTGGACGTCTTCGGGGGCGCCACCTTCCAGGTGGCGCTGGAGCACCTGGGGGAGGACCCCTTCGACCGCCTGCGCCAGCTGCGCCAGGCGACCACCATCCCCCTCTCCGGCCTGCTCCGGGGTCAGTCGCTGGTGGGCCAGAGGCCGGTGGCGGACGACGTGGTCGAGCTGTTCGTGGCCCGGGTGGCGGCCGCCGGACTGGACGTCCTCCGCTGCTTCGACCCTCTCAACGACACCCGCAACCTGGCCAGCGTGGCCCGGGCGGCGGCCCGAGCCGGCTGCCAGGCGGAGGGGGTCATCGTCTACACCAAGAGCCCGGTGCACACCGATGAGACGTTCATCGGGGTGGGATCCGAGCTGGCTCGGATGGGCTTCAAGAGCCTCTGCCTCTTCGACCCCGCGGGGCTGCTCGGCGCCGGCAGCGCCCGGGCCATCGTCTCCGGCCTGCGGGAGGCCACCTCTCTCCCCGTCTCCCTGCACTGCGCCACCATCACCGGGCAGGCGGCCTTCGCCTACCTGGCCGGGACCGAGGCCGGGGCCGCGGCGCTGGACGTCTGCCTCTCCCCCCTGGGCGGGGGGGCCGCCCTCCCCAGCACCGAGGGGGTGGTGGCCGCCCTGGCGGGAACCGAGAGGGAGCCGGAGGTCGACTCACAGGTGATCCTGGCCGCGGCGGACCGGCTGGACGCCATCCTGCCCCTCTACCAGCTGGTGGCGGATCCCAGCGGCTGGCAGCTGGACTCCGGCACCCTGCGCACCCAGCTGGCGCCCTCGGTGCAGCAGCATCTCGCCTGGGAGTGCCAGCTCCAGGGCGTTTCCGACCGCATGCCCGAGGTCATGGCCGAGATCGGCAGGGTGCGCGAAGAGATGGGCTTTCCCCCGCTGATCAGCCCGGTGGCGGAGGTGGTGGTCACCCAGGCGGTGGCCAACGTGGCCTCCGGCGAGCGCTACCTGATCGTGGCCCAGGACGTCAAGGACTACTTCCTGGGCCTCTTCGGGAGCCCCCCCGGGCCGACGGACCCCGAGGTCCAGCACCTGGTGATCGCCAACGAGGAGCCGATCACGGTCCGCCCCGGAGACGTCCTCGAGCCCATGCTGGAGGACGCCCGGCGCCGGCTGGCGCGCCAGGGGATGGCCCAGGTCTCGGACGAGCTGCTGCTGGAGTTCGTGCTCTTTCCCGAGGCCGCGGTGGCCCTGGCCCGGGGCGAGGCCCACGTCGAGAGGCTGGACGATGAGCCCCAGGAGGCGGCCGAGGCCGAGCCGGTGGACGGGGGGGATCTCTCCGAGCCGGTCGGTGACGCTGCCGCCGTGCCTCTCGGCCCGCCCCCGGAGCCGGCACCGGCCGTGGAGGAGGAGGCCCCCGCCCGGGAGTTCTCGGTGGAGGTGGACGGCGAGGTCTTCGAGGTCCGGGTCACCGCCCGGGGAGGTTTCGCGGCCCCGGCGATGTCCGCCCCCTCGGTGCATGGTGGCGGGGCGGTGCGCGCCCCGATGCAGGGGCTGGTGGCCAAGGTGACGGTCCAGGTCGGGGACCACGTGGAGGTGGGCCAGACGGTGGCCGTCCTGGAGGCGATGAAGATGCAGAACGACATCCCCTCCGACGTCTCCGGGGTGGTCCAGGCGATCAATGTCCAGGCTGGACAGGTCGTGAGCCGGGGGGACCCCCTGGTCACGGTGGCCTAGCCCCGGTGTTCGACACCGTCCTGGTCGCCAACCGCGGGGAGATCGCGGTCCGAGTGATCCGCGCCCTGCGGGACCTGGGCCTGAGATCGGTGGCGGTCTATTCCGAGGCTGACCGGGGCGCTTTCCACACGCGCATGGCCGACCTGGCGGTGGAGATCGGCCCCAGCCCGTCCTCCCAGTCCTACCTGAACCTGGACCGGCTGATCCAGGCGGCCAAGGAGACGGGGGCTCAGGCGATCCACCCGGGGTACGGGTTCCTCTCGGAGAGCCCCCGGCTGGCCCGGGCCTGCGCCGAGAACGGGCTGACCCTCATCGGTCCTCCGGCGGAGGCCATGGCCTCCATGGGAGACAAGGTGACCGCCCGGGGGATCATGGAGAGAGCCGGGGTCCCGGTCGTACCCGGGACGGAGGCGATCTCCGAGACCGGGGAGGCGCTGGAGGCGGCGAGGGAGATCGGCTATCCCATCCTGGTCAAGGCCTCCGCCGGCGGCGGGGGGATCGGCATGCGGGCCGCCCGGGACGAGGAGGAGCTGAAGTACGCCATCACCGCCTGCAGCGAGGCGGCGGCTCGCTCCTTCGGCGATCCCCGGGTCTTCCTGGAGCACCTGGTGGAGGAGCCCCGCCACATCGAGATCCAGGTCCTGGCGGACAACCATGGCGGGACGATCCACCTGGGAGAGCGCGAGTGCTCCATCCAGCGTCGCCACCAGAAGCTGCTGGAGGAGTGTCCCTCGACCGCCATCTCCCCGGAGATGAGGCAGCGGATGGGGGAGGCCGCGGTCCGGGCCGCCGAGGCGGTGGGGTACCGCAACGCCGGCACCGTGGAGTTCATCGAGTCCCGGGGCTCCTTCTACTTCCTGGAGATGAACACCCGGTTGCAGGTGGAGCACCCGGTGACCGAGCTGACCACCGGTCTGGATCTGGTGGTGGCCCAGCTGCGGATCGCCCTTGGGGAGCGGCTGCCGGTGCGCCAGGAGGAGGTGACCTGGACGGGGTGGTCGATCGAGTGCCGGATCAACGCCGAGGACCCCTGGCAGGACTTCCTGCCCACCCCGGGACGGGTCACCTGGTACCACGAGCCGTCGGGCCCGGGGGTCCGGGTGGACAGCTCCCTCTCCGGCCCGGGGGTGGTCAGCCCCTTCTACGACCCCATGGTGGCCAAGATGGTGGTCCACGGCGAGACCCGGGACCAGGCCGCCGCCCGCGCCCGGCGGGCGCTCCACGAGTACTGGATCGGGGGGATCACCACCAACATCCCCTACCACGCCGTCCTGCTCGCCGACCCCGACTTCCTGGCCGGCCGGCTCACCACCGAGTTCATACCCACCCACCCGGAGCTCCTCGACCGCGCGCGCGACTGGCGTTCGGCCCAGGAGGAGGCGATGCGTGGCTTCGCCACCGACCGCAGGCGGGTGGCGGCGATGGCGGCCGCGGTGGCCGCCGCCGGGGGGGCCTGAGCCCCGAGGTCAGCCGGCTGTGGGGGCCGAGGTGGGCAGGGCCGGGAGGCTGAGCTCGTATGGCGGCGAGATCAGGGTGTGGTCCACGTCCGCCAGGGGCGCCCCCACGGTGAGGACCAGGGGCCCGGAACCCACGCCGGTGGCGGTTATGACCACCTGCCGGGAGCTCGCCTGGTAGCTCACCCGGACCCCGGAGACCTGGGTCCCCGACTGGGTCAGCTGCACCGACTGGGCTCCCACGGTGGCGGGGTCCAGGTCGGCGTCGAACTGGAGGACGAAGGTCACCGACCCCGGGGCGGTGCTGCTGGTGGTGGCGGAGATGACCATCGGCCCTGGGGGTAGGGCGGTGAGCTGGCCGAGGGTGAGCGCCGTCAGCTCACCGGTGGTCCCGGCAACGCTCACCGTGGCGGTCTCGTCCAGATACTGGGCGGGGAGGCCACCGGTGGGGTCGCGCAGCAGCTCGAGCTGGACCTGGTAGGCGTTCGATCCGGACGAGCTGGCGGTGCTGGAGATGGCGTAGAAGCGGTCGAAGTGGCCTGGCAGGAGCGACGAGGTGGGGATCGCGGTTCCGGGCGCCAGCAGCCCCTGGATGGCCGTGAGGGCGCCCTGGCCCCCGCTGACCTGGAGCTGGGCCAGGGTGCTGGCGGTGTCCAGGGCGGACGCGGCGGCGCCTGCCCCCGCTGCGCCCGCGCCGGGTGGGGCGGTTAGCTGGATGGTCAGGACCTGGGAGCCGCCGCCGGTGGTCTGCACCAGGGAGATGGCCGTCCCCTCCGGCGACCACGCTGGGAGGCTGACCCCGGAGAGGCTGCTGATCAGATGGCTGGCCCCGGTGGCCAGGGCGAGCGCTCCGAGTTGGGAGCCCACCCCCGGGGTGTTGGCCACGTAGGCGATGTACTGCCCCCCGGGGCTGAAGGCGAGCTGGGTGAGGGCGACGCCCGCAGGTGCCACCACCACCGCTCGGGGGGCGGCTCCGGTGCTGGAGGCCACCACCACGCTCTCCCGCCCGCCCGAGAGCGCCACATAGGCGAGCTGGGAGCCGTCCGGTGAGAAGACGGGCACTCCCTGGATCCCGGTCAGCTGCAGGGACGAGCCGGTGCCGAGGTCGTAGACGGTGGGGATGCCCCGGGGCTGGGCGTACAGCGCCGTCAGTCCGGGGGCCGCCTCGAAGAACCCCGAGGGTCCGAGCTTCACGAAGGGGTACACCGCGGTCACCTGACCGTCCAGGTTGGCCTCCAGGAGCCCCTGGCCGCCGCTGTAGAGGAGGGTGCTGTCATTCACCCAGCCCGCCACCGGGTCGGAGTCGGGGCTGGAAGCCACCACCTGAGGCTGGCCCCCGCCGCCCAGGGGCACCACCTCCAACTCGGAGGACGACCCGGCCGCGGACCAGTAGGCCAGCTGCTGGCTGTCCGGGGAGGGCTGGGGTGCCGCCGCGCCCGGGGCCAGGAGGGCCGCCGGGCTGCTGAGGGAGTAGACGCCGGCGGCACCGGGCACCGAGGCCGGGGAGGCCGTCCCCGGGGTCAGGGCGCTCGCGGCGAGGACCAGCAGCTGCCCGTCCGGGGCGTACTGGAGGGCTGTCGGCTGCTGGACGGTGGCCACCGGGGATACCGCCACCAGGGAGGGCGGGTAACCGACGGGGGTGGCGGAGAGCGGGGCGGTCCCGAAGGGGATGACGATGTTGGAGAGAGGGGTGGCACCGTCCTGCGCCCGGGCGGCCTTGCGGCTGATGGTCACCTCGTAGGCGACGTTGGGGACCAGCTGGTGGCGGGGCCGGATGGACAGGCGGGTGGCGCTCTGCCAGGCGGTGGAGACGGTCAGGGCAGGCTGGATTCGCAGGCCCTGGTCCACGCTGGACTCGACCATCGGCTGGTTGAAGCTGAGGTCTATGGCCTGGTTGACCGCCACCCGCGGGTTGTTCTGGACCGATGCCTGAACCACCACCTGCCGCGGGCCGGAGGGGAGCACCAGCACCGAGATCAGCACCACCCCGAGCATGGCCAGGCCGGCAAGGCCCAGGCCCACCCCGAAGAGAGAGCCGACCCGGTGGCGCCGGGGCGTCCGCGCGGAGCTCCTGGCCCGGTGCTCGGCCAGGAGGCTGGCCCGGAGGTGGTCACGATAGTGGGGTTCCGCCTCACCGATCTCGACGCTGGTCAGCAGCTGGCGCAGCTCGCGCGCGGTAGCCAGGAGCCGCCCGTCCGGGTCCTGGCTCTCGGGGAAGACCGCGGCCAGCTCATCCTCGACCTTCCGCCGCCGCCGCCAGAAACGCTCAGCCATCGGCGCCCTCCGGGCTCTGGGCCGTCGCCCTACCGGCCAGCAGCCGCTGGCGCAGGGTGGCGGTGCCGCGGAACACCAGCAGCTTCACCGCCCCCTCCGACTTGCCCATGATCTGGCCGATCTCGGCCAGCTTGAGGTCCTCCCCGTACTTCAGGGTCATGGCTATGCGCTGCTGCTCCGGCAGCTCCTCGATCTCCGTCCAGACCTCCTGGACGGAGAGCCTGAGGGCCACCTCCTCGTCAACGGCGGGCGCGTCATCCACCGGGTCCGGCACCTCATCGAGACTGTCCTCGGGGTGCCGCTGCGACCGGTAGTGGTCGGTGATGGCGTTGACAGCGATCTGGTAGAGCCAGGAGGAGAAGGGATGGCCGGTGCTCTGGTACCGGGCCAGCCCCCGCAGGGCCTTGAAGAAGACCTCGCTGGTGATGTCCTCGGCCACCTCCCGACTGCGTACGCGGGAGGCGACGTAGCGGTAGATCTGGGGAAAGTAGCGGTCGTACAGCGCACCGAAGCACTCCGGGTCCTCCTTGGCTCTGGCGACCAGCCGCTCCTCCTCCTCGAGTCCCGAGGTCATTGCCAGGAACCTTCGGCCGTACACCTGAACGCGGCCCCTCCGAGGCTGGTTACGCCCGGCACTTGCATCCTCACCCGCAGCTGCGGTCTCCGGCCCTCCCCGCCGGGGGGCTCTATATCCGCCACCCCCTTATACTGCCTGGAGTTGTCGCCGGTTTCGCCGCCCCGCCCCACGGCTTGATCGACCGCTACGCCCCTCCGGAGCTGAGAGCGGTCTGGTCGGACGAGAACCGCATCCGGTTATGGCTTCAGGTCGAGGTGGCCGTGGCTCAGGCGCTGGGCGCCGCGGGCCGTCTGCCCACGGACGAGCTGGCGGCGATCGAGGGTGCGGCTCCACCGGAGCTCTCCCGGGTGCGCGAGCTGGAGCAGGAGCAGGGGCATGACCTGGCGGCCTTCGTGTCGGCGGTGCAGGAGCAGGTGGGGCCGCTGGCCCGGCGGTTGCACTTCGGCCTGACCAGCCAGGACGTGGTCGACTCCGCACTGGCTCTCCAGCTGCGGGAGGCCAGCTCGATCGTCCTCCAGGACCTGGAGCGGCTCCTCGAGGCACTTCGGGTCGGCGCCCGGCGCCACCGGCGCACCCCGATGATCGGGAGGACCCATGGGATGCACGCCGAGCCGGTCACCTTCGGGTTCGTGCTGGCCAACCACCTGGATGAGCTGGAGCGGGCCGGACAGCGCCTCCGCCGCGCCGAGTCGGAGGTGGTGGTGGGCAAGATCTCCGGGACCGTGGGCACCCATGGGACCGTCTCCCGGGCCATCGAGCGGGACGCCCTCTCCCGCCTCGGGCTGGAGCCGGCTGCCATCACCACGCAGGTGGTGGCCCGGGACCGCCACGCTGCGTTCCTCTGCTCCCTGGCGCTGGCCGGTGCCAGCTGCGAGCGGCTGGCAACCACCCTCCGCCACCTGCAGCGCACCGAGGTGGGGGAGGTCAGGGAGCCGTTCGGGGAGCGGCAGAAGGGCTCCTCGGCGATGCCCCACAAGCGCAACCCGGTCAACCTGGAGCAGGTCTGCGGCCTGAGCCGGCTCCTCAGGGGGCTGGCGGTGGCCGGGCTGGAGGATGTCAGCCTCTGGCACGAGCGCGACATCTCCCACTCCTCGGTGGAGCGGGTGGCGCTGCCCGACGCCACCATGGCACTGTCCCACATGCTCCGCACCCTCCGCCGAGTGGTGGAGGGGATGGAGGTCGACGAGGCGGCCATGGCGGAGAACCTGGAGCGGCGCGGCGGGGTGGCGCGCAGCCAGCGGGTGCTGCTGCGCCTGGTGGCCGCCGGCATGGAGCGGGACCGCGCCTACCGGCTGGTCCAGCAACTGGCGACCAGCGCCGACCGACCAGGGGGTGACTTCCGGGCCAGCTGCCTTGGGAGCCCCCAGCTGATGGCGGCGCTCTCCCCGGCTGAGCTCGAGGAGGCGCTGGACATCGGGGCCGACCTGGAGGAGGCGGCGGCCGCCGTTGACCTGTTGGCCGGCCCGGACGGCGCCAGCCGGGGGGACGCTCGGTGACCGAGGACGCCGTGGGCGCGGTGGAGCTGGAGGGGCTGCTGCTCTTCCGCCGGGGGAAGGTGAGGGACACCTTCGAGCTGGACGGCCGCCTTCTCATGGTGGCCACCGACCGCATCTCCGCCTTCGACTGCGTGCTTCCCGACCTGATCCCGGGCAAGGGGCGGCTCCTCACCGCCCTGACCCGGCACTGGTTCCAGAGGACGGCCGACCTGGTCCCCAACCATCTGCTCCCGGACGACCCCGGGCTCCTCCCCGCACCACTCTGGGAGCGGGTTGCGGGGCGGTCGATGCTGGTGCGCCGCGCCGAGCGCATCGACGTCGAGTGCGTGGTCCGGGGCCGGCTGGCGGGATCGGGCTGGGAGGAGTACCAGGCGCAGGGCACGCTGGCCGGTGAGCCGCTGCCCCCCCGGCTGACCTTCGGGGCGGAGCTGGATCGGCCGCGCTTCACCCCGGCAACCAAGAGCGACTCCGGCCACGACCAGAACATCTCCCGGGCTGAGCTGCGGGAGGTGGTGGGGCCGGAGACGGCGGACCAGCTGGAGGAGACCAGCATCCGGCTCTACCGAGCCGGGGCGCTGGGCTATCTCCGGGCCGGCTTCGTCCTGGTGGACACCAAGTTCGAGTTCGGCTGGATCGACGGGCAGCTGACCCTCATCGACGAGCTCCTGACCCCGGACTCCTCCCGGCTCTGGGAGGTGGGCTCGGCCGGGGCCAGCCCGGGCTTCGACAAGCAGCCGGTGCGCGACTGGCTTTTGGCGAGCGGGTGGGACCGGCAGCCACCGGCTCCCCGCCTGCCCCCCGAGCTGATCTCCGAGACCAGCCGCCGTTACCAGGAGGTACTGACACGGACCCTCAGCAGCGGTTCCTAGCCGAGGTGGTGGTGACCTTAAAGCCGGTGGTCAACGACCCCCAGGGGCTGGCGGTCACCCAGGGGCTGCATGCCCTGGGCTACCCCGAGGTGCTGGGGACCCGGGTGGGCAAGCACATCCAGCTGACGCTCACGGCCAGGGACCGCCAGGGCGCGGAATCCCGGGTCGAGGAGATGTGCCGCCGGCTGCTCTGCAACGGGGTGATCGAGGACTTCCACTTCCAGGTGGCCGAGGTCGGCGCCTGAGGTGACCTGGCGCTGCGGTATCGCCGTCTTCCCCGGGACCTGGTCGGAGCGGGACTGCGCCCACTGGGTGGAGCTGGCCGGCGGCGAGCCGGTGATGCTGTGGCACGCCGAGCGGCAGCTGAAGGGCGCGGACCTGGTGATCCTCCCTGGAGGGTTCGCCCACGGGGACTACCTCCGGACGGGGGCGATCGCCCGTTTCGCCCCCCTGATGGACGCGGTCCGTGACCACGCCCTGGCCGGCGGGCCGGTCTTGGGGATCTGCAACGGCTTCCAGATCCTCTGCGAGGCCCAGCTCCTGCCCGGGGCCCTGCTACGCAACAGTTGCCTGCAGTTCCGCTGCCAGAGCACCCACCTCCGGGTGGAGGCGACCCGGGGGCCCTTCCTCGCCGGGCTGGAGGCCGGGCGGATTCTAGAGATGCCCATCTCCCACGGCGAGGGCCGCTACTACGCGCCCCCCGAGCAGCTCCTGGAGCTGGAGGCGCACGGGCAGGTGGCCCTGCGCTACTGCGGACCCGCCGGGGAGCTGGGCGACGAGTACAACCCCAACGGCTCTCTTCAGCACATCGCCGGGGTGATGAACCGGGAGGGCAACGTCCTGGGGATGATGCCCCACCCCGAGCGGGCCTGCGAGCCGCTCCTGGGGTCCGAGGACGGGCTCCACCTCCTCCGGGCGGCTCTCGCCCTGGTGGGGGCAAGTTGACCGCAGGCATGGCGACCCCGAGCCCCGCCCAGCTCCGGGAGCTGGCCCTCACCGAGGAGGAGTACCAGCACGCCGTCCGCCAGCTGGGACGGGTGCCCAACCAGCTGGAGCTGGGGATGCTGGGGGCGCTCTGGTCCGAGCACTGCTCCTACAAGACCTCCCGCCGCCTCCTCTCCCAGCTCAGTTCCAAGGGGCCCCAGGTGGTCGTCGGCCCGGGGGAGAATGCCGGCGTGGTGGACCTCGGGGATGGGCTGCTCTGCTGCTTCAAGATCGAATCCCACAACCATCCCAGCGCCATCGAGCCGGTGCAGGGGGCGGCGACCGGGGTTGGAGGCATCCTGCGGGACGTCTTCGCCATGGGCGCGCGGCCGGTCGCCCTCCTGGATGCGCTGCGCTTCGGCGACCTCACCGACGCCGCTCAGCGGCACCGCTTCGCCAAGGTGGTGGAGGGGGTGGGCCACTACGGCAACTGCATCGGGGTGCCGACCGTGGGCGGGGAGACCTACTTCGATCCCGCCTACCAGGGCAACTGCCTGGTGAACGCGATGTGCGTCGGGCTGGTGACCGCTCCCCGGCTGCTCCACGCAGTGGCCCGGGGGGTGGGCAACCCGGTGCTGCTGGTGGGCGCGGACACCGGCCGGGACGGCATCCACGGCGCCACCTTCGCCTCGGTGCAGCTGGACGAGGGCGCGGAGGAGCGCCGGCCGGCGGTGCAGGTCGGCAACCCCTTCCTGGAGAAGTGCCTCATGGAGGCCTGCCTGGAGCTGGCCGGCAGCAGTGCCCTGGTGGGGCTCCAGGACTGCGGCGCCGCCGGACTCACCAGCAGCTGTGCCGAGATGGCGAGGCGGGGCGGGGTCGGGATCCGCCTCGACCTGGACCAGGTGGCCCGCCGGGAGCTGGGGATGACCCCCTACGAGGTGATGCTCAGCGAGTCCCAGGAGCGGATGGTGCTGGTGGTGGAGCGGGGACGGGTGGAGGAGGTGCGGGCGGTCTTCGACCGCTGGGAGCTCCGCTCGGACGTGGTCGGGGAGGTGATCGCAGCTGAGGAGCTTCAGATCAGCTCGAGTGGCGAGATGGTGGCCCGGCTGCCGCTCCCGGTCCTGGTGGACGGCTTCCTGCCGCGCCATCCCGCGAGTTCCCGGCCCGCGGACGTGGTGCGCGACCTGAGTGCCCCCCCGGTCACCGCGGGGGTTCCCTGGACGCTCGAGGAGGCCTGGCTGCGCCTGCTGGCCTCTCCCAACTGCGCGGACGCCAGTTGGATCTACCGCCAGTACGACCATCAGGTGGGGGACGACACGGTGGTCCTCCCCGGCCGGGACGCCGCGGTGGTGCGGCTGAGGGGGCGGCGGGATGGACTCGCCATCACCGTGGACGGTGCCCACCGCAGCTCCCTCCTGGATCCCCGCCGGGGTGCCCAGCTGGCGGTCGCGGAGGCGGTGCGCAATCTCACCTGCCTGGGTGCGCGCCCGCTCGCCCTCACCAACTGCCTCAACTTCGGGGACCCGGACCGGGAGGAGGTGATGTGGCAGCTGGAGGAGGCGGTGGCCGGGTTGGCGGAAGCCTGCCGGCAGCTGGCCCTCCCGGTGGTGAGCGGCAACGTGAGCCTCTACAACGACCTCTCCGGGGCCTCCATCCCCCCCACCCCGGTGGTGGGGGTCGTGGGGGTGGTGGACGATGTCCACGGCATCCCCGGTCCTGGCTTCGTCGCCGCGGGCGACCTCATCTACCTGGTCGGAGGGGAGGGGGCGGGGCTGGGGGGCTCGGAGCTCCAGCGCCTCCTTGGAGGAAGGGTCCTCGGCCCGCCGCCGGAGCTGGACCTGGAGCTGGAGGGGAGGGCCTCGGAGGCGGTGCGCCAGCTGGTCACTGAGCGCGTGGCCCGGTCGGCCCACGACTGCTCCCTGGGAGGGCTGGCGGTGGCCCTGGCCGAATGCTGCGTTGAGGGCTCCCTGGGCGCCGTCGTGCGCCTGGCGGACCCGCCCACCCCGCCCGACCGAGGCCTGGGGCTGCTCTTCGGGGAGGGCTCCGGCCGCTACCTGCTCAGCGTGGAGCCGGGGAGTGGCGGCCGGATGGAGGAGGTCTGCTCCGCCGGGCAGGTGCCATGCTTCCGGGTCGGGGAGGTGGGGGGGGAGCTAGTGGAGATCGTGGGTCTCGCCCAGATCCCTCTGGCAGCCGCCGCGGAGGCCCGCCTAAAGGGGATCGCCGGCGCCATGGAGGGGCCAGTCCTGTGACCGGCGACGGCGCCCCGGCCGGTATGCTGCAGGGGTTGAGTGCCACCTGCGGTCAGCGGCGGCCGTCCCCCTTTCTGGATGACAAGCTGCACGAGGCCTGCGGGGTTTTCGGCGTGTTCGCTCCGGGCCAGGACGTGGCCCGGCTCTGCTACCTCGGCATCTACGCCCTCCAGCACCGGGGGCAGGAGTCTGCGGGGATCTGCGTCTCGGATGGGGAGCGCCTCTCGGTGCGCCGGGACATGGGGCTGGTGGGCCAGGTGTTCGGCCCCCAGGACCTGGAGCGGCTCACCGGCGACCTGGGCCTGGCCCACACCCGCTACTCCACCACCGGCTCCTCCCAGCTGAGCAACGCCCAGCCCCTCACCTTCGAGCACGGCCAGCTCGGCCCGGTGGCGATCTCCCACAACGGCAACCTCACCAACTCCGCGGCCCTGCGCCTGGCGCTGCTCGAGGAGGGGTACCAGTTCGACACCTCCAGCGACACCGAGGTCCTGGCCGGGCTCCTGGCCCGCACCCCCGGTGACCGGCTGGAGGTGGTGCTGCAGCGGGCCCTGCCCCGGGTGGTGGGGGCCTACTCCCTCGGCTTCCTCACCAGGACCTCCCTGGTGGCGGCGCGGGACGAGCTGGGGCTCAGGCCGCTCTGCATCGGCCGGCTGGGCGATGTCTCCGCACCGGGAGGGTCCGGGTACATCGTCGCCAGCGAGACCTGCGCCCTGGACGTGGTGGGCGCCCGGCTGGTCCGGGAGGTCGAGCCCGGCGAGATCGTCACCATCGACCAGCAGGGGCTGCACTCCGCCCACTTCGGCGAGGAGAGGACCCAGGCCACCTGCTCGTTCGAATACATCTACTTCGCCCGCCCGGATTCGGTGATCCAGGGCCGCAGCCTGTACGAGGTGCGCCTGGCCATGGGGCGCCGGCTGGCCGAGGAGGCCCCGGTCGAGGCCGACCTCGTGATCCCGGTGCCGGACTCGGGGACCCCGGCGGCCATCGGGTTCGCCGAGGCCAGCCACACCCCGTTCGCCGAGGGGATGATCAAGTCCCGCTACATCAACCGCACCTTCATCCAGCCCCAGCAGGGGATGCGCGAGGCGGGGGTCCGGCTCAAGTTCAACCCCATGCCCCACGTCCTCGCCGGCAAGCGGGTGGTGCTGGTGGACGACTCCATCGTCCGGGGATCAACCTCCCGGCAGATCGTGGAGGCGCTCCGCCGGGCCGGCGCCCGGGAGGTGCACATGCGGGTGGCCTCCCCCCCGATCCGCTTCCCCTGCTTCATGGGCATCGACATCGCCAGCCGCAGCGAGCTGATCGCCGCCGGGCGCAGCGCCGACGAGGTGGGGCGGATCCTGGGAGCCGACTCCCTCGCCTACCTCAGCCTGGAGGGGCTGCGCTGGGCGCTGCGCTCCGGGCCGAGCGGGGCCGGCTTCTGCTTCGCCTGCCTGGACGGGGCCTATCCGCTTCAAGTGCCGCAGCAGCTGGAGATGGACAAGCTGGCGCTGGAGGGCTGACGGTGGGGACAGAAGGTCCGGCCTCGCGATACGCTGCCGCCGGGGTGGACCGGGGGCGGGCGGCCGAGGCGGTGGCTCGGGTGGCCGAGCTGGCGGCGACCACCTGGCTGCCCCCGCTGGCGGCGGGGATCGGACCCTTCGCCGCCGTCTGGCGGCTTCCCTCCGACCTCCCGAGGGGGTCGGTTCTGGTGTCCTCCACCGACTCCGTGGGAACCAAGACCAAGCTGGCGGTGGCGCTGCACCGCCACCGGGGTATCGGTGAGGACATCGTCAACCACTGCGTCAATGACGTCCTCACCACCGGGGCCGAGCCGCTCTTCTTCCTGGACTACTTCGCCACCGGCAGGATCGACCCTGAGGTCCTGGCCGAGGTCGCCGAGGGGATGGCGACCGCTTGCCGGGGGGCGGGCTGCTCCCTGGTGGGAGGGGAGACCGCGGAGATGCCCGGGGTGTACGGGATCGGCGACTACGACCTGGCGGGCTTCCTGGTGGGGATGGCGGTCGAGGACCAGCTGCTTGGCCCGGCGCGGGTCCGCCCCGGGGACGTGCTGGTGGGCCTCGGCTCCAGCGGCCTGCACACCAATGGCTACACCCTGGTCCGGCAGCTGGTGGCGGAGCTGGAGATCGACCTGACCCAGCCCGGGCCCGGCGGCCAGGGGTCGTTGGGGGAGGAGCTGCTCACCCCCCACCGGTCCTACCTCGCCGAGGTCCGCCGCATCCGGGAGCTGGGGGGGCTGCACGCCCTCGCCCACATCACCGGGGGCGGCATCCAGGAGAACCTCGCCCGGGTGCTGCCCGAGGGGACCATGGGGCGGGTCCGGTTGGATGGGTGGGAGGTGCCGCCACTATTCCGGGAGATCCAGCGGCTGGGACACCTGGCCGAGGACGAGATGTGGCGTACCTTCAACATGGGGGTGGGCATGATCTGCGTCATGGAGGCTGAGCCGGCCGTCCGGGCGGTGGCTGAGCTGGGGTGCTTCCCGGTGGGAGAGGTCCTGGCCGGGACCGGGCGGGACCGGGTGGTGCTGGCCTGACCCCCGGGAGGCGGCCGGGCGCCGCGGTCCTGGTCTCCGGACGGGGCACCAACCTTTTGGCTCTCTTGTCGGCCGCCACCGATCCCTCCTACCCCGCCGAGGTGGTGGCTGTGGCCACCAACCGCGCCTCCTGCCCGGCGCTGGCCGCCGCCGTCCAGCGGGGGGTGGCGGCCCGGGCCTTCCCGGCCGCCCAATTCGGCGGGGACGTGGTCCGCCGGGACCTGGAGATGTCGAAGTGGCTCCGCTCCCAGGGCGCGAGCCTGCTGGTCCTGGCGGGGTATGACCGGATCCTCACCGAGCCGCTGCTCACCTCCTTCGCCGGGCGGATCCTGAACCTGCACAACAGCCTGCTGCCCGCCTTCGCCGGGACCATGAACGCGGTCTTGGAGGCGCTGGAGCACGGGGTCAAGGTCACCGGCTGCACCGTCCACCTGGTCGATGCCGGCGCCGCGGACGGGGGGCCGATCGTGATGCAGGCGGCGGTCCCGGTGTGCGACGAGGACACCGAGGAGACCCTCCTGGCCCGCATCCACGAGGAGGAGTGGCGGCTGCTCCCCGCCGCCCTGGCGCTCCTCGCCGAGGGAAGGCTCCTGGTGGAGGGTCGGCGGGTCCGCGTCCTGGAGGTGGCGCCGTGAGGCCGAGGCGGGCCCTCCTCGGGGTCCACGACAAGCAGGGGGTGGTGGAGCTGGCCCGGGGCCTCCTGGCGCACGGGGTGGAGCTGGTGGCCACCGGGGGGACCGAGCGGGAGCTGGTCGCGGCCGGCCTGCCCGTGACCCCGGTCCCCAAGGTGACCGGGGTGGGGGAGATGATGGGGGGGCGGGTCAAGACCCTCCACCCGGCGATCCACTCCGGGATCCTGGCCCGGCGCGATCTCCCCTCCGACCTCGAGGAGCTGCGATCGGCCGGCCACCTTCCGTTCGACATGGTGGTCGTCAACCTCTACCCCTTCGCGGCCGCCGCCGCCAAGGGGCTGCCGCTTCCCGAGGTTGCGGAGCAGATCGACATCGGTGGCCCCACCCTCCTGCGCGCCGCCGCCAAGAACTGGCGCTGGGTGGCTGCGGTCTCCGCCCCGTCCCAGTACCGCCTGGTGCTGGAGGAGTTGGATTCAGGTGGGCTCTCCGACGAGCTGTTGCTGCGGCTGGCGCTGGACGCCTTCTCCCTCACCGCCGCCTACGACGCCCAGATCGCCGCCCACCTCGGCCGGCAGACCGGGGAGACCTCCTGGCCGGACTGGTTGACCATCCCCCTCGCGCGGAGCCAAGAGCTCCGCTACGGGGAGAATCCGCACCAGCGGGGCGCCCTGTACGCGGCGCCCGGCGCCTCTGGCGTCGCCCAGTCCCGCCGGCTCCAGGGCCCCGAGCTCTCCTACACCAACTGGCTGGATGCCGACTCAGCCCACCGGCTGGTCATGAGCCTCAGGGGGCCGGCGGCGGTGGTGGTGAAGCACACCAACCCCTGCGGGGCGGCCCTGGGTGAGGACGGGGCTTCGGCCTTCCAGCGAGCCTACGACTGCGATCCCCGCTCCGCCTATGGGGGGGTGGTGGCCCTCAACCGCCCCCTGGACGAGCGCGCTGCCGAGCTCATCGCCTCCCACTTCCTGGAGCTGGTGCTGGCCCCCGAGGTGACCGAGGGGGCCCGGCAGCGGCTGGCCCGCAAGGAGAGGCTGAGGGTGCTGGAGGCCCCACCGCCCAGCCCGGCCCTGGAGCTGCGCTCGATCTCCGGCGGGGTGCTGGTCCAGGAACCGGATGCGGGTTCTGAGGGGGAGCCCCGGATGGAGGTGGTCTCGCGCAGGGAGCCGAGCCCGGAGGAGTGGGAGCAGCTGGAGCTGGCCTGGCGCGTCGTGGCCCAGGTCAAGTCCAACGCCATCGTGCTCTGCCAGGGGGGGATGGCGGTGGGGATCGGCGCCGGCCAGATGTCCCGGGTGGAGGCGGTGGAGCTGGCGGTGGCGCGGGCCGGCGACCGGGCCCGGGGCAGCTGCCTCGCCTCGGACGCCTTCTTCCCCATGGCCGACAACCTGGAGGTCGCCGGGGCGGCGGGCGTCACCGCAGCTGTCCACCCGGGTGGCTCCAAGCGCGACCTGGAGGTGATCGCCACCGCCGACCGCTTGGGGATGGCCCTGGTGACCACCGGGAGGCGCCACTTCCGCCACTGAGCCGCCCTTTCGGCCCCCGGTTTGCTATGGTCAGCCCGTCCACTCCCGGGAGGAGCTGTCATGGTGAGTGCGGACCGGCGCTGGCAGCGCTTGGCGCTGGACGGGGCGCCTCTGCTCCTGCTGGCCGCCCTCTTCTTCGTGGACCTGTTCCTCCCCTGGCAGGGGACCTGCTCATCCTATAGTCCGCCGTTTTTCCGAGGCCCTGCCCTGCCGCTGGAGTGCGGGTTCGCCCAGAACGGGCTCGGGGGGTCCGGGTACGCCGCGGCGGCCATGGCGGTGGCGGTGGCGGCCTTCGAGGGGCTGCGGGTGGGGCGGCTGGCGCTCCCCATCTCCCTCGCCTACCGCAGCCTCATCTCCACCGCTCTGGCAGCAGGGCTGCTGCTCTTCACCATCTTGGACCTCATCCCGCGCTTCGGGTCTCTGGTCTCGGAGCCCTCCTTCCAGCCATTCGGGGGGGCCTTCGCCTGGCTGGCGCTCCTCCTGGCGGTGGTGATAGCCGCCGGGGGGTTGGTGCACTGGGGGATCTGGCGCAGCTGGGCCCCCGTGGGCCCGGAGCCCCCGGCCCCGCCTCCGGCGCCTGCCCCGGATCCCCGCCGCTGCCCCGGCTGCGGGCGGCGCAACGCCGAGGGCGCGGCCTTCTGCGCCTACTGCGGCCGCCCCCTCACCGGCTGAGCGTCCGGGCCCCCAGCGCGGGCTGGCCCGCTTGGGAGGCGGGTGTCTCCGCTCGAACTACGCGAGTGGCTGACTTGAGGTGGAGGCACTCGAACATCGACTGCCTTAGGGGTCCGGGGCGCCAGCGCCCCGGACCCGGGGATCGGTGGGCCGGTGAGTTAGGGCGAGAGGTGGATCAGACCTCGATGACCTCCGCCTCCGGCTCGCCGAGGTCGAGTTCGCGCACCCATTCGGGCAGCTC
>JAKAXE010000120.1 GCA_021816695.1 bacterium | reverse complement strand
CTTCCGGCCCCGGCCCGAGGACGAGGACATCCACATGGCGGTGGAGCGCCGGCTGGCCGAGCTGATCGGTGAGCCCGCCCTTCGGCTGCACACCGGGCGGAGCCGCAACGACCAGGTGGCCCTGGACCTTCGGCTCTGGACGAGGGCTGCGGCCGTCCGGCTCTGCCAGGGGGTGCTCGAGCTGGAGGCGGTCCTGCTCCACCGGGCGCGCCGCGAGCGGGCGACCCTGATTCCGGGATACACCCACCTCCAGAGGGCTCAGCCGGTGACCCTGGCACACCACCTGCTGGCATATTTCGAGATGCTGGAGCGGGACCGGGAGCGCCTCCAGCAGCTTCACCGACGGGCCGGACTCTCCCCCCTGGGAGCGGGTGCCCTGGCAGGCTCCACCCTGCCGCTGGACCGCGACCAAGCTGCCGTCGAGCTGGGGCTGCTGGCCCCGACGGCCAACAGCCTGGACTCGGTCTCGGACCGTGACTTCGCCCTCGAGCTCCTCTTTGCCAGCGCCCTCATCGCCATCCACCTCTCGCGAATGGCGGAGGACCTCATCCTCTGGAGCACCGCCGAGTTCGGTTTCCTGGAGCTCCCCGACCGCTGGTCGACCGGCTCCAGCCTCATGCCCCAGAAGAAGAACCCCGACCTCCTGGAGCTGGTGCGGGGGAGGGCGGGGAGGCCGGTGGCCGCGCTCCTTGGCCTCCTGCTGGTTCTCAAAGGGCTTCCCCTCAGCTACAACCGCGATCTCCAGGAGGACAAGGCCCACCTCTTCCCTGCGGTGGCCTCGGTGGAAGCCAGCCTGGAGGCGCTGGCCGGTCTGCTGGGCGAGGCGGCCTTCAACCGGGAGAGGATGGCCGACGCGGCCTCCGATCCCCGGTTGCTGGCCACCGACCTGGCGGAGCGACTGGTGCAGGAAGGGCTTCCCTTCCGCCGAGCCCACGAGGTGGTGGGCAGGCTGGTGAGCCGGGCGGAAGGCGAGGGGCGGAGGCTCGACCTCGTGCTTGGCGAGAGCTGGCGGGAGATGGGGTTTGCCGATGACCCCTCGGGGCTGCTGGATCCCAGGCGGTCTTTGGCCTCCCGGGAGCAGCCCGGGGCCCCGGGGCCGGCAGCCCAGGCCGACGCCCTTCGGCGGGCGGCGGAGCAGCTGCGCCGCGGGCGGGCCTGGATCCGGCGGCAGTCCGGCTGAGAGAGGGCCGACGTCCCTGGGGAGCCCGGCTTGCTACGATCACCCGGCAGCGCCAGCTTCACCGGGACCAGGGATGTACCGTCAGATCTATCTTCCGCTGGACAACTCCGACCACTCCGACGCCGCCTGCGAGGTGGCGATCCGGCTGGCTCGGGCCAGCTCGGCGGAGGTGATCGGCAGCCATGTGTATGCAGCCCGGCTCCACGATTACCGCTTCAAGCAGATGGAGTACACCCTGCCCGCGGAGTACCAGGACGAGATCGAGCTCCAGCGCCAGCGCAAGATCCACGACAGCCTGATCACCACCGGGCTCAACCTCATCTCCGACTCCTACCTCCAGGCCGCTCAGCGGCGCTGCCTGGAGGAGGGGATCCCCTTCACCCCCAAGACCTTCGACGGCAAGAACTGGGAGGTCCTGGTCCAGGACATCGAGGAGAACCAGTACGACCTGGTGGTCATGGGGGCCTGCGGCCTGGGGCAGGTGAAGGAGACGCAGATCGGCACCTGCGTCGACCGGGTGGTCCGACGCGCTCACCGGGACACCCTGGTGGTCCGCCACCGCGAAGGCCGGGACCCGCTGTCCGGGCCGATCGTGGTTGCCGTGGACGGCTCCCCCCAGTCCTTTGCCGGGCTGCGCTCGGCGCTGGAGATGGGGCGCCTACTCGATCTCCCGGTGGAGGCCGTCTCGGTGTACGACCCCTATCTCCACTACGTGCTCTTCAACGGGATCGTGGGGGTCCTCTCCGAGGAGGCCAGCAAGGTCTTCCGCTTCAAGGAGCAGGAGGCGCTCCACGAGGAGATCATCGACACCGGGCTGGCGATGATCTACTCCTCCCACCTCAAGGTGGCCAAGGAGGTGGCTCGGGCCGAGGGTTACGACCTGCCTATCACCCTCTTGGACGGGAAGGCATTTGAGCAGGTGCTCCGCTACGTGCGGGAGCGCGATGCCAGCCTCCTGGTGGTGGGGCGGATCGGGGTGCACTCCGATCAGGGGATGGACATCGGCGGGAACAGCGAGAACCTCCTCCGACTGGCTCCCTGCAGCGTCCTCCTCTCCTCCCGCACCTACGTCCCCCCCATCGACGTCCGGGGCGAGGCCCAGGTGGTGTGGACCCCCGAGGCCAACGAGGTGCTGGAGCGGATCCCCTGCTCCGCCCAGGGGCTCTCCCGGACGGCGGTGCTGCGCTGGGCGATGGAGAGGGGCCACTCCATAATCTCCCAGAACCTGGTGGTGGCCGCGCTGGGTGACATCCTCCCCCCCGAGGCCTCGGCGGCCATCGGGATCGAGGTCAGCCACGGTCCGACCGACGACGCCGAGGTCCATGTCTGCCGGGATTGCGGCTACACCGCGAGGGGGGTGCTCCCCGTGGAGTGCCCGGTCTGCGGCGGCTCCAGCGAGCTCTTCGCCCGGGTGGACCGGGAGGGGATCGCCCAGGCGGCGCTGGCCGAGGGAGAGGTCACCGAGGAGCTCACCTTCGACAACCGCAAGATCGGGTGGTCCATGGAGGCGCGCACGCTGCTCCATGAGATGCCGGCCGGGTACCTGCGCCGGCGGATCAAGGCCAAGATCGAGAAGGTGGCCCGGACCCGGCGGCTGGCCGTGGTAACCCTGGAGGTGGCGGAGCCCCTGATCGCCCCCGAGCTGGGCCGGGCCGCCAACGCTCAGCCCCACCGCACCCCACTGGAGGGGTCTACCGCCGGGATGGGGGACCTGCCGGGGTTCGAGGAGGCGGCGGGGGAGGCCGGCCCGGTGGACCAGGCGCTCCTGCAGTACGCCGCCGGTGGGCCTGGTGGCCGCTACGTCCCACGGGAGGCCTCGCCCACGGTGGCCCGTCTTCGACCGCGAGAGGAGGGGACCACTCCCGGCGGGTCATGCCCGGTGGACCACGGTGCGCCAGCAGCCCCGGCCGTCTGTCCGGTGCCTCACGGGGGATCGTCCGCGGGGACTCGACCAGAGGCCCGCCCGGTGACCGGCGTCCCGGCCGACTGAGCTCAGCCCGCTGCGGCCCCTGTAAGCTCGCGCGCCGGCCGGGTGGCCTGGAGCAGCTGGTCCGCGGTCACAACCGAGCCCAGCTGGGGGAAGACCCGCTGCTCGCAGTAGCCGCCCGCCTCCGGGCTGTCGGCCGTGGCGCAGTCGGAGACCAGCAGGACACGGTAGCCCCTGTCGAAGGCTGAGCGCGCCGCGGACTCCAGCCCCCAATTGGTGTGGAAGCCGGTCAGCGCGAGGGTGTCCACACCACGGGAGCGGAGAAGGGCGTCCAGCTCGGTGGAGGCGAACGGATCCATCGTCCGGCAGCCGGAGATCAGCAGGTCCCCGGTGTGGGGCCTGGGGACCGAGCTCAGGGCCTGGCCCACGGGCTGCCCCTCCAGCAGCCTTCCCAGCCGGACCGCCTCCTCTGCCGCCAGGGCGGCGTCGCAGGGCCAGTCGCGCCCGCACTCCAGGCAGACCGCGCCCTCGTCCCGGTATCCCACGAGGTGCCGACGCCGCAGCTGCTCCAGCCAATCGCGGCTCCGCTCCCCGAGGATCTCAGGGCCGGTGCCCCGCTCCCCGGGCAGGCCCGGGAACTCCCGCTCCAACCGCTGGTAGGGGATGAAGACCACCACTGCCCCCAGTGCTCGCACCTCCTCCAGCAGCCGCCCCAGATTGGCCGCCTTCTCCGGCTCCATCTCCGCGCCTGCGAGGCGGGCCTCGGAGTAGCCATCCGGTCCCACCCGCCTGGACCTGGCCTCCATCACCAGCACCGCCAGTCGCCGCGCTGGCATCTCTCCATCCATCGTCACCCACCTCCGGCTCGCTGGTACCCGAGGATCTAAAGACTGGCCCTCAGCCGGGTTGCGGCCCAGGGCGAAACCCTCCGCCACCGGGTGGGCGTAACCACCCGGGGGGAGACGGTGTCAGTGTCCCGGGACCAAGTCCGAGAACCGAAGCCGCCAGCAGCTCGACGGGATGCACGGCCGGGAGCTCCGCTCCCAACCCCGAGAGGGCGGAGCGCAGCTGGAGCAGGCACCCCGGGTTTCCCGCCGCCAGCACCTGGGGGTTCACCGCCAGCACTGTCTCCGCCTTCCGCTGACCCAGGTCGCCGGCGGCGTCCGGAGCCGTGAGGTTGTAGGTTCCGGCGCTTCCACAGCAGAGCTCCGGTTCGGCCAGTTCCAGAAGCTCCAGGCCGGGGATCCAACTCAGGATGTGCCGGGGTGCGGAGCGAATCCCC
>JAKAXE010000119.1 GCA_021816695.1 bacterium | reverse complement strand
GGGGAATAGCCCAGGTTGCCCTGCAGCACCGCCTGGCCACCGGCTTCGGGGTGCTCACCACCGGCAGCTGGGAACAGGCCGAGGAGCGGGTGGGGGGCCGGCATGGCCACAAGGGTGAGGAGGCCGCGATGGTGGCAGTGGAGATGGCCGACCTGCTGCGCCGGCTGAGGGCCCCCGAGCCTGAACCTGACCCGGGGCCCCGGCGCCCCCTGAGGTCCGGTGGGCGGGGGAAGTCCGACTAGGACACCGCGCCGCGCACACGGATGGCCAAGCGTCCTGGCGCATCCCTCCTCATCTCGGACCGGGTCGCGCGGCCTGGACCACTTGGTCAAGTTGCCGAACCCTTCCCCAGCGGTTGGCGAGGCGCTCCGGGACCTGTCTCCTCAGGGGTGAGGATGTCCCCAAGCTGCAGATCGCAGCTCGCCTGGGAATGACGCGGTCCACCGTCAAGCTCTGGAACTCCCGCTTTCCGAGTCTTGGCAGCGGTGCCTTGGAGGTGAACCCGCATTGCCTCAGCGAGACTCGCACCCAGGGGCGATCGTTCCCACAGGAAGGAATGGCACCGAGGGCCGGGAGCTGCGGAGGGTAGGGGCCATAAGGGCGTGAAAGTTGGGGCCGCCAATCTCACGCCCGAGGAATGGAAGGGGCTCGCCCAGAAGGGGACTCATGCGCGCTGGAGGTCGTCCAAGAGGTGAGGGTCTGGTCGCTCGAAAGGATCCGAATCGTCGCGCCTGTCGCGCGCCTTGATGATCTCTTGGCGCATGTCCCACAGCTCTCGGCTCGGGAGGTAGAAGCGTCCCCTCTTCTCGCCCCTGGGTACGAGTAGCCCCAACTCGACAAGCTGGCGCAGATCTCGGCTGGCCACAGCCTCGCTGATCGCCTCATCTGGTGACCCATTGAACATTGCCCTGTAGGTAGCGTTCCGCACCCGATAGCCCATGGCGGCATCCCAAAGGACAGGCACAGTTCGCTCTGGAAGGCCCGACCTTTTCACGCTGCGCTCAAGCCTATCCCAGAGCTGTTCGGTCTCTTTCACTCGGCGCAGCAGCGTCCTAGCTTGGCGGAGATGGGCCACCAGGATGAACCGTATCCACGGGCGGGCGTCACGTTCGGGATGCCAGGCGCCCGCCCCTACTCGTCCCAGTACCGCGTAGTAGTCCTCGGTATTACGGCTCAGGTATTCCTCGATACTGCAGAAGTGAGGCGAGAGGATCTTCTCCCGGGCTAGAACTAGTGTCTGCAGACAGCGCCCCATTCTCCCGTTTCCGTCGCGGAAGGGATGGATCATGACCAGATTGAGATGAGCCATCCCGCCCCTGATCAAGGACGGCGCGTCCCCGCCGTCATTCAGTCCCTCGACCAACCGCTGCATCAGCTCAGGAACTTGGTCGACATCGGGCCCTTCGTAGACGATCTCTCCGGTCTCGTCGTTCCTAACGTAGATCGAGCCAGCTCTCCAAAGGCCGGGCCGGTTCCTGAGGTCATGATTGGTCATCATGAAATGCAGGCTCTTGATGAGCTGCCCAGAGTAAGAGAAGTCAGCCTCTCCTGCGAGCTGCAGTACGTAGGTCATCGCGTCCCGGTATCCCTTAAGGGCTAGGCGCGTCTCTTCGTCAGCGTCGAGCGGTTCCTCGCCGAGGTCAATGGCGGCGGCATCGTCCAGGGCAGCCTCATATCCCTCGATGCTGTTGGAGCCCTGAACTGCCCGGGCAAATTGCATACGCCGGAGCGAGCCGACCCACCGTCGAGGTTCATTGAGCTGCCAGCGCAGCTTTGTCCGCAGCTCGTCGATCTCGGCTAGGACGCTCAGCTCAACTTCGTCTAGGTCGGGAGGCTCGAACAACGCGTCTGATAGTCGGTTGCCTTCTTTCATTGAGTCATATAATATCATGCATCGAGTCGCTTACCAACCAACTATGCTGCAAGCACGCTGGCCCGTTGGAGCCGACAGTCCGAAGCCGACGAGGGCCACTGCTAGCCGTGATCGGAAACTGACCAGAGCTGATCACTGAAATTCCACACCCGCCGGCGGCCATGGAGGGCGTGGGAGAGACCCTTGTGGGGGTTCTGGTGCTGCTCTTCCTCATCCTCACGGTGACCACCGAGTTCCCCAAGGTGCCCCTCGGGCCCTTCACCCTGGTCACGGTGGTCCTGGAAGCCCTGGTCCTGGGAGCGCTGGGGGTGGACTCCCGCCGCCGGTCCGGGGCGCCGAGCGGCAGCGGAAGGCGGAGGGGGACCGCCAAGTGTGGCGGATGCCCTCCTCCCCGCGCTCGGGCCCCCAGGTGGTCCCTGGGCCAGAAGGTGGCCATGTACGGGCTGCGCGGCTACCTGGTGCTGGCGGTCCTGGTGCTGGGGCTCAAGATCGGCCAGCTGGCCACGGGCACCGACCGGCGGCCCCAAGCATCCGCCGCGCCGGGAGGCTCGGGCGGCGGCGCTGGCTCTGGGAGGCGTTGGTCCCCGGTCAGGCTGCGGCCGGCCCGCCGCCACCACACGTACCCGACGTGGAGCCGTTCTGGAGGCACCCGCCAGACAGTGGGCAGGTGAAGCCGATCTCCTCCCATGCTCAGGTGTATGGTTTGTGCATGTCACGCACCAACATCGACGTCGACGAGGAGGCCTGCCTCTCCGTGATGCGTCGGTACCAGCTTCGGACCAAGAGGGATGCGGTCAACTTCGCCCTGCGCACGCTGGCGGCGGAGATGCTGGAGTTGGACGGGGCCCGCCGAATGCGAGGCACAGGGTGGGAGGGCGACCTAGACGAGATGCGCCTCGGGCGGGGCTTGTGATTCTCATCGACACCTCGGCCTGGGTGGAGTTCCTGCGCGACACCGGGAGCCCGGCGTGCGAGGGGGTGGACCGGTTGCTGGGTGGGGAGATCGCCACCTGCCACCCGGTGCGGATGGAGGTGCTCGCCGGAGCGCGGGACCCGCGCCACCTGCAGCAGCTGCGCCGCCTGCTCGGCCGGGCGACCATCGTGCCCACGTTGCCCTCGGATTTCGAGGACGCGGCCGCGCTGTACCGACTCTGCCGCCAGCGGGGCAGGACCGTCCGCCGGCTCCTCGACTGCCTCATCGCCGCCCACGCCATCCGCTCCCAGGTCCCGCTCCTGCATGCCGATTCGGACTTCGACGCCCTCGCGGAGTGCTCCGAGCTGCAGGTCGTCAGCGGCTGACGGGTGTTCCCAGCCGCCCAGAGCCCCGGAGCACCCCGAGAGGCTGATGAACGGGTCGGACGGGCTGAGGCGACAGCGAAAACCGGGCTGGCGGCGGCTGCGGTCCAGCGAGCGAAGAGGTCGGGGCCCGCATCGTGCTCTCCGGGAGGGACCCGCCATTGGGCTGAGACCCGGACCTGGGATGCCCGGCGCAACCTCCGCCAGGACCGTCAGGGCAGCCAACCGGTGGCCCCTGGCCACCGAGTCCCGGCACCGTCGCGCGGCGGACCCCAACTGGGTTGGCCAGGGGAGCCATCCAGACGACCCTGCAGCTGGGACGAGCCGCCCCTTCCTGCCATTTCGGGCCGATGGCCCCCTGAGCGTCCACCGGCGCCGGCCCGCTCCCGGGATCATGGCAGCTTCCGCCCCCCGCAAACCTGCAGCCAAGGTGGCTGTCTCGGGGAGTACCGCCCCGAACCCCTGCGCACCACCCGGGCTCTCCCCTGGGACCCATCCTGGCTCGGCCCGCCGACGCCGTCCGGGATGTGTAAGCGCCCCCGGGATCTGGAGCCGCGAGCAGGATGGCCCGAGACCGCGGCATCGCGCTTCAGCTGATCACTACCGCCATGTCCAGGTAGGCGTTGTAGGCCGCCTCGAACACGGACATCGGTACCCACTGGTCGGCGCCCGGATACTGCACGCCGGGTTTGGCCTTGTTCCAGGGGTTGTCGATCAGCACGGAGTCAACCCCGACCCCGATCACCAGAACCGAGTGCTCGTCGGGGCCGGCCCAGGGCCAGGAGTCGTGGCCGTTGGTGAGGATCACCGCGGTGTGGGGCTGGAAGTCGAAGGTAACCCAGGCCTGCACCGGGTAGCCCTCCTCGACGTAGGCGTACACCTGCTGGGGGCTGATGTTCTCCCCGGCCGCCAGGATCGTGGCCCCGAAGTGGACCGCCGCCTTAGCCACCGCCCCGTAGTAGGCCCCGGGCTCGTAGGAGCTGGACTGAGTGCCGTTGGGAGGCCCCACGAAGTTCTGCATGGGGTCCCCGCTGGTGTATGCGGGGCCGATGCCCGGGACCTTCAGATCCACTCCCTCGGCCCCCAGGATGTCGTCTTGGTGTAAACGCCAGCCGAAAGTAGACCCACCCCTGAGATGGGAGTGATGGAGTAAAAGAGGACCACCTTGGCCAGCCAGCCCCGGTACGTTCGTTGGGTTGCAACCTACGGACCCCGGGAGGAGGAGA
>JAKAXE010000039.1 GCA_021816695.1 bacterium | reverse complement strand
AACCCCGTTGCCGCCGCGCTCTCGGTCGCGGGCGGGGCCTACTACGTGTTCGTCTACACCCTCTGGCTGAAGCGCACCACCAAGGAGAACATCGTGATCGGCGGCGCCGCCGGCGCCGTTCCGCCACTGGTGGGATGGGCGGTGGTGACCCACGGGGTGGGTCCTATCGGCCTGGCCCTATTCCTCCTCATCTTCCTCTGGACCCCGCCCCACTTCTGGGCACTCTCCCTCATCGTGCGCCGCGACTATCAGGCCGCCGGGGTGCCCATGCGGCCGGTGGAGCTGGGGGTGAGCCGGACCCGTGAGGCCATCCTCACCTACACCCTGGTGATGGTCCTGGCCAGCCTCGCGCTGGCGGTCTGGCTGGGTCCCTGGGAGCTGGCGGTGGCGGGCGGGCTCGGCGCCGTCTTCCTCTACCTCGCCTTAAGGGTGCTGCGGGAGGGCCGCTCGATGCGCTGGGCCCGCCAGCTCTTCCGCTATTCCATCCTCTACCTCTTCGCCTTCTTCCTCTGCACGGCCCTGGTGTCCGCCCTGGTCCACTGACCGTGAGCGCGGCGGCGCTCAGCCGGCCGGCTTCCCCAGGAACCGGTCCTCCGCCTCGTAGTCGAAGTACCGGCAGAAGTAGCCGTCTCCTAGTTCCGGTGCATGTGGGTTTGACCGGGCGAGGTCTGTGAGCCAGTCCAGCTCCTCGACCACCGTCGTGGAGTAACCACCGACCGGCCGGTATCCCAGGAGCTCGGCGGCCGTCATGTCCAGGACGATCGGGAAGGGGCGATTCCAGGGGTGGTCCCCCAGCCCCGGGCGGGCACCTTCGGGGAGCAGCCCCTCTTGCCAGCGGTGTCCCAGGTGGGCCGCCACCACGCGGGAGATCTCCAGGGCCGAGGGAGCATCCCGGTCCGCCGCGTTGAGAACCCGCAGGCCGGGCTTCTCGGCCGCCAGCTCGACCAGGGCGGCGAGGTTGGCGGCTGACGTCGGGTGGTCCACCCCCCGGCCCTCGCGGGCCAGGAGCACGAAGGGCCGCCGGTCCAAGGCGCGTTTCACGAAGACCCACTCGCGGGGCGGGTGAGCCTTCCGGCCGTGGACCTTGGACGGGCGCAAGACGGTGACCGGGGCGCCACTCTCCAGGAGGACCTGCTCGGCCGCCACCTTGTGGCGGCCGTATCCCTCTCGGGTGTCCTGCCCCCAGTCTCCGCCAGGCGACAGGGTGGCCTGGTCCTCCCGAATTGGACCAGCGAAACATGGGGGTTCCTCGGAGTTGGAGTGACGCCCCTGAGCGTCCCTGTAAACAGCCTTGCTGGAGACCATCACCGGGCTGCCCACCAGGGACAGGAGGGGCAGGAGGAGCTCGGCGTCCCTGGCGGTGAAGCAGGCGCAGTCAAGGAGGAGGTCCACGCCGGCGCCCAGGACGGCGGCGACCGCCCCCCGATCGGTGCGCTCCAGGGCTTGGAACCGCACTCCCTGACCCAGAAGCGGGGCGTCCACGTGGGACTCATCCCTCCCGGTCACGGTCACCTTCCAGCCGTGGGTCAGAAGCCGACGGGCCACCGCCGTCCCGATGGCCCCGGTGCCACCCAGGATCAGAGCCTCCCGCACCCCGCCACGATAAAGCACCACCGACTCACAGCTCTCGCTGCGACAATCGCCAGGTGGGCTGCCAATTGCAGGTTCGGAGGCCTGCCACTGATGTCCATCGGGTGCCCGGGCCGTGAGGCTGCCTCGGGACCTGGTCCGCGAGCTTCGAGTGAGCCCCGGCCGGGCCGCCGGCCTCGCCTCCAGGCCCACCGACCGGGTGATGACCCGGTGGCCCGACGGGGACGGCGGGCGGCAGATGGTCGAGGAGGACCTGGCGGAGTTCGTGCAGGAGCTGGAGCGCGCCCAGGAGCTGCTGTTTGCCAGCGCCACCAACTCGGTCCTGGTGGTGCTCCAGGCCCAGGATGCCGCCGGTAAGGACGGCACCATCAAGCACGTGATGTCCGGGGTGAATCCCCAGGGCTGCCGGGTATACGCCTTCAAGCAGCCCTCCCGGGAGGAGCTGGCCCACGACTTTCTCTGGCGCTACCAGCAGCGGCTCCCAGCACGCGGGGAGATCGTGATCTTCAACCGCTCCTACTACGAGGAGGTGCTGGTGGTCCGGGTGCATCCGGAGCTGCTGGGCAGGGAGACGGCTGGCTCCCCGCCGGACCGGTTCTGGAGGCGCCGCTTCCAGGACATCAACGCCTTCGAGCGCCATCTGCACCGCCAGGGCACCCGGGTGGTCAAGGTGTTCCTGCACGTGTCCCCAGAGGAGCAGCGGCGCCGCCTCCTAGAGCGGCTGGAGGACCCCAGGAAGTGGTGGAAGTTCTCCCCGGGAGACCTGGCCGAACGGCGCCTCTGGGACGCCTATCAGCGCTGCTACGAGGAGGCGATCACCGCCACCTCCACCAGCTGGGCTCCCTGGCACGTGGTCCCTGCCGACCACAAGTACCAGCTCCGGGCGCTGGTGGGGGGGCTGGTGGTGGACGCCATCTCGCAGCTGGACATGCGAATCCCGGCACCTGACGGCCCGGCGCGGGAGGAGATGGACCGCGCCCGGAGGGAGCTGCTGGGCGGCTGAGCCCTCCCGCTGCTAAATTGGCCAGGTGAGCCAGGCCCCCGTCCCCACCCGCCGCCTGGGACAGGGAGGTCCCGAGGTTTCCGCCCTCGGCCTGGGCTGCATGGGCATGTCCCAGTCATACGGGCCGGCAGATGAGGCCGAGTCGCTACGCACCCTGGACCGCGCCCTGGAGCTGGGGGTGTACTTCTGGGACACCGCCGACGCCTACGGCGGCGGGGCCAACGAGCGCCTCCTGGCCCGGGCGCTCCGCGGGCGCCGCGAGCGGGTCTTCTTGGCCACCAAGTTCGGCATCCGCCACGACGGCCCGATGGCCAGCTCCATCTGCGGTCGCCCCGACTATGTGCGCAGCAGCTGCGAGGGCTCCCTCGCCCGGCTGGAGACCGACCACATCGACCTCTACTACCAGCACCGGGTCGACCCTGAGGTACCTATCGAGGAGACGGTGGGGACCATGGCCGAGCTGGTGGGGGAGGGCAAGGTGCGCCACCTTGGGCTCTCCGAGGCGAGCGCGGATTCCCTGAGAAGGGCCTGCTCCGTGCACCCCATCACCGCGCTGCAGAGCGAGTGGTCCCTCTGGACCCGCGATCTAGAACAGGAGGTGCTGGGGGTGGCCCGCACCCTGGGCGTGGGCATCGTCCCGTACAGCCCCCTTGGCCGCGGCTTCCTCTCGGGCCGGCTGCGCAGCCCCCAGGACTTCGCCGAGGACGACTTCCGCCGCCAGAATCCTCGCTTCCAGGGTGAGAACTTCCAACGCAACCTGGAGCTGGTGGCGCGGGTGGAGAAGCTGGCGGCGGAGCTAGGCGCGACCCCCGCCCAGCTGGCCATCGCCTGGTTGCTGCACCAGGGCGAGGATGTCGTTCCCATCCCCGGGACCAAGCGCGTCCCGACGCTGGAGGAGAACGCCGGGGCGGCGGCCCTCATCCTCAGCCAGGGCCAGGTGCTGGAGCTCTCCGGCCTCTTCCCCCCGGGGGTCGCGGCCGGGGACCGCTACCCCGATCCCTCCTACCGGTACGGGGAGAGCCCCCGGCCCGACTGAGGCGCCCGCTCAGCCGGAGCGACGCAGGGACGCCGGGGAGAGATCGGACACGCAGGCGTGCCCGCTCAGGCCCAGGGTGAGGTCCAGCTCGGCCAGCAGGCAGCGGAGGACATGCCGCACCCCCTCCTCGCCACCCACCGCCAGCCCGAACACATAGGGGCGGCCGATCAGGACCGCTCGGGCCCCAAGCGCCAGCGCCTTGGCGCAGTCGGCTCCAGATCTGATCCCCGAGTCGAAGAGCAGGGGAATGGGCGGGGACGAGGCGGCGACATCCACCAGGCAGTCCAGGGCCGCCGCCGCGCCATCCACCTGGCGGCCGCCATGGTTGGAGACCACCAGTGCGGAGGCCCCGGCCTCGACGGCCAGTCGGGCGTCCTCCGGGTGGCAGATCCCCTTGACCACAATGGGCAGGCGAGTCTGGCCCCGGAGCCAGGAGATGTCCTCCCAGCGCAGGCCGGGGTGGCTGAAGACCCGGCTCCAGAGAGCGATCGCCGCCGCCGGGTCGGCCTCCGGATCGGCCTCGAGCCGGGAGCGGAAGACGGGATCGGAGAGGTAGTTGGCCAGCCCCTCCCCGGTGAGGAACGGCAGGTAGCCGTGGGCGAGGTCGCGGGGACGCCAGGCGAGTGTCCAGGTGTCCACGGTCACCACCAGGGCCGAGTACCCCGCCGCCTCCGCCCGGCTCACCAAGCTGAGGGCGAGATCGCGGTCGCTGGGCCAGTAAAGCTGGAACCACCCAACTCCCGAAGGTGCCGCCTGGAGCTCGGACGCGACCACCTCCAGCCTGGTGCTGGAGACGGTGGAAAGGACCATCGGGACCCCGAGGCCCGCCGCCGCCCGGGCGACCTTGACCTCGGCGGCCTCAGCGACGGCACCCAGGGCACCGATCGGAGCCAGGAGCAGCGGGCTGGGCAGCCGTCTGCCCAGAAGCTCGACCGAGAGGTCCCTCTCCGCCACCCCTTGGAGCTGCCGGGGCACGAGGCTCCATCTCCGGAAGGCCTCGAGGTTCGCCCGTCCCGTCTGCTCGAGCCCCGCCGAGCCAGCCACGTAGCCGAAGGCCCGGGGGGTCATCACCTCGCGGGCGCCCGCCTCCATCTCCGGGGCGGTCATGGGCAGCTCGGGCACCTCGCCCCGGCTGCCCCGGAGGTAGATCTCCTGCTCGTAGTCGGCGAAGCGGGTCACGGGCGGCTCACCGCGGCCCGAGCGACCGGACGTAGGTGAAGGCCTCCTCGGCGAGCCTCTCCCAGAGGCCGGGATCCTGAGTGGGAACCGCCACCCAGCCGGACATGGGGACGCTCCGGCCGGCGGTGAACGGGAGACCGGTCCCCTGGAGGATCAGCGCCCGGGCCCGGTCCTCGGGCAGCTTGACCACCAGCTGCCCGTGGCTCTCAACGGCGAACATCCGGCCGCCCACCCGGAGGGCGTCGGCCCCGAACCGGCCCCTTCGGCCGCCGGACTCCGGCAGGTCGGTCTCCGACCGGCCGTCGAACCTGGCCGCGAGGCGGCTGAAGCCGTCAACGCGGTCCGGGAGCGGGGCTCCCTGATCCCCACGACCCGCCCCGGCGTACCCAGTCAGCACACGGTTGGGCATGGTGGCGGAGATGGTACCAACGGTCGCCCAGGTCCGGCGGGCCGGCTCGGAGCCGAGATGCGAGGTAGCCCCGCGCTGTCCCGGGCAGCATCTTCAACTTGCGAAGGCCACACCCCACGACTGCCTTACATTCGCATGCTGCACGGCGCAGCGCGCCGCTGCACTTCGGGGATGAATTGACCGCTTGGCTTGACATCGGTCCTCGGCCACTGCTAACCTCGCGCGACCGGAGCCTTGTGCGCCCGGCCGGTGCAGGTCACGACCATGTTGGTAGGGGGAAGCTGAGGTGTCTGACCAGACCTTGACTGGGGTCGCCGCCACCGAGCAGGCGTCCCGTTCATACAAGAGGGACCTGGGCCTCTGGTCGGTGGTCTTTCTGGCCACCGGGGCCATCCTCGGGCCGGCGGTGGGCTTCACCCCGGTCTCCGTCCTGGGGCTGGCCGGGCCGGCCGGGATCTTCTCCTGGATCATCGCCTTCGCCATGATCCTGGTGCTGGCCATGTCGTACATCGAGCTGGGCACCATGTGGCCGCGCGCCGGCGGAGTGGCCTACTACCCGGCCCGGGCCAGCGGGCCGCTGGTCGGGGTGCTGAACGCCTGGGGGGCGTTCATCGGCTACTCCCTGGCGGTGCCCTCGATCATCGTGGCCTTCGTCGAGTACCTCAGCTACTGGTTCCCGTCTTTCTTCGCCAACGGGACGCTCACCTGGCTGGGGATCTTCATCGCCTTCCTCACCTTGATCGCCATGCTGGTGATCAACAGCCTACGCATCCGCTACATGGGCGAGATCAATAACGCCCTCACCATCTTCACCATCCTGGGACTGGTGGTGGTCATGGTGGGCCTTCTCACCCACTTCCACAGCAGCAACTTCACCAGCTTCCACGGCCTCTTCCCGGCCGGGGCCAGCGGACTGCTCCTGGCGGTCTCCGCCACCGTCTACGGCTACGGCGGCTTCCGCCAACCGATCGACTACGCCGAAGAGGTCAAGGACCCGGGCCGGACGATCCCCCGGGCGGTCCTGCTCACCATGGTGATCGTCCTGGTCCTGTTCTGCCTCGAGAGCTTCTTCTACGTGGGGGCGATCAACTGGCACGCCATGAAGCTGGGGTCCGGCGCCTGGGCCTCGCTCTCCGCTCTGCAGTTCCCCTTCGTCACGGTCTCCAACGGTGCCGGGCTGGCCACCATCGGGCTGATCGCCGTCGTCACCACCCTGATCGCCTCCTTTAAGGACGGGTACATCTACTCGGGAGGCGCGGCCCGGGTGGGCCAGACCATGGCCCGCTACGACAACTACCTGCCCCCCATCTTCTCCCGCCTAACCCTTCAGGGGATCCCCATGGTCTCCCTCATCCTGGTGCTGGTGGTGGTGGCCATCTACCTCATCCTGCTGCCGGCCTTCTCCAGCCTGTTCCCCCTGGTGGCCTCCGCGCTGGTCCTGTCGTACGCGCCCGGCCCACTGGCGTGCGCCATCTTCCGCCAGCGCCATCCCGACGAGCCCCGGCCCTATCGGATGCCCGCCCTGCCGGTTCTGGGGCCGCTGGCTTTCGTGGTGGCCAGCCTCATGGTCTACTGGTCGGGGTGGACGGCGGTGCGGATCCTCATCCCCTCGGTGGTGGTGGGCGTCCTCCTTCTCGGTTTCTACCGCCGCACCCGGCCGCTCACCCGGCAGGACATCGTTTACGGCATCTGGATGCCGGCCTACCTGGGGGTGATCCTCCTGGTCTCCTTCCTGGGAGGCACCGACTTCGGCGGGCGCAACATCCTCCCCTTCCCCTACGACTCCCTGATCTTCGCGGTGATCGCTCTGGCCTTCTACTACATCGGCTACTGGAGCGGCACCCATTGGACCGGGACCTCGATCACCGAGGACCCGGCCACCACCACTTCAGCCTGATCCCGGGGGGGTCGCCGCAGGGAGCGGCGGCCCCTCCAACCCCGGGCCCCCGTGCCCGGCGTGGAGGAGCATGACCAAGGAGATCCAGTGCGCGATCGGGGTCCACGTGGACGCTGTGGCCGGCTGGCTGGGTTCGTATGGCGGGCAGGACTCCCCCTCCGACATCCAGCGCGGGATGTTCGCCGGGGAGGTGGGGATCCCCCGCCTCCTGGAGCTCTTCCGGCGGCTGGAGCTGCGCACCACCTGGTTCATCCCCGGGCACTCCCTGGAGACCTTCCCGTCCCAGGTGGAGCGGGTCGTTTCCCAGGGCCACGAGGTGGGCGCTCACGGCTACTCGCACGAGAACCCGATCGCCATGACCAGGGAGCAGGAGGCCAGGGTTCTCGCCCGCTGTGTGGAGCTGATCGAGAAGGTGAGTGGGCACCGGCCCCGCGGGTACGTCGCTCCCTGGTGGGAGATGTCCGAGTCCACCGCGGAGCTGCTCCTGGCCCAGGGCTTCACCTACGACAACAGCCAGGGCTATCACGACTTCCTCCCCTTCTATGCGCGGGTGGGCGACAGCTGGAGCAGGGTGGACTACTCGCAGCCGGCCGAGAGCTGGATGCGCCCTCTGCAACGCGGCCGGGAGGTCGACCTGGTGGAGATCGCCGCCAACTGGTACCTCGACGATCTGCCGCCCATGATGTTCATCAAGCAGTCCCCCAACAGCCACGGCTTCGTCAACCCGAGAGAGCTGGAGCAGATGTGGCGAGATGAGTTCGACTGGGTCTACCGGGAGATGGACTACGCCGTCTTCCCCCTCACCATCCACCCGGACGTGAGCGGCCGGCCCCAGGTGCTGCTGATGCTGGAGCGGCTGCTGGCCCACATTCGCTCGCATCCGGGAGTGACCTTCGTGACCATGGAGGAGATGGCCGCCGACTTCCGCCGCCGCTGCCCCTTTGCCAACCTTGGGCGATAGCCGAGAGCCAGGGCTCCTGGTCCGGGTGCCGGCGAGCTCGGCCAACCTGGGCAGCGCCTTCGACACCGCCGCTGTGGCGCTGGAACTCTACCTGGAGGTCCGGTGCCTCTGGATCCCGGAAGGGGGGGTGGAGCTGGAGTATCACGGGCCCGATGCCGAGCGGGTCCCGCTGGGCCAGGACAACCTCATCTGCCGGGGCATGGCGGAGGTGACGGGAGAGGCGGCCGGTGGGGTGCGCCTTGTCGTCCGAAGTCAGATCCCCATCGGGGCGGGCCTGGGGTCCAGCGCCGCCGCGCTGGTGGCGGGCGTCCTGATCGGCGCGGAGATGGATGGGGGAGTCCATTCCCGGGGGGAGCTGCTGGGGGTGGCCGCCCGGCTCGAGGGCCATCCCGACAACGCCGCCGCGGCGCTCCTCGGAGGCTTCGTGGTGGCTGCTGAGACCACTTCGGAGGTCCTCACCCGGCGCACCGATTTGCCCAGCCAGCTGCGGTTTGTGATCGCCACCCCGGCTCTCGCCCTGCCCACCTCCACCTCCCGAGCGGTCCTCCCCTCCAGCTACGATCGCCAGGATGTGACCTGGAATCTGCAGCGGGCGGCTCTGCTCACGGCGGCGTTCTTCTCCGACCCTCTCAGCCTCAGCCCGGAGCTGTTCTCCGACCGGCTGCACCAGGGGCGTCGTGCCCAGCTGGTCCCGGGTATCGCCGACTGCCTCGATGTGCGCCACCCGGATCTGCTGGGGGTGTTCCTCAGCGGGGCGGGGTCGTCCGTGGTGGGGGTGGTGCGGGGATCCGAGGGCGAGGTGAGCGAACTCTTCCGGGAGGCCTTCGCTGGAGCCGGGATCAGCGCCAGCACCCGGGTGGCGTCGGGCGACAACCGGGGGGCCCAGGTGAGACGGATCGAGATCCCAGCGTGACCCAAACGCCCTCCGACGCGGCTCCCACGGGGCGCCCGGCGGATTGCCGGCTCCGCTGCTCGGACGCCGCCTGTGGCACCTGGCTCAGCCGGGAGGAGGGCGTGTACTCCTGCCCTCGCTGCGGCCAGCTGGCCGAGCTGGTGCTGGAGATCGACCCGGAGGGGGCCCGGAGCTGGCCCGAGCGCTGGCGCGCGCGGCTGCCCGGCCGGGACGCGGCGGGCCGGAGCGGGGTTTGGCGCTTCTCGGAGCTGCTGCCCTCGACCGCTCCCGGGGTGGACGCGGTCACTTTGGGTGAGGGTGGGACCCCGCTCCTGGAGCTCCCGCAGCTGGCGGCGGAGCTCCAGCTGGAGAGCCTCTGGGTGAAGCACCTCGGGGTCAACCCCACCGGCTCCTTCAAGGACCTCGGGATGACCGTCTGTGTGACCGAGGCCCGGGCCCTGGGGAGGGGCGTGGTGGCCTGCGCCTCCACCGGCAACACCTCAGCATCGATGGCCGCATACGCCGCCCGCGCGGGGCTGCGCGCTTTGGTCCTAGTCCCCGAGGGGCAGGTCACGGCCGCCAAGCTCGCCCAGGCGCTGGACTTCGGGGCCATGGTGGTGCAGGCCGGGGAGACCTTCGACGAGGCGTTCCTCCTGCTCCGGCAGCTGGCGCCCCGGCTCAACCTCTACCTGGCCAATTCGATCAACCCCTTCCGCCTCGAGGGGCAGAAGACGGCCGTGGTGGAGCTCTTGGAGCAGCTGGACTGGCGGCCGCCCGACTACCTCATCCTGCCCGGCGGCAACCTGGGAAACGTGTCCGCCCTGGGCAAGGGGATCTCGGAGCTGGCCGACGCGGGGTTGGTGACGGATGTCCCCCGTCTCGGGGTTGTCCAGGCCGAGGGCGCCAGCCCATTCCACCGCATGTGGTCCTCCGGGGCTGAGGAGCTGGTGCCCGAGGACCATCCCGAGACCCGGGCGACGGCGATCCGGATCGGCAGGCCTGCCAACTGGCCCCGAGCCATGAGGGCGCTCCTCAGGACCCGAGGACTCACCGCCGCGGTGCCGGATTCCGAGATCGAGACGGCCAAGAGGAGGCTGGCCGAGCTCGGGGTGGGATGCGAGCCGGCCTCGGCCGCTAGCCTCGCCGGCCTCCGGAGGATGCTTCAGAGCGGCCAGGTTCCCGCGGGGGCGCGGGTGGTGCTGGTTCTCACCGGGCACCAGCTCAAGGACACCGCCTACGTCGAGGAGCACCTGGCGGGACTGCCGGGGATCCGGCGGGCCGAGCCCACCCTGGAGGGGGTGGAGCGTTCCCTTCGGGGCTGGCTCTGAGCCCGTGGCGCGGCACTTTGAGGAGGTGGCCATGATCAGCAGGTTCCCGGTCCCGCAGTTGGAGGATCTGCCCCCGGATCTCGCCGAGCGGGTGGGGGAGATCGCCTCCCGCACGGGCTTCGTCCCCAACGTGCTGCTGGCCCTCGGCCACCGGCCGGCGGAGCTGCGGGCCTTCATGGACTACCACGACGCGGTGATGGACCGGCGGGATGGTCTGAGCAAGGCTGAGCGCGAGATGATCGTGGTGGTCACCAGCGCGGCGCGCAGCTGCCCCTACTGCGTCATCGCCCACGGAGCCATCCTCAGGGTGCGGGCCCACGATCCCCACATCTCCGATCTGCTGGCGGTGAACCACCGGCTGGCCCCGATCAGCGCTCGCCAGCGGGCCATGCTCGACTACGCTCTGAAGCTCTCCCTCACCCCCGAGCTGATTGGTGAGCCTGACCGGGACGCCCTCTTCGCCGCCGGGTTCGGCGAGGAGGAGATCTGGGACATCTCCGCGGTGGTGGCCCTTTTCGCCCTGGCCAACCGGATGGCCCTGGCCCTCGACCTTCGGCCCAATCCCCAGTTTCACGACCTGGGGAGGGCCGTCACCCCCTCCTCCTCCGTCGGCTGAGGCTCCTTCCGCCCCCGGCCCCCGCCACCGCGGGCCGTGCGCTATGATAGCTCTGTGATATCGGTTTATCTGGACGAGCAGTGGGAGAGGCCATGAAGAGCGAAGGGTCGGTCGGAACTGGACCCGCGGGGGAACACGCCGGACCGCATCCGGCCCGCGTCGCCGTGGAGGAGCGAGGGGCACCGGCTCTGAACGGCTGGTTCGGAGTGCTGGCCATCGTGGCCGCCATCGTCGCCGCCCACTACCTGTTCGACGCCGGACAGTCGGTCGGCGGGGTGGTTCTGCTCGTGGTGGCGGCCGTGGTTGCCGCCTCTCTGGTGGTCGTTCAGCCTGGCCAGACCCAGGTGGTGCGCTTCTTCGGGAGCTACGTGGGCACGGTGCGCACCACCGGCTTCTCCTGGACCCTGCCTCTCACCGTGCGCCGGAGGGTCAGCGTCAGGGTGAGGAACTTCGAGACCGGCCACCTGAAGGTCAACGATGCCGACGGCAACCCGGTGGAGATCGCCGCCATCGTGGTTTGGCAGGTGGCGGACACCGCCCGAGCGGTCTACGCGGTGGAGGACTACCTGAATTTTGTGCGGGTGCAGTCGGAGTCCGCCCTCCGCCACGTGGCCACCACCCACCCCTACGACGAGCCGGTGGGTCAGGGGATCTCGCTCCGCGGCTCCATAGACCAGGTCGCCCACGAGCTCGAGCAGGAGGTGGCCGACCGGGTGGCCATCGCCGGGGTGGAGATCGTGGAGGTCCGCATCAGCCACCTGGCCTACGCTCCGGAAATCGCCCAGGCGATGCTGAGACGGCAACAGGCGGGGGCGGTGGTGGCGGCACGGGAGCGGATCGTCGATGGGGCGGTGGGGATGGTGGAGATGGCCCTTGACCAGCTCAATCGGCGCGGGATCGTGGAGCTGGACGAGGAGCGCAAGGCGGCGATGGTGAGCAACCTCATGGTGGTGCTCTGCAGCGACCAGCCCGCCTCGCCGGTGGTGAACGCCGGCACCCTCTATCCGTGAATGGCGGCGGAACGCAAGTCGGTACTCCTGCGCATGGACCCGGCGGTCCACGAAGCCCTCGCCCGCTGGGCCGCCGACGAGCTGCGCAGCGTGAACGCCCAGATCGAGGTGCTGCTGCGCCAGGCGCTGAGGCAGGCCGGTCGGATGCCGGAGCGTGCCGGCCCACCCGCCCGCCGGGGGCGCCCACCCGCCGCCTGATGGCTGCGGGTGGGCGCCCAGGCTTAGGTCAGAAGCCGTACAGGCTAGCCGTGTTGCGCTCCATGATGTCCTGCTCGACGGCCTCGAGCCAGCTGCTCCGAGCGCCCTGTTCGGCCCAGCGGCGGCGCACCGTGGCCCAGGCCTCCTGGAGCACCTTGGCCCCGAACCAGTAGGTCTCGGGGTGTCCGTGCCCATCTGTGCCACAGAGGACCCTCGAGGTGGGGGCGAAGTCGAGGATCTGCTCCAGCCTCTGGGCCACCGTGCCCACCGTGTAGAGGTTGAACTCGGAGATCTCCGCGTACACATTGGGCCGGGCCAGGGTGAGGAAGGCCAGCTCCTCGTGCCAGGGGTAGGAGCCGTGGATCAGCACGATGGTGGCCGCCCTACCCTCGGGAGTCTGCAGCAGCTCCTCCAGGTGGAGGGGATTGGCCTCGCTGAGGCGGATCTCCGAGTCCCCGAACCCCGTGTGGATCTGGAAGGGCATTCCCATCTCCGCCGCCCAGCCCAGGGCCGAGCGGAGGACGAGGTCCCGCAGGGCCTTCCCCCGCCGCCTCGGGGGCATGCCGCGGGTCTGGTCCAGTGACCGCTGCGCCCTCTCCAGATTGGCCTCAGGGTCGACCCGGAGGCCGGTGCGGTAGGCGATGATCGTCTTGAATCCCCGGTAGCCGCTGCCGGGAGCCTGCCTTACCGCCTCCTGCACGGCGAAGAACACCTCCTGGGCGCCGGCTCCGTCCCGGATCATCTGGTCGATCAGCGGCTCCAGCCGCAGGATCGGCCTCACCGGGCAGCCGATCAGCTCGGAGAAGCGCTCGGCTTGGGCGGTAGTGGCGTCCAGCTTCCACCCGGGATCAAGGACCACGCCGCGGATCCCGGCGTCCGCGAACAGGCCGCGCACGTACACCGGCCAGTCCGAGCTGGCCCGGCCGCGTGCCTCGCCCACCTCCTCCACATCGCAGCCCAGATACCGCGCCAGCCGGACCGAGAGGATCTCGTGGCTCAGCCGCGAAGGGCTGCTCCGGGCCCTCTCTGCCCGCTCCTCGGAGGTCTCCGCCAGCTGGACGTTGATCGACGAGAGGTCCAGCGGTCCTCCCGTCTCGGACACCGGGTGCCCGTGGCTGTCGATCATCTGCCTTCTCCCGAACCTGGCCGGCTGGCCATCAGCTGGGCTCCCGGAACGCCGGGGGCTCGTACTCCACCTTCAGCCCCGAGGCGACAGCGTTGGAGCCGTTGAAGAAGTCCACCACCGCCATGAGCTCCAGGAGGGCAGCGTCGTCGAAGCCCATCTGGCGCAGGGCGTCGGTGTGGCTGGAGAGGCAGTAGGAGCAGTTGTTGGTGGCCGAGACCGCCACCGCGATGATCTCCTTGGTGCGCCGATCCAGCCGGCCCTCGGCCATCACCGCCTTCAGCTTGTTCCAGGTGGCGGCGAGGTACTCCGGCTGGTGGGCCAGCGCCTTCCAGTAATTGGGCACCTGGGCGAGGTTGCGAGAGGACATGATCTCCTCGTAGACCTCCTTCACCAGGCCGGTGGCCTCCGCCTCCTCGACCAGCTTCACCAACGCCATCTCAGTCCCTCCCGGCGCCCGCGGTCTCGGGCGCTCCCACCGGGGTCAGCCACTCCTGCCAGGAATCGGTCTCGCCGCGCACGACTGAGAGATAGGCGCCCTGCAGCTCCCTGGTCACCGGCCCCAGCCCGCCCCCTCCGATGGTCCGGCCATCCACCTCGGTGACCGGGGCGATCTGCACCCCGGTGCCGGCCAGGAAGGCCTCGTCCGCGGAGAGCAGCTCACTGCGGTCCACCCGGCGCACCTCAACCTCGAGGCCCCGCTCTCGGGCCAGCGCCAGCACGCAGTCCCGGGTGATGCCCACCAGTACGTCGTCCTGCGCCTGGGGGGTGACCAGGACCCCCTGCTCGACCAGGAAGAGGTTGGAGGATGACGCCTCCGACACGTGCCCGTCCTGAGTGAGCATGATGGCCTCGTCGAAGCCCCGGGCCCTGGCCTCGTCCGAGGCCAGGGCGGCATTGAGGTAGGCGCCGGTGGGCTTGGCCCGGCTGGGGATGGAGTTGTCGTCGATCCGCCTCCAGGCCGAGATCATCACCCGCAGGCCGGAGCGGATGTCCAGGTAGTCGCCGAAGGGCAGGGTGTAGATGCAGAGGTTGCTGCTGATGCCAGAGAGGGTCACCTTGATGGTGGCCCCCGACTTGTAGAGGATGGGCCGAACGTAGACATCCTCCCGGTAGCCGTTGCGGGCCAGCAGCTCCACCACCACCTCGCCCACCCGCTCCACCGTGAGCTCCGTGGGCGGCTCCAGGTGCAGGATGTGGGCGGAGCGCAGGAGCCGGTCGGCGTGTTCCCGTAGGCGCACCACGTTGAGCCGTTCCTGGCAGGGGCTCCAGTAGGCTCTGATCCCTTCGAAGCAGCCGGTCCCGTAGTTGAAGGCGTGGGTGGTTATCGGCACCCTGGCCTCCGCCTGGGGCACGAAGCGACCCTCGAAGTACACGATCTCGCCCGGCACTGTCATACGTACCTCCCCATGCCTCCAGAGACGTCGATGGACGCCCCGCTGATGTAGCTGGCCCGCGAGCTGGCCAGGAACGCGACCAGGCCGGCCACCTCGCCCGGCTCGCCGAACCGGCCCAGAGGAACCTCCGGCCCCGCGACGCCGGCCAGGAACTGCTCCAGTCCCCTTTCGGGCGCCCTGAGGCGGTGGATGTTCTCCCACTGCGGGGTGCGCACGAAGCCGATGTTGACGCTGTTCACCCGGATCCCCTCCCGCCCCAGCTCCATCGCCAGAGCCTTGCTCAGAGCCAGGCAGGCTGCCCGGTCCACGGTGGTGGCGAAGAAGGCGGGGTCGGGCTGGCGCCCGTAGATGGCGTTGATGTTGATGATCGTTCCCGCGCCTGCGCGACGCAGGTGGGGGAGGGCGGCCCGGCTGCAGCGGATTTGGGAGAAGAGCTTGACCTCCAGGTCCTCCTGGAAGTCTTGGTCGGTGAGGGAGGCGAACGTTCCCGGGTGGGCGCGGCCGGCGTTGTTTACCAGGATGTCCAGCCCGCCCAGCTTCCCCGCCGCCGCCTCCACCAGCTCCTCCACCTCGGTGGCCCTGGTCACATCCGCTACCAGATCGAAGACGGGCGCCCCCACCTTCCCCAGCTCCCGAGCGGCCGAGCTGAGCTCCTCCTCATGGCGGGCACAGACCGCCACCGCCGCTCCCTCCCGCAGCAGCTCCTCGGCGATGGCGTAGCCGATCCCTTTGGACCCCCCGGTCACCAGCGCGCGCCGTCCCTGGAGGCCGAGCTCCAACCCCTAATCCGCCGCTTGGCGGGCGGCGTCCGCCAGGTCCAGGAGCGCCTGCCGCGGGGGGTTGAAAACGTCGTACTCCAGGCAGGATTTGGCGTGGGTGCGGGCCGCATGGGGCACGTTGGCCGGGATCACCGCCACCTGGCCCGGCTGAAGCGTCCGGGTCTCCCCGTCCAGCTCGAACTCCAGCTCACCCTCGATCACCAGGGTGATCTGCTCCTCGTCATGAACGTGCCGGGGGGCCTCGGTGTGGGGCTCGAAGTGAACCGCCATGAGCATGGTTCGCTCGCCCAGCAGATAGCGGAACTCCAACCCTGGGACGAACTGGACGGGATCACCGCCGCGGGCCAGGTCCTCGAAGCGTCCCGGGGCGGTGGGCGGGCGGCCCGACCCCACCTGGCTGAAGTACTGGTCGGCAAGGCTCATGATCGATCTCCCCCCGGCTCCTCCGGGCGCCGAGCCCACCGGGGCCCCGAGCACAACATGGAAGGCCAGATTATACCAGTACCCGCTATGATGTAAGGGTGAGGACCGAGCGCTGGACCGCCAAGTGATGGCGGCTGCGGAGAAACACCTTACCAATGGCAACCCGGGCGTGGAGCCTGTGCCGCCGGCCACGGCCGACGCCGTCGACCTCGCCATCCTGGTCAACCTGCTCACCGACGCGCGCGGCTCGGTGCGCCAGATCGCCAAGCGGGTCGGGATGTCCGCTCCGGCGGTGGCCGAGCGAATCGCCCGGCTGGAGCGCTCCGGGGTCATCCAGGGATATCGGGCGATCGTCGACTGGGGACGCCTGGGATTCGGGGTGACCGCCTTCGTGGCGGTGACCGGAGTTCAGGGATGGGAGCAGCGCGAGACGGTGGCCGCGCTGAACGCCCTGCCCGAGGTGGAGCGGGTGGAGATAGTGACCGGCTCCTCCGACCTCATGGTGCGGCTCCGGGTGCGGGACCAGCAGCATCTGCGGGACTGCCTGTTCGACCGGGTCTGGAAGGTTCCCGGGGTGCACCGCACCGAGACCCTCCTGTCGCTCACTGATCACCCCCCCAAGGCCTTCGACCTGGAGCTGGCCCAGCAGCTGCTGGCCGCCCGTAAGGCGGAGCCACCCCCGGGTCGCGGGGGCGCGGCCGGCCGTCGGCGTGGAGCTTGACCTGAGTGTGTGAGGTGCTTCTCGTGGCCTGGCCTGAGCCGACCCCCTTCGCGGCCGCCCTACCGTGGGTGGAAAGCCTGGAGCGTTTCGGCCTCGGGGGGTATGGGTGGGGTGTCGCCTGGAGGGAGGACGGCGAGGTCCGCAGCTACCGGCATCCCAGCTCTCTGGCCCAGGACCCAGCAGGCCGGGCGCAGACCGCCGCGGCGCGCTCCACTCACTTCATGGTTCACCTGCGTCGCCCGTCCAACCTATCCCAGATCTCCCTCGCCGACACCCAGCCGTTCCGGACCGAAGGAGGCGAGTTCGCCTTCTGTCACAACGGCCGGCTCGACGGGGCCGACGAGGAACGCCAGAGCTTTGCCGGCCTGCTGCAGGGCCGGGCGGACAGCGAGGTGGGGTTCCGGTTGCTCCAGCGGCTGCTGCAGGGGGGCTGGGGGGCGGACTCGGCGCTCATCGAGGTTCACCGCCGGCTCGGCGGCACGGCCAACTTCGGCTACCTGCCCTCCAGTGGTCCGGCCCTGGCCTACGCCGGATCCACCATGAACGCCATGTGGAGGTTCCAGCTCGCGGAGGCGCAGGTGGCCGCCACAGCCCTCCACTCCGGCGACCAGGCCGTATTCGAACTCTGCTTCCCGGGGGCGAAGGACCGGCGGCTGGTTCCCGTGGGCAGCACGGTGGAGGTGGGAGAACACGAGGTGGCCACGTCCGGATCGCGGGGTGGCGGCTGAGCCTTCGCCGGCAGAAGCTATGAGAAGGAGGGCGCGATGACGACCATCCCCAGCCAGGATCTGGCCATGGGCAAGGTGGGCTTTGTGGCCGAGCACGGTCTCTACGACGAGGCCAAGGGTGCTGCCGCCGAGCGGGCGGAGTCGCAGGTCTCGGACCAGGGGATCCGCACGGTGCGGGCGATGTGGGCCGACCAGCACGGGGCGCTCCGCGGCAAGTTCATCTCCGCCCGGGACTTCGTCCTCTCCATGCGCAACGGCATGGACTTCTCCGGCGCCCTGCTGAGCATGGACTCGGCCAACCACGTCTTCCCGCCCCTTTTCGTGGAGGGGGGCGGACTGGGCATCCCCGAGTTGACCGGGTTCCCCGACGTGGTGCTGGTCCCCGACCCCACGACCTTCCGGGTCCTGCCCTGGGCGGACTCCACCGGTTGGGTCCTCTGCGACATGTACTTCGGCAACGGCAAGGAGGTCCCCCTCTCCACCCGGCTGGTTATGCGCCACCAGCTGCAGGCGGCGGCTGAGATGGGCTTCGAGTACGTCAGCGGGCTGGAGGTGGAGTTCTACATCACCCGCCGGGAGTGGACCCGGATCGCCCCCGACCAGACCGGATGGCCCCCGGTGGCGCCCCCGGTGAGCATGGTGGCCCAGGGCTACCAGTACCTCTCGGAGATCCGCCTCGCCCAGCTGGACGAGATCCTCAACCCGCTGCGAGACCACCTGGAGGCGATCGGGCTGCCGCTGCGCAGCATCGAGGACGAGTGGGGCCCGGGTCAGACCGAGATCACCTTCGACCCCATGCCCGGCCTGGGCTCCGCCGACGCCATGATCCTGATGCGCTCGGCGATCAAGCAGGTCTGCCACCGGATGGGCTACCACGCCACCTTCATGTGCCGGCCCCTGCTGCCCAACGTCTCGTCCAGCGGGTGGCACCTGCACGAGTCGCTGCGCAACCTCAAGGGGGGGAAGAACGCCTTCCAGGGAGGGCCGAAGGAGGTGCTGTCGGAGCTGGGGCGGCAGTTCGCCGCCGGGATCCTGGAGCACGCCGTGCCCATGACCGTCTTCTCCACGCCCACCATCAACGGGTTCAAGCGCTTCCGCCCCTACTCGTTCGCCCCCGACCGGGTGGCCTGGGCGCTGGAGAACCGGGGCGCCATGCTCCGGGTCCAGGGCCAGCCCGGGGACCCCGGCTCCCATCTGGAGAACCGGCTGGGAGAGCCTGCCGCCAATCCCTACCTCTACATGGCGGCCAACATCGCCGCCGGACTGGACGGCATCCGCCGCCAGCTGGAGCCACCGCCCATGGTCACCGCCGACCCCTACGCCGCCGAGGCCACACCCCTCCCCGCCTCCCTCTGGGAGGCGGTCGACGCCCTCGACCGGGACGCCTTCTTCCGCGAGAAGCTGGGGCGGGAGATCGTCGACTTCGTGATCATGATGAAGCGAGCCGAGGTGGCCCGCTTCCTCGCCACGGTCACCGACTGGGAGCAGAATGAGTACTTTGAGTTCTTCTGAGCTGGGGCCGGGTTCCGGCGAAGGTGGGGAGAAGGCGGTCCAGCACCTGGTTCTCTTCCGCCTTCCCACCGCGCCGGGCCCGGAGGTGGAGGCCGAGATGCGGCGGCAGATCGGTGCCTGGGCAGGAGTGATCCCCGGGCTCCGGCGCCTCCGCTTCGGGGCCGACACCGGAGGGCGGGCGATGGGGTACCAGTTCGCCCTGCTCACCGAGTTCGACGACCAGACGGCCATGGACGCCTACGTAACCCATCCGCTGCATGCCGCCTTCCTCAGCTGGGTGGTCGACCGCCAGTTCGAGGTGCTGCGCTTCGACTATCCCCTTGACGAGGTCACGAGCCTTCTGGAGAGCTGACCTGCCCCTGGCTTGACGCCCGACCCACCGCCTGGGTATGGTCCGATCCCACGAGCGCGGATTGCCCACTTCCGAGGAGGTGCCCCGAGATGAGCGAGGTCAGTCCGCCCGGCGGCGGTGGTTACGGCGGGGTCCCGGGCGGTGCCGGTGAGCTTCCGCCACCTTTGGGCGGAAGCGGGGCGCAGGCGGCCGTGGCGGCGACCGAGCTGGCCGGATTCTGGGTCCGGTTTGTCGGCCTCTTCATCGACGGGCTGATCTTCTTTGTGGTCGAGTTGGTCCTAGGAGCCATCTTCACCACCACCACCACCGAGGTGGTAAGTGGGGTGGCCGTGACGGTGCGCACAGGTTCCTCCCTGCCCACCGTCATCATCATCCTTTTGGAGCTGGCCTACTTCAGCTGGTTCTGGACCAACCGGGGGGCCAGCCCGGGGCAGCAGCTGGTGGGGATCCGGGTAGTGGACTCGGAGACCGGTGGGCCCCTCAAGCCCTCCCAGGCGGTGGTGCGCTACATCGGCTACCTGATCTCGGGCATCCCGCTGCTACTCGGATACCTCTGGGCGGCGTGGGATCCCAAGAAGCAGGGTTGGATGGACAAGCTGGCCGGCACCCAGGTGGTCCGCTCCCGCTGAGGGCGGAGCTTTCCTCCTACGCCCCGACATCGGGAGCAGGGGCGGCACCGGGAGCCGCCATGTCCCACCAGATGGTGGCCATCTGGTGGGATGCGCCGGAACCCACCCGCTCCGCCAGCACCGCCGCCAGCTCCGGTTCCCGCGAGGGATCGAGGCACAGCCGCCGCCTGACCCAGGCGACCTCCTCTGGACCGGGGCCGGACGGGTCCACCTCCCCCCGCTGCCAGCGCTCGACCTCCACCGGCCGGCCCAGCGCCTCCCGGACCACATCGACGGCGTCGGCGGCGGTGGGGCTCTCGGGGCGGCTGAGCCCCCAGAAGCGTTCCCAGAGCCAGTTGAGGGAGGCCTGTGGGTGGTGCCAGGTCAGCTCCAGGACCACCCGCCGCCGGGCCTTCGCGCCAAGGGCGAGGACGAAATCGCCCAGGCCCGGGACGTTGTAGGCCACGTTGGCGCAGACGGCCACGTCCACTCGAGGCACCCTTTGGGCAGATTCGGGCCAGACTCCCCGCACCGTCTGCAGCCGCACCCGCCCCCGGGCCAGTTCGGCCATTCTGTCCAGCATCTCCTGGCTCTGGTCCACGGCCACGATGAGGTCCGCGCTGCCCGCCAGCGGCAGGCTGGCCGCCCCGCCTCCAGATCGGA
>JAKAXE010000038.1 GCA_021816695.1 bacterium | reverse complement strand
CTCTGAGCCTCCGCGGCGCTGAAGGTACGGCCGGTCAGGAACAGCTCCGAGGCCCAGGCAGGGGCCATCCTGGCCAGCACCGCGTGGGCGATCACGGCAGGGGCCACCCCTACCCGCACCTCGCTGAAGGCGAAGGTGGCGGGCTCGGCGGCCACGGCCAGGTCACAGGCGGCGACCAGCCCCATGCCCCCGCCGCGGACCGCCCCCGCGACTTCGGCCACCACCGGCTTGGGACAGTCGAGGATCGCCGCCAGGATGGGCGCCAGCGCTCCAGCTCCGGGACTCCTGCCGGTGCGGGCTCGGGCCGCCTCCTGCTCTCTGAGGTCTGCCCCGGCACAGAAGGTGGTCCCCGTGTGACCTAGGACCACGACCCGGACCAGGGGGTCCTCGGCGGCCCTCTGCAGCGCCGTCCCGAGCTGGCTCAGAAGTGAGCTGGAGAGGGCGTTGCGGTTCTGAGGCGAATCCAGTGTGACCATCGCCACATGACCCGCTGTCCGGTACCCCACCAACGGCTCTTCAGGCACCACTATCCCCCCGCCTCAACGCTCGGATGTCGAGATCGTAGCGGAAGGCCGGCACGCTCACACCCGCCGGACCAGATCGCGTTCCAGGCTCTGCCGTGCCTGCCGCACGTCGGCATGGAGGTCCCATCCCTCCAGCGCTCCCTCCAGCTGCCGGGCCAAGGTGAAGCAGGCCTTGGTGGCGCGCAGGGCATCCCCGGGGTCCACACCCGGTGGCGGCTGGAGGGCGGTCAGGGCGACACCTCGGCTCCACTCGTACACATAGCCCACATGATCCAGGGAGGCGGGGCGGCACTCCCGGATCTGCCACCTCGCCTCCAGTCGGGCCAGCTCCGCCTGAGCCTTGGAAAGCCGCCGGGCGATCTCCTCCAGCCGCCGGGTGGGGAGGCGCCGGCGCGGCGGCGCGCGGTCCGGGTTGCGGTCCTCCCCGGCCAGCATCACCAAAGCGCCGCACAGCTCGGGGGTGGAGAGGCCAGTCCACCACCCCTCGGCGACCGCCTGGGCGACCAGGAGGGTGTTCTCGCCGTACACGGCGGCCGCCAGAAGGCCCATCCGGGTTGGGTGGTCCCCGTTCAGGAAGCCGGTCTCCTCCAGCACCTCACGGTAGGCGCGGAACTGCCTCCGGTATTCGTCACGCCGCGCGGCGGCCGTCTCCTCCGCGCCCGAGATGGCGGCCTTCAGCTCCCCGGCCTCTTCGCGGGCTGCCCGGTGGGCGGGAAGGAAGGGACAGCCGCGGCAGGGGAGCGCGCTCATCCGGTGCTCCTGCTCCCGCAGCTGGCGTCGGGCCCGCTCAAGCTGCCCGCCGGGGTCCCGTGCGTCCCGGCCGTACCGGCCCTCCCGCCGGTCACGGAAGTGCTGCCGGCGCAGCAGGCGGGCCTCGGCCCGGGCCGAGGCCGCCTGCCGCTCTGCGCTCAGGTAGCGGCTCAGGGTGCGCTCGTCACAGGCCACCCGGGGATGTCGGAACCGGCTTTGCCGGAGGTCCTCCAGGCGGGCCTCCAGGTTGGGCCGGCGGCGGGCGACATTCTCCAGCGCCATGAGGCGCTGGAACTGCCCGAAGGACTGCTCCAGCAGCTCCTCCGCCTCCTCGGGGCTCCGCCTCCGGAGCAGGTTCAGGGTCATGTTGTAGGTGGGAGCGAACTTGGACTCGACCGCCATGTCGTTGCCCAGCAGGGTTTCGCAGATCACCCCCAGATCCACCTCGGGGTCCCGGAGGATGACCCCGTGGCCGATCTCGTCGATCCCGCGGCGGCCGGCCCGTCCCAGGAGCTGGGTGAGCTGCCCGGAGCGCAGTGGACTGAAGCCCTGGCCGTCGAACTTGGTGAAGGTGGAGATGACGCAGGCCCGCGCCGGCATGTTGAGGCCGAGCGCCAGCGTCTCGGTGGCGAACACCACCTTGAGGAGGCCACGCTGGAAGAGCAGCTCCACGGTCTCCTTGACGTACGGCAGAAGGCCGGCGTGGTGGACCGCGATCCCCGCCCGCAGCATGGTCATGTTGAGCGATGAGGTGTAGACCGCCGCCTCCTCCGGGTCATCCACCGCGCTCAGCCGGTCCGCCAGCAGGTCGTCGACCAGGAACTTCTCCTCCAGCGAGTTGAGGTCCAGGCCGTGGGTGGCGCAGCGGGAGAGCGCCTCCTGGCATCCCCTCCGGGAGAAGATGAAGTAGATCGCCGGGAGCATCCGCTGGGCGGCCAGCTCCCTGAGGATCGCCAGGAGGTCGTTTTCCGCCGCCAGCACCACCCGGTTGCCGCCGAACCGCCGATCACCCTCGGCCTCGCGCTCAGCGGCCTCCAGCGTCCTTCGGTCCAGCCTGCCGTCCGGGCCCAGGAGGGGGAGCAGCCGGTTGCCCACCCCCAGCCAGGTGACCAGCTCAACGGGCCGCTCGGTCCTGACCACCACCGCGGTCGGCCCCCGGCGTTCCTCCATCCAGGCGGCCACGTCGTCCACGTTGGTGATGGTGGCCGACAGCCCGATGAACCGGACGTGAGGGGGCGCCTGGACGATGACCTCCTCCCAGACCGTGCCCCGGGGGAACTCGTCTATGTAGTGGACCTCGTCCAGCACCACCCAGCCGACCCGGGCCAGTGACGCCGGGTCCTCGTAGATGAGGTTGCGCAGAATCTCGGTGGTCATCACCACCACCCGGGCTGAGGGACGCACCGAGGTCTCTCCGGTCACCAGCCCCACCGTGTCCTCTCCGTACCGCTGGCAGAGATCCTGGAACTTCTGGTTGGAGAGCGCCTTGAGGGGCGAGGTGTAGATCGCCCGCTCCCCGGCCCGGCGCAGGCAGTCCCAGATTGCCCACTCCGCGATCACCGTCTTACCGCTGCTGGTGGGCGCACTGACCAGCACCCCGCGGTGGGTCGAGAGGGCCTCGATCGCCTGGCGCTGGAAGGGGTCGAGACGGAAAGGGAGGGTGGCCTCGAAGGCCTCGAGCCCGGGATCCTCCGGTCCCGGGGCCAGGGGGGTCACGCCGGCGGTGGCTCCACCGCCGGGAGCGCCGTGTTCTCCCGGGGCCGGTTGGTGCGCCGCCAAGCGTAGATGAGGGGTGGGATCCCCAGCACCAGGACGCCGATCGAAGTGAGCTGAGCCTGTTTCAGCCCGAAAGCGATGATGGGCACGTTGACCGGGTCGCGCAGGAAGAAGATGCCGATCTGAGTCAGGGGGTAGAGGATGAGGTAGGAGATCCCCACCCAGCCGTCCGGGACCCCCCGACGGCGCAGGTAGACCAGGAAGCCGAGGACCAGGAGGATGACCAAGGCCTCATAGGCGGCAGCCGGCTGGTAGGCCACACCCAGCCTGGGCGCGAAGGCATGGGGATTGGTGTACTCGGTGGCCCAGGGGAGATTGGAGGGGTAGCCGAGGATGTCCCCGTTGATGATGTTGCCGATCCGCCCGATGGGCTGGCCCACGACCGCGAAGAAGGCGGCGGCGTCCAGCAGCACCCAGAAGTTGAGCTTCTCCCGCCAGGCCAGAAAGAGCATGGTGAGGGCGGCCAGGAAGATGGCCCCGAAGAACGCCATGCCCCCGTTCCAGAAGGCGAAGATCTGAGCCGGGTGGGTGAGATAGTAGAGGGCCCCCGATTGCAGGTCGTAGAACAGACGGCCCCCCACCAGCCCGGCGACCACCGCCCAGAAGGCGATCCAGCTCGCCTTGCCCCGGGGAATCCCGTGCCGCTCGGCATAGGGGAGGGCCACCTGGAGGCCCACCAGGATGGCCACGGCGTAGCCCACCCCGTACCAGTGGATGGTCAGCGGCCCGAGTTGGAAGACGGGGTCGATGCCGATCTTGATGACCGCCACCAGTGGACTCATACGTTGATCACCTCGATGTCTTGGCGGGTGAGGATGGCCTCGCCGCCACCCGCGTCCTCGGCCACCCAGTCTGCCACCTGCTGCAGGAGTCGGTCCGCCACCTTCCGGTCATTGCTCACGCAGCTGACCCCGATCACCGCGAGCTGCCAGCTGTCCAGCTGGTCCACCTCCGCCACCGCCACATTGAAGGCCCTCCGCAAACGGGCGGTCAGCGATCCCACCACCTGCCGCTTGGCCTTCAGCGAGCGGCTGAGGGGAAGGTGCAGCGTGAGCTGGAGGCTTCCCACCACCATCCGGCTAGTGTAGGAGCTGGCTTCCGGGGCCCTCATCGGGCCCGGCGCAGCATCTCCACCGCCACGTTGGAGATGCGCTCCTGGCCCACGGTGGTGGTGGGGCCGTGTCCAGGGTAGACCACCGTGTTCTCCGCAAGGGTGAGCAGCCGGGAGAGCACCGAGGTCAGCTGGCGAGCCAGGTCCTGGTCGGGAAGGTTGGTGGGGCCGATGTCGCCCTGGCGCAGGGTGTCCCCGCTGAAGAGGTGGTTCCCCACCTTGAAGCAGAGGCTGCCCGGGCTGTGCCCGGGGGTGGCCAGGACCTCCAGCTCGAAATCGCCGAAGGGGAGGCGGTCCCCGTCCTGCAAGTAGCGCTCCGCTGAGCGCAGGTAGCCCGTGGCGTCCTGAAGGCTCATGGCGGTGACCCCACCCACCGCCTCTTTGACCTGGTCCTTGGCCCCGGCGTGGTTGCGATGGCCGTGGGTGAGCACGATGTGCATGACCTCCAAACCCTGGCACTGCGCCACCACCTTCTCCGCCTCGGCACCGGGGTCGATCACCACCGCTGCGCCGCTGCGGGCGCAGGCGACCACATAGCAGTTCGCATCCTGAGTGCCGGTGACCCGTACCCGGGCGATCTTGAGGCGGGGCCGGGCCGGCTCCGTGCTCAGAGGCGCTGTCCCCGCTGGTCCACCAGCTTCTGCCGCAGCGCCTCCAGCTGCTCGAACTCCTCCAGCGGGGGCTTGGGCAGCCGCTGGTAGGAGTGCGGGAACTTGGCGTGCTGCAGCGCCGCCACCAGCGTTTCCACCTCCTCGTCGGTGAGGCGGTAGAGATGCCCCTGAGGCACGACGTCCGGGACGGCCTCGGTGACCAGGGGAAGGGAGTACTCCTCGGGCCCCATGGCGGCGGCGGGGTCCACCGGCTCCTCCGGGGCCTCGCGGGGCGGCACCCTGGTGGGCTGGAAGAGCTGGGCTGAGCCGCTCAGGCTGGCGCGCTTGAACGCCATCTCACTTCCTCTCCTGGGTCTGGGCCAGCACTTGCTCGGCCAGGCTCCGATAGGCGGCGGCCCCGTCCGAGTCCTTGGCGTACTGGAGGATCGACTGCCCCGCCAGTGGGCACTCCGCGAAGCGGATGCTGTCCCCTACCTGGAAGGGGTACACCAGCTCCCCGAAGTGCTCGGTCACGTCCCGCAGCACCTCGTTGGCGTGCACCGTCCGCCCCTTGTGGATGGTGGGGAGGATGCCGTGGATGCGCAGCCGGGGATTCAGCTTGGTGCGCACCCGGTCGATGGTCCGCTGCAACTGCTCCATGCCCTTCATGCCAAAGTACTCGCACTGCAGGGGGATGATCACCTCGGTGGCCGCCACCAGGGCATTGATCGAAAGCAGCCCCAGAGACGGGGGGCAGTCGATGATCATGAAGTCGTAGTCGTGCCGGATGGGGTGCAACTTCTCGCGGAGAACTGACTCCCGGCCGATCTCCGTCACCAGCTGGAGCTCAGCGCCCGCCAGCTCCACGTTGGCCGGGAGGAAGTCGACGTCCACCCCCGGTGAGTAGAGGCGCACGTCCGCCGCGGTGACGTTGTGCTCGCAGAGCACGTCGTACACCGTGAGGCGCAGGTCGTCCGGCTTGGCCACTCCCATATTGACCGTGAGGTGGCCCTGGGGGTCGAGGTCGATGCAGAGCACCCGGGAGCCGCGCTCGGAGAGCGCCGCTCCCAGGTTGACGGCCGTGGTGGTCTTCCCCACGCCTCCCTTCTGGTTGGCCACGGCAAAGACCTGGGGCTCGGAGGTGGGGTGGTGGTTCGAGGACATGGCTGAGGGACCCTGCGGCGCCCGGCCGTGTCAGCGGCCGAAACGGGTGCGCGCTGCCGCTATCATATGGCGGCCCCGCTGGACGGGGGACTCGGGGCCGAATTGGGCGCGGAGCGCGCCCAGCGGCGGCTCTCGCTCCCGGAACCCCACTTCAAACTAGTTTGCAGGAGGCAGCGCAGTGTCCGACTTAGGCGACCACGCCCGGACCAAGGTGGAACTGGTGCAGGACGCCGTCCAGATGGCCCTATCAGCCCGCTGGGAGGAGGCGGTGAGCGCCAACCTGGAGATCCAGGAGCGGTTCGGCGAGGATGAGGAAACCGCTAATCGCCTGGGCAAGGCTCTCATCGAGACCGGCCGCTTTGAGCAGGCCCAGGAGGCCTACCGGCGCGCGCTGGCTCTCAATCCCCTGAACCAGATCGCCAAGCGCCAGCTCGCCAAGCTGGACGAGCTGATGGAGGGTCGGGCTGCCGCCGTGCCGGGTGAGGCCTCCCTTCCTCCGCGGTTCTTCACCGAGGAGCCGGGCAAGACCACCATGACCCGCGTCTCGCCACCGGGCCGGGTGGACCCAGCCCAGGTCGCCGCCGGGGATCCGGTGGAGTTGGAGCTGGGAGATGACGAGGTGGTCGCCCGGACCCTTAGGGGGGTGTCCCTGGGTGCTCTCGAGCCGCGGCTGGCGCAGCGTGTGCGCCACCTGGTCTCGCTGGGGAACCGGTATCAGGCGGGGGTCGTGAGGTTGGAGGGCGGCGCCGTCAACCTGCTCCTCCGTGAGGTGCACCAGGCCCCGGAGGCGGCGGGGACGGTGGCGTTCCCCGTCCGCAAGGGGCGCGAGGCCGAGTACCGGCCCTACGCCAAGGAGGCGCTGCTGGCCCGGGACTCCGAGCCAATCCAGCTCGACGACGACGACCAGGAGCTGGTCGGGACCGCCCCCGTCCGCACCGAGCTCGACGAGGGCTTCGGGGAGTTCGAGGACGGCGAAGAGGCCGACGACCCGGTGGTCGACGAGGACGACGACCTGGATGAGGAAGAGGAGGAGTTCTGAGGGCTGCTCGCCGACGGATCTCCCACAGACGGCCGAGCCATCCGGGCCATCCGCTCACCCCTAGGAAGAGATAGGCGACTCGCCCGACTGGGCCAGCCCCCCACCACGCCCTGGTCCGCAAAGTGGACCCGCTCTTGCCTCTGGTCGCCGTCCGGCCCGCTCCTGGCGCCTCACCAACACGCTCCGTCCCAAATGGGGGTTTAGCTCCCATTCGCGGTTGTACGCCCCGGTTTGGGCGTGGCCAACGCACCGTTGAGCAGCACCATCCAGTGACCGCTAGGCAGAGCGTGGCGCTGGCCAGGGTGGAGCTATGCCGCCCAAGCCGGGGCTGGGGTCACCGAAAGGTGCCTAACGTCGCGCGCTGCGAAGGTGGCCAGGGCCTGGGCATCACTAGCCGTGGCCCGGATGTAGTCGTCGGCCCACTCCTGCCTCTGCGGACTGGCGAGGACGCAGAGGCAGGAGCACGGCTCCTGAACCCACCTTGGCCGTTTGGGGATGCGTCCCGGCCGCCACCGCTCAAGCTTCCGACCGGAGTTCGGAGACGACAGATCAGGTCATGGCCAGTCCGCTCGCCTTCAACGCCGGGCACCTCTATCCCGTACGCGGCCCCTGGCGCTTCAGTCAGCGGCACCCGGCCCGAGCGGCTTTTCAAAACACGACCGCAGCACCATCATGGAACGGGTGGTGAGCCCGGGGAAGCCCAGCCGGAGCTCGGCCAGGAGCGCTGCGAGCGCCTTGGGGGAGCTCACCCGCACCTTGGCCACGTAGCAGTCGTCGCCGGCGACCTCGTGCAGCTCCAGGACCCTCGGATCCTCGGAGAGCCGCGCCTCCAGCTTCTGGCGGGTCCCCGGGTCGCCACCCAGGGTGATCGAAACCATCGCCGCAGTGCCCAGCCCCAAAAGGTCGGCGTCGAGCAGAGCGGCATAACCTCGGATCACGCCGGTGTTCTCCAGCCGGTGCACGCGGTCGTGGACCGCCGGGGCCGATAGCCCCACGGCCTCGCCCAGAGCTGACAGGGTCATCCGGCCCTTCACGGTGAGCAGGCCGACGATGCGACGGTCAATGTCGTCCATCCTGGCGATTGTGCCACAAGTTTCAAAGTTCAACCGCTAGTATTGGCTTGGTTGCTTAGGACGCCTGGAGTGGGCGCTTACAGATGTTCACCAAACTTCGCGGGTCTCGCTGGCTGGTCGCCTGGGCGGCACTGGTGGTCGTCTACTTCATGTGGGGATCCACCTTCACCGCGATCCAGGTGGCAGTGCGAGAGGTTCCCCCCTTCCTCATGGCCGGCAGCCGCTTCCTGGTCGCCGGAGTGATCCTCTACCTGGTCGCTGGGAGGACGGCTTCCGGTCACCACCGGCCCAGCCTTCGGGAGGTGCGGGCAGCGGCGGTTGTCGGGGCACTGCTGCTGCTGGGCGCCAACGGCCTGGTCAGCTGGGCCGAGCTACGGGTGCCCTCGGGGATGGCGGCGCTCATGATCGCCACGGTGCCCCTCTGGATGGCCGTCTTGGCGGTGCTCCTCAACCGCGCTTCAGGTCCCGGAGTCCTGGGCTGGGCTGGAGTGGCGGTGGGTCTGGCCGGGGTCGCGCTGCTGGCCGGACCGGGTTCGGGCGGACGTCTCCAGCCGGTCTTCGCCGCCGCTCTGCTCCTCTCCTCGCTCCTCTGGGCCGCGGGGTCCCTGTACTCCCGGACCGCGCCCCTCCCCCGCAGCCTTCTCCAGGCCTCGGCCCTGGAGATGCTGGCGGGCGGTGTGGGACTGGTGGCTCTGGGAGCCGCCACCGGGGAGCTCCATCAGTTCCACGTCCAGCAGGTCGGACCAGCGACGGTTCTGGCCTTCGGCTGGCTGGTGGTCGGGGGATCGCTTCTCGGCTACTCCTGCTACGTGTTCGCCCTCGCCAGCCTTCCCACCACTACCGTCGCCACCTACGCCTACGTCAACCCCCTGGTGGCGATCGTGCTCGGATGGGTGGTCCTGGGACAGGGGCTGACGCTGGGAACGGTGGCGGCCGCGGCGATGATCACGGTGGGGGTGGTGCTCATGGTGAGTGGGCCGGCGCTGGCCCGCCGCAGGCGTACGGCCCCGGTGCTGGCCGAGGGCGGCTGAAAGTATCCGCGGGCAGCTCTGGGCTCATACCTGGATCGGTGGATGGGCCTCGGGGGAGCCACCGGGCGCGCTTAGGGACGCGGCGCCGGCACCAGTTGGGCGCGGTCGCGGGCTTAGGTGGTGGTCGCTGATCGGGTTCTCGGGATTGCCGCTCCGCCCAGATGCAAAGCAGTAGTCCGAAGTCGGCGGCTCGGTCCCCAGGGATGGCCATCGACACCGGCTCGATGTCGGTCAGCAGCGTCTTGGGGCGCTTCCCATCGCGGGCGTAGCCGTCCTTGCCCTCAGTCAGCTCGTGCCCGAGCCTAGCCCCAGTGGGCGTCCATCTCGGCCTCCGGAGCCCCCTCGGTCACCGCTCGGGTCAGCCGCGCCAGCAGGCTGTTCCGCCCGGTAAGTGTCGGACCCTGAGCCCGTTCGGCCAGCTAGCCGATCAGCTGCTCGTCCCGCTCGCTATCCCGGTCATCCGGACCCTGGCCCTCACCACCGGCCCTGGTTGCCCCGCCAGGTGGTGGGTCTCGATCGCTGTGTCCATGGTGGCTGCTCCTCCAGTCCATCAACCGGCGGGACCGGATTTACACGGTTACCTGGACGGTCCCTGGGGGCCCGACCGTGCCCCTGTGGGGGACGGGAGGAGAACTCGGCGCGGGCCATATCTTCGGAGTGCGAAGTATCATTCATCCGCATGTTCAGCCCAGCTAGTGAAGCGAGTGGGGAGCGGGCCCGGGCGGTGCCGAGCCGCGAGGAGCTGGTCAACCGGTTCATCCGGTTGCAGTGGCACCTGGGGAACATGATCCGCACCAGCCTCACCGGCTCCCTGGATGCCGGAGGTCAGGCCTTCTCCGCCACCCTCAGGGAGGCCACCCGGCACCAGCGGGCGGTCCTACTGGCCCTGCACCAGGAGGGTCCGCTGGCGATGGGCGATCTGGCCCGCCATCTGGGGGTCACTGCCAGCAGCGCCACCGAGCTGGTGGACCGGCTGGTCGAGCACGGATGGGTGGAGCGGCTGCCAGTCGTGGGTGATCGCCGGGCCGTGGTGGTGCAGTTGACCGCATCCGCTCGGGAGATGGCGGAGCAGGCTGGGCAGCTACTGGTGTCCGGCACCCAGTCTCTCTTGGCACAGCTTGACGACCGCGATCTGACGACCCTGGTCGGCCTCCTGGAGAGGGTCGCCGGGGCCGAGCCGGTCGATGGCCGCTCCATCTCCGCAACCGCGGGGTGCCGGCCAGCGGCGCCAGGAGTGAAATCTTGAGCCGTTTCTTCGCGGGCCTCGGCCGTTTCGTGGTGCGCTTTCGGGTTCCTGTGGTGGTGGCCTGGGTGGTGGTGGCGGTGGTGTGCATCCACCTGCTGCCGACCCTGGCCTCGGTCAGCAAGGACTCCAACTCCGCCTTCCTGCCGAGCAACGCTCCCAGCATGCGGGCGGCCCAGCTGGCTCGCCCCTTCCAGAACTCGAAGCTGGCGGCGTCCACTCTCGTGGCGGTCAGCAGCGTCGGGCCATTGTCGCCAACGCAGCAGGCGGCGGTCACCCGGCTCGAGGCCAAAATCGGCCATCTGCCCAAGGTCGAGCTGGTGCGGGACCTGGGTACCTCACCCAACGGAGAGGCGCGCCAAGCCCTCATCGAGGCGGCCGTGCCAGCCTTCGGGGGCGGGGAAGGGCCCGCTCTGGTGGCGTCCATCCGAGCCGACTTCACGGCTGCCAGCGTGCCCGGGCTGACCTATCACCTCACCGGAGACCTGCCCACCGTGATTGATAGTCAGCAGTCCTCCAAGCAGTCGCAGAACCTGACCCAATTGTTTTCCGTAGTCTTCATCATCGCGCTGCTGCTGCTGGCCTTCCGAGCGGTGCTGGCGCCGTTCGTCACCCTGCTGCCAGCGGCCCTGGTGCTGGCCCTCTCCGGCCCGGTGGTCGCGGAGGCGACGCACGTCGGAGTCCAGGTGTCGGTGATCACTCAGGTGATCCTGATCGTGCTGGTGCTAGGGGCGGGCACCGACTACGGCCTGTTCCTGGTGTTTCGCGTTCGGGAGGAGCTGCGCCGGGGGCTCGACCCCCATCAGGCAGTGGTGACGGCGGTCAGCACGGTGGGCGAGTCGATCACCTTCTCGGCGCTCACCGTGATCGCGGCCTTGCTCAGCCTGATTCTGGCCCAGTTCGGCATCTACCAGAGCCTGGGGCCAGCACTGGCGATCGGCATCGGGCTGATGCTGCTCGCCGGGCTCACCTTGCTCCCCGCCCTCTTGGCCATCTTCGGGAGGGCGGTCTTCTGGCCCACCCGCACTTCCAGGGAGGAGACCCCCCGGACCGGCATCTACGGGCGCATGGCGGGCGGGGTGGTGCGCCATCCGTTCTGGCTCGTGGTGACTGGGGTGGTGGTCTTCGGCGGCCTGGCGGTCGGCTCTCTCACCGGCACCACCGCCGGCTTCGCCAACGCCAGCGCGCCCATCGGGACCGACTCAGCGGCGGGGGCAGCGGTGTTGGCCAAGGACTTCCCCGCCTCCAACGTGCAGGCTTCAGCGGTTTTGTTCGATCTGCCCAGCTCCGCCTGGAGTGACCCGGGAGTCCTCGCCACCGCCCAGCTGGGCCTCCAACAGACGGGCCAGTTCCGCACCGTGATCGGCCCGGCCGCAGCCTCGGGGCTGACGCCCGCTGAGATCACCTCCCTGCACCGGCAGCTGGGCGCCCCCGGACTCCTGCCGCCCACCGAGCCAGCCTCGCTGCCCATCAGCCCCAGCCTTTACAACTCCTACCGGGAACTGGCCCAGTTCATCAGCCCTGATGGCCGGACCATCCAGTTCTCGACCCTGCTGCTGAACAACAGCGACAGCTCCCCCAAGGCGATCGCGGCCGTCCCGGCGGTGCGTGCCGCGATCGCCCGAGTGGCTGGTCGGATCGGGGCCACCGAGAACGGGCTCTTCGGCGTTCTGCCCTTTGCCTATGACGTCCAGAGCCTGTCCAACAGCGACCTGGTCCACATCATCCCCCTGGTCGCAGTGTTGATCGCCATCTTGTTGGCGCTGGTGATGAGGAGCTTGGTCGCACCCCTCTATCTGGTGGTCAGCGTGGTGCTCTCCTACCTCGCGGCGCTGGGGCTGGTGGCGGTGATTTTCGTGCACCTGCTGGGCCAAGACGGGATCAACTTCATCCTCCCCTTCCTAATGTTCGTGTTCCTGATGGCGCTGGGCTCGGACTACAACATCCTGATGATGACCCGCATCCGCGAGGAGGTCCAGCAGATGCCACTGCGCCAGGCTGTGCGCCGGGCCGTGGGCATGACCGGGACCACTGTCAGCACCGCGGGTTTGGTCCTGGGCGGCACCTTCGCAGTGCTCGCGATCGCCGGCAGCGGCTCGGGTGGCTCTCAGATCCAGCAGATCGGCTTCGGCATCGCCGCCGGAGTGTTCATGGACACCTTCATCATCCGCACCCTGGTGGTCCCATCCTTCGTGGTCTTGCTGGGACGCTGGAACTGGTGGCCCTCCCGCCTCTCCCACGCGCCCGCGGCGCCTCTGCCGGAGGTGCGCGACGCGGCCTAGTGCCCTCCTGGTCATCGACGTCCTGGCCGGCGCGGGATCAAACACCAGGGGACTCTTTGCCCTGGGCGGTGGGGTGCGGCCAGTTGGGAGCTGGCCTTCGAGGTCGGCAAGGGGGGCCGGCCCTCCTTCCCGCCTGCAGGACGACCGGGTCCAGAGCCAGGGGGGAGGATCCGCGTCAGGTACTCGTCCGGGCTCCGGCAGCTGTTCCAGAAGGCGGCCAGGGGCGGCGGACCCGGATAACGGAGAGCGCCATCAGGACCTAGGCGAAAGCTTCGCCATCGCCGCCAGCAGCACCGAGACCGGGAATAGAGCCCAGGTCTCCCGCTGCCACCCGGGGGCATGACCGATCAGGACTATGATCCGCGCCCCCAGTGGCGAATTGCGGAGCGCCGAGACGACGGCGGTGCCGCCCTCCCCGGGGCGGTTGGTGACCTCCAGGTCAGAAGAGCACCGAGCGCATCGTCCCGATCCGGGTGAAGCCCACCTTCTCGTAGACGCGGATGGCGGGAAGGTTGAAGTCGTTGACGAACAAAGTCACGGCGCCGGTGCTGGCGAGGAGCGTCCGGCAGACCTCGGCCATGCCGGCGGACGCCCGGCCCTGGCCCCGGAGCTCGGGGTCGGTCCACACGCCCTGGATCTGGATCGCCTCCGGGGTCACCGCCGAACACTCCGCCTTGAAGACGATCCTCCCGTCCTCCTCCCACAGGTGCACCCATCCGCGCCGGATGGCGGTGACCACCCGCTCCCTCCAGCCGACCGGATCGAGCTCCAGCGGATTGAAGCCCATCTCCTCCAGGTGCATGGCCGCTCCGGCCTGGGCGACGCGCTCCAGGTCCTGGATCCGAGCCAGCCGCAGCGGGGCCTGCGGTCCCGGCACCGGGCGAAGCTGCTCCGCGGTCACCGAGTAGTGAGGCTGCTCGCCACGCAGCAGGCGGACCGGGCGGAGGTCGCCCTCGCACAGACGCTGCAGCCGTTCCACCTGGTCCTTGGGCCCGACGATCAGCTCGACCCGGTGCAGGGTGGGGCGCAGGGCCTCCGCCAGGGCGGCCAGGTCGGGGGCCTGGGGCGCCCAGGGCACCAGCAGCGGTCCCCTGAGGGCGACTCCCCTCACCCGGCGCTCACCCGCCCGCTGGACTCCCAGAAGGGCTCCGTCGCGGAGCGCTCCCCGGCGCACCTCGCTGCGCAGGAACACGTTCTCCAACGGGCTTTGACCGAGGCATGCTTCGACCTCATCCCGGTCCGCAGCCCAGAGCTGGCGCACCCGTGGCGGGCGCAGCCGGCCCCTCCTGAGCACGGGTGGATTATCGCCGGTTTCCCGGCATCATGCGTATTCGTGCATAAATATGCAATACTGCCGAAATGCAGCAGGCAGCGGGAGCGCCCCGGATTGGGGTGGCCGGGGCGACCGGATATGCAGGTGCCGAGCTGGTCAGCCTGCTCCTGGGGCACCCCGTAGCGCAGCTCACCCAGGTCAGCTCCCGCAGCCAGGCGGGCAGGGTCCACCGGGAGGCGTGCCCGGGTTCTGGCTGCGAGCTGGAGCTCACCGAGGAGCTGGATCCCACCCGCCTGGAAGTGGTGATCTCAACCCAGTCCTCACTCGAGGCCGCCGCGCAGGCGGGTAGCTGGGTGGACAGTGGCGCTGTGGTGATAGACGTCTCGGCCGACTTCCGCCTCCGGGATCCCGGGCTGTACCCCAAATGGTACGGGCGGGAGCACCCGGCTCCGGAGCTGCTGCGGGAGGCGGAGCTCACTGTCCCGGAGCTGGAGTTGGGTTCGCGGGCAGGACGCATCGTCGCCCTCCCTGGGTGCTTCGCCACCGCTGCCATCTTGGCTGCCGCGCCGGCGCTCCGCTCTGGGCTGGTCCAGCCGTCTCTGGTGGTGGACGGAAAGACCGGGATAAGCGGGGCTGGCCGAGGGGCCGGGCCGGCCTACCTCTTCTCCGAGCTGGACGAGGCGGTGCTCCCCTATGCCGTGGCCGGACATCGCCACCAGCCGGAGATTCAGCAGGCGCTATCGGAGCTGTCCCAAATCGCTGTCGATGTCACCTTCGTACCTCACCTGGTTCCCATGACCAGGGGCATCTGCGTCACCTGCTATCTGCCCTGGGAGGGAGGGCCGGCCCTGGACCGTGTGCTCCAGGAGTACCGGCTGGCGTACGGCGCCAGCCCCTTCGTGCACCTGGTGGAGGCGCCCGTCCCCACCAAGCTGGCGAGCCGCACCAACCACACCTTCATCCATCTGGGCTCCCAGGGATCCCATCTGGTGGTCGAGGCGGTCCTGGACAACCTCGGGCGGGGAGCCGCCTGGCAGGCGGTCCAGGCGCTCAACTGGCGCCTGGGGCTGGAGGCAACAGCCGGGATCGGCCGGAGGCCCCAATGGCCGTGAGCCAGCCGGTGACCCGTCCCTCGACGGGCGTGACCATGGCCGCGGGCTTCAGCGCCGGTGTGGCCGCGGCCGGTGTCCGGGACGGGAGCCTGGACCGCACTGACGTGGCGCTCCTGGTCTCCGACCGGGTGGCCACGGCTGCCGGCGTCTTCACCCAGAACCGGGTCAAGGCCGCCCCGGTCGTGGTGAGCCAGCTGCACCTGCGCCGGGGGACAGCCCGGGCCGTGGTGGTGAACAGCGGCAACGCCAACGCCGCCACCGGTTCGCGGGGCCTGGGGGACGCGCTGCGCATGGCCCAGGCCGCCGGGGACAGCGTGGACTGCGCCCCCCATGAGGTCCTGGTCGCCTCCACCGGGGTGATCGGGCGGCCCATGCCCATGGAGCGCATCCTGCCCGCGATCTCCCGGGCTGCCGCCGACCTGGCCCCGGGGCGGGGAGCGGACGCGGCCCGGGCCATCATGACCACCGACACCCGGAGCAAGGAGGCGGGGGTGGAGTTCTCGGCGTCCGGAGTCACCCACCACCTCGGGGGGATGGCCAAGGGCTCGGGGATGATCCATCCGGACATGGCGACCCTGCTGGCATTCCTGACTACGGACGCCGCGGTTCCGGCTCCGGCGCTCCAGGAGCTGCTGGCCCGGGTGGTGCGGCGGACCTTCAACCGCATCAGCGTGGACGGCGACACCAGCACCAACGACTGCTGCCTTGTGCTCGCCAACGGAGCAGCCGGCTCTCCCGCTCTCACGCCCGGAGTCCCCGGGTGGGGGGAGTTCGAGGAGGCGCTGGAAGCGGTCCTGGGATCCCTGGCTGAGCAGGTGGTGGCGGACGGCGAGGGCGCAACTCGGGTGTTCGAGGTTCAGGTCTCCGGCGCTGCCAGCCCGGATGATGCCCTCCTGGCGGCGCGCTGCGTCAGCAGCTCCCCGCTGGTGAAGACCGCCATCCACGGCGGGGACCCCAACTGGGGCCGGGTGCTGGCAGCGGTGGGGCGCTCAGGGGCGCAGCTGGCCCTGGACCGCTGCCGGCTCTCGATGCAGGGCGAGGAGCTGTTCACCCGGGGGCAGGTGGTGCTGGGGGCGGTGGAACGGGTGGCCCCTCGGCTTCTCGCCGAGCGGGTCGTGATCGAGGTCAACCTGGGCGTGGGGGAGGCCGGGGCGAGTGCCTTGGGCTGTGACCTCAGCGCCGACTACGTGAGGATCAATGCCGACTACTCAACCTGAGCTCACCCCGGACATCCCCGACAGCCTGCGTGCCCAGGTGCTGGTGGAGGCGTTGCCCTACATCCAGCGCTTCCATGGCCGAACCCTGGTGGTCAAGGTGGGGGGCGCGGCGATGGAGGAGGCCACAGCTCGCGACGCGGTCCTCCAGGACCTCGTCCTGCTGCGCTACGTGGGCCTGCGCCCCGTCCTGGTGCATGGCGGTGGGCGCGAGATCACCGCGCTCTCGGATCGGCTCGGCCTGGACACGCAGTTCGTGGCCGGCCTCCGGGTCACCGACGAGCCCACCATGGAGGTGGCCAAGATGGTCCTGACCGGCAAGATCACCCCGGACCTGGTGGCCGCCATCCACCGGCTGGGGGGCCGGGCCATGGGGCTCTCGGGTGAGGACGGGCCCACCATCCTGGTGCGGCGCCAGATGGGACCTCAGGGGGAGGACCTGGGGCTGGTGGGAGAGGTCCAGGAGGTCAACGCCGACCCGCTGCTGGGGATCCTTGAGCGGGGGATGATCCCGGTGGTGGCCTCGATCGGGCTGGGCTACGACGGGCGCAGCTACAACGTCAACGCCGACTGGGTGGCGGCCGCCCTCGCCGAGGAGCTGGGGGCCGCCAAGCTGCTGCTCCTCACCGACGTCGAGGGGGTCCGGGACCGCGATGGCCGGCTGCTCAGCCGCCTGCCGGTGGGAGACGCGGAGCAGCTGCTTTCGGATGGGACGGCGAGCTCGGGGATGATCCCCAAGCTCCAGGCCGCCTGTCGCGCGGCCCGGGCCGGGGTGGCAGTCCACATCATCGACGGCCGGGAACCCCACTCCATCCTTCTGGAGCTGCTGACCGAGGCCGGGGTGGGCACCATGATCGATCCCCCGGACGCGGGCTGAGGTGACGACTCTGGCCGAACGTGAGGGGGCACTGCTCTGCGACACCTACCGCCGGCTGCCCCTCACCCTGGTGTCGGGAGAGGGCTGCTGGGTGGAGACGGAGGATGGCCAAAGGCTGCTGGACCTGGTGGGCGGGATCGCAGTCAACGTCCTCGGGCACTGCCACCCTGAGGTGGTGGAGGCCGCCAGCTCGCAGCTCCACCGGCTCATGCACACCAGCAACCTCTACCACACCGAGGAGCCGGTGAAGCTGGCGGCGCGGCTGGTCGAGAGCGCCTTCCCGGGCCGGGTCTTCCTCTGCAACAGCGGAGCCGAGGCCAACGAGGCTGCCATCAAGATTGCCAGGAAGTGGGGCCAGCTGCACCGCGGCGGCGCCCACACCATAGTCACACTGGAGGGCGCCTTCCACGGCCGCACCCTGGGAACCCTGGCGGCCACCGGCAACCCCCACTACTCCGACCCCTTCCAGCCGCTTCCCCAGGGTTTCCTCCAGGTGCCGCGCGGTGACCTCGCCGCCGTGGAGACGGCCCTCTCTGACGAGCTCCGGCCGGCGGTGGCGGTGATGGCGGAGCCGGTCCAGGGCGAGAGCGGGGTGCACCCGCTCGGTGACCCGTACCTCAAGGGGTTGCGCGAGCTCTGCGACCGGTACGAGGCGCTCCTGATCCTGGATGAGGTCCAGTCCGGGATGGCCCGCACCGGCAGCTGGTGGGCGCACCAGCCGGCGGGCGCGGTGCCGGACGTCATGACGGCTGCCAAAGGGCTGGGCGGGGGGCTACCCCTGGGGGCGGTGCTGGTGGCGGGTCGGGCCGATGTCCTGGAACCCGGAGATCACGGGAGCACCTTCGGGGGCAATCCGGTCGCCTGCGCCGCCGGAAGCGCGGTCTTCGAGGTGATCGGCCGGGAACGTCTCTGGGAGCGGGCGGCGACCGCTGGGGATCAGCTCCGGGAGGGGATCCTGGGGCTGGCCCAGAGGGGTCTGCCTGTCTCCGAGGTGCGCGGCCGGGGGCTGCTCCTCGGGGTGGGCCTGGACCGCCCGATCGCCGCTCTGGCGGCTCAGGAGGCGCTGTCCGAGGGGGTGCTGGTGAACGCCATCGGCGACCGGACCATCCGCCTCGCTCCGCCCCTCGTGATCTCGGACGATGAGGTGGAGCTGGCGGTGGCGCGGCTCGCCAAGGCACTGGAGCGCGCGGGGGACGGCGGTTGACTTCCGCTGAAGCCCGGCGCGAGCGCCAGGCGGCCATTCTGGAGCTGCTGCGCACCCGGCCGGTCCGCACTCAGGAGGAGCTCGCCGACGAGCTTCACCGCCGGCGGATCGCCGCTGACCAGACCACCATCAGTCGGGACCTGCGCCAGCTCGGGGTCCTCAGGGCCGTGGCAGGGTCCGAGCGGCGATACCTCCCCCCCGCCGACCCCGAGCCTCAGGGCCGACTTCTACAGCTCCTGGCCCTCCAGCTCCTGGAGATCGACGTCGTCGGCTCCATGGTCATCCTGCACACCCCCAGCGGAGCCGCCCAGGTGGTGGCGCTAGCGGTCGACTCCCTCCGGCTGCCCCAGGTGGCGGGCACGGTGGCCGGCGACGACACCATCTTCGTCCAGGCGCGCTCGGCCCGCGAGGCCAAGACCGTGGTGGAGCGGCTGCGCCACGCTTGCCAGGAGAACGCCGTCCCGTCGCCGGCGCTGCCAGCCAGAGGAGGATGAGACTGTGACCACCCAACGGCCCCGCTGCGTTCTGGCGTTCTCCGGTGGCCTCGACACCACCGTGGCAGTCCACTGGCTGACCCACGAGAGGGGCTTTGAGGTCGTGACCCTCTCCGCGGACCTGGGGGAGACCGAGGACACCGAGGCGCTGCAGCGCCGGGCCCTGGCCGCCGGGGCCGTGGCGGCGCACGTGGTGGACGCCAAGGAGCTCCTCATTTCCAACTTCATCTGGCCCACCCTGCAGGCTGGGGCCGTGTACCAGGGCGTGTACCCCCTGGCCACCGCCCTGGGGCGCCCGCTGATCGCCCGGCTCCTGGTTGAGGTGGCTCGGGAGGTGGGGGCCAGCGCTGTCGCCCACGGCTGCACCGCCAAGGGCAATGACCAGGTCCGCTTCGACGTGGCCGTGGGGGCTCTGGCCCCCGCCCTCCAGGTGGTCGCCCCCCTTCGCGAGTGGAGCATGGGACGGAGCGAGGAGATCGCCTACGCTGCCACCCACGGGCTGGAGGTTCGGGCGACCGTGGAGAGCCCCTACAGCATCGACGCCAACCTCTGGGGTCGCAGTGTGGAGACCGGGATCCTGGAGGACCCCTGGGTGTCCCCGCCAGAGTCCGCATACGAGTGGACCACGGCACCGGAGTCGGCTCCTCCCGAGGGGGTCGAGGTCGAGATCCACTTCGAGGCGGGCATCCCCACCCGGCTGAATGGGGAGGAGCTGTCCGGGGTGGAGCTGGTGGAGGCGCTCAACCGCTTGGCGGGCGCCCACGGGGTGGGCCGGATCGACCACGTCGAGGACCGGCTGGTGGGTATCAAGTCGAGGGAGATCTACGAGGCGCCGGCCGCGGTTGTGCTGGACACGGCCCACCGGCAGCTGGAGGCCCTCACCCTGCCTCGGGATGTGCTGCGCTTCAAGCGGCTGGTGGCGGACGAGTGGGCCCAGCTGACCTATGACGGCCTCTGGTTCTCCCACCTGCGGCAGAGCCTGGGGGCCTTCGTGGCCAGCACCCAGCCGCTGGTCACCGGCGAGGTGCGGCTGCGCCTCCGCCAGGGGGCGCTCGTGCTGTTGGGTCGGAGCAGTCCCAGCTCGCTCTACCGGCGCGAGCTGGCCACCTATGAGCGCCAGGACGACCGGTTCCAGCACCAGGCGGCCACTGGCTTCCTCTCGATCTTCGGCCTGCCCCTCAGGACCCAGGCTCAGGTGCAGGGGCGTCTCTGGGAGGACTCTCGCCCGCTGCTGCAGTCGGCGCCCCGGGGGATCGCCGCCGCTCCCGGTACCGAGGAGCCCGGTGCCTCCGGGAGCTGACCGGACGCCGGGTGGGCCCGCTCATCCCAAGGCCTGGAGCGGGCGGCTCCAGGGCCCGACCGACCCCGTGCTGGAGCGGTACTCCACCTCCGTCCAGGAGGACCTCGGCCTCGCCGAGTTCGACATCCGGGGCTCGGCGGCCCACGCCGGCCGGCTCGCCCGCGCGGGGCTCATCCAGCCCCAAGAGCAAGAGCAGCTGCTGTCCGGGCTGGAGCAGATCGCCCAGGAGGTGCGCTCAGGGAACTTCCGGCCCCGGCCCGAGGACGAGGACATCCACATGGCGGTGGAGCGCCGGCTGGCCGAGCTGATCGGTGAGCCCGCCCTTCGGCTGCACACCGGGCGGAGCCGCAACGACCAGGTGGCCCTGGAC
>JAKAXE010000037.1 GCA_021816695.1 bacterium | reverse complement strand
GCTGGAGGAGGTGGCATCGGAGATGGTGGGCAGCCTGCTCAGGCACCCGGCGGCGGTCCACGCGGAGATCAAGCGGGACCTTCGTGACTTCCAGGACCCCTCGGGAACGGTGGCCAAGATGGCCGCGGATCGGCTCCTGCTGGGCGCTCTCTCGCAGCCGCCGGCCGAAGAGTAGCCATCCTCGGGCCGGCCTGGAGACCCTCGAGGGGGGTGGTTGGGGCATACCCCTATGGGTATAATCCGGCCCGGAGCGGTGAGCTGCCGACGGCTCTGGGAGACCGAGGAGGAAGTAGATGGCGCTGATCGATGAGAGGACCAGGGAGGAGGTCGCCCGGCGACTTCTGCCCCTCAAAGAGCCCGTCTCCCTGACCCTGCGCTACGCTCCGACCGAGAGCTGCCCCACCTGTCCGGAGAGCCGTGAGCTGGTGGAGACCCTGGGGGAGCTGGCACCCGGCAAGGTGACGGTGGAGCTGGTCGAGGCTGACCCGGAGCAGTACCAGCTCCCGCAGATCGAGGTATCGCGGCCCGGGGAGACACCGCGGGTGATGTTCCAGGGGCTGCCCAGCGGCTTCGAGTTCGCCACCCTGATCGACGCCGTGGAGCGGGTCGGCGGAGCGGGGTCCGGCTTCAGCGAGTCCGCCAGCCGACGGATCGATGGGCTCGACCACGAGGTGGAGGTGACCGTCTTCGTCACCCCCAGCTGCCCCTACTGCCCCTCCGCCGCCAGCCTGGCCAACCGGATGGCGCTGGCCTCGGAGAAGGTGCGGGCCCGGACCGTCGAGGCCAACGAGTTCCCTGAGCTCTCGCAGCGCCACGGGGTTCGTGGTGTTCCCCACACGGTGGTCAACGGCGGCCGCTCCTTCGTTGGAGCCCTGCCCGAGGAGCACTTCGTGGAGCGGGTGCTGTCCCTGGCGGCAAGGTCCCAGGTCTCGGCATGAGTGCCGGGGAGTACGCGTTCTCGGTCAGCGTCCCACTTCCGATCTCGGAGGCAGAGGAGGCGGTGCGGCGGGAGCTGGCGGCCGAGGGATTCGGGGTCCTCACCGAGATCGACGTGCGCACCACCCTGCGGCAGAAGCTGGACCTGGAGTTCCGGCCCTACCGCATCCTCGGTGCCTGCAACCCCGCCCTCGCCCACCGGGCGCTCGTGGCGGACCCCGTGGTGGGGGTCCTCCTCCCCTGCAACGTGGTGCTAGAGGAGGAGAGGGCCGGCTCCACCAGGGTCCTCTTCATGGAGCCCCGCGCCCTGATGAGCAGCTCCGGCCCCGAAGTGGAGTCGGTGGCGAGTGAGGCTTCGGAGAGACTCCACCGAGTGGCGGGCAGGTTGCCCGCCCTAGGAGGGGCGTGACCGCTGGAGGCGAACCAGCCTACTGCGCCTGCAGGATGCTGGTCGAGGTCAACACTACCTGGTTGCCGAGGAGAGGCTCCAGGGGGTGGGCCACATATGTAACTTTCACCTTGAACGCAGAGGGGCTGGAGTACCCTCCCTCGACGCACACCTCGATGTAGGCGTCACCGGGAACCGTGGTCTGTACCAAGGTGTCGGCCGCTCCCCCGGAACAGAAGCTCGTGCCGCTGGTGGAAGTCCCCAGCTGACATAGGGAATTCGGGTTTACGGCCAGGATGTTGGCCGCACGCTGAGCTGCCGCCTGAATCGAGATCGGCAGCCCGGTGGCGCATCCACCTGACAGCGACAGACCGTTGTTCGTCGAGGCGTTCTTCACGATGGCCGCGCGGGCACCCCCCTGGGCGGCATCGGAAACCGCGCTGGCCTGGAAGAAGAGAATCCCGGAGGCGATGATCCCGAGGAGGAGGGCGAAGAAGATCGGTGCCACCAGGGCGAACTCGACTGCGCTCTGCCCCTGCCCTCCGCCCTGCCGTGGCCGCCGAAGGTTCCCGATCACTGGGTCAGGATCGCCGAGCCCTGGATGCCCGGGATGTGGAAGGTGCTACCGGTGATGGCCAGAATTGTGTCGCCCTGGGTCTGGAAGAGGTCAACGGTGGCCAGACCCTGGATGGTCACGTGACAACCCTGGGGGTCGTTGACGGGGTTCCCGGGCAGAGCCGAGCCTGGCTGGCCGCCCTCACAGGTCATGCCGGTGGAGGAGTCGACGCCGAAGCCGGCCACCAGCATCCCGCCGGGCAGGTAGGGGATCCCGTTGTGGTCGCCCCAGTAGGTCTCATTGCTGAGGTTCTGGCCGGTGATGTAACTGTCGTTGAAGAGAATCCCGGTGAGGGTGATGTTGGCGCTATCCCCGAGCATGGCATCAAAGCCGAAGTTGGCCGGGGTGTTCCAGTCCTGCCAGAGCAGGAAACCGAGCCAGGTGCCAGAGGTGGGCGCGCTCAGCGTGATCGTTCCTCCACCGCCCATCTCCACCGAATCGTTCAGCCCCTGGTTGGCCACGGGGTTGGGGTTGAAGGAGACCGTCTGTTCGGCGCTGGAGTTCACCGGATTGCAGTTGTCATTGCCGGTGCCACTGCTGTTGCAGCTGCCGCCAAACCCACCGATCACGGGCTCCCCGTCTCCAACGTTCTGCACCCCGGCGATCTTGTTGGGAGGGTTCTGCGTGAAGAACAGCACGTCACTGCCGGTGACCTGGTCGCCCGCTGCCGGACGCAGCACCAGACCCTGTTCGAAAACGTAGATTCCTGCGTACCCGCCCGGGCAGTCCTGGAAGTTGGCATTGCCGGTCACCCGCACTGGGAAGGTGTACACCCCGGGTGAGTACTCCTTCACTCCGCCGGAAGAGGGGATCGAGCTAGCGGAGGTGTAGGTGACCACCGGGGACCCCGGGCAGTAGGCGTCGCTGGCCGTGGGAGGGGGCGGAGCGTTGGGGTCCGACTTGATCGGGTCGGTGGTGTACTGGCCATAGCCCCCTGCCCAGTTGTCGTAGTTGATGGTGGTGTTGTTGGCGCTGCAGGTGGCAGAGTTCCACGGGTCCGGAGCGCTCCAAGGGGCCGGGGCAGTCGGGTCACCGGCAGGCGGCCCGCTGGAGTTCGAGGCGGAGCCGAAGCACCAGTCCCAGGGAGGGTTGGCGACCGACTCGATGTTCCCGTAGTCGGTCATGGTCCCGTTCTCCTTCCCGTCGATCACGTCCGGCTTGCTCCAATTGTTGTGGTTGGGGTCAAGCCAGCCGTTGGCGTTGTCGAAGATGGTGCCCTTGACGTCGAACTGGCCATCACCGGCCATGAGGATGGTGTGGGCGCCGTTCTCGCCCAGGGAGACGATGCTGGTGAGCGGCCCTCCCTGCTGGACACTGTTGATCGCCGAGGCCCCGGTGACCGTCCGGAGCTGGGTCACGCCCATGATCTGCTCGATGAAGGGGGGCCACTGGGGACTCACGGTTACCTTCACTCCGCACGTCTTGACGGGGACCGTGGCGCTGGTGTCCGTGACCACGCCGCCGGTGGTGAAGGTTCCCGGACTCGGCTCGTCTATATAGGTCGCCGTCCAGTGGACGGCGCTTGGATTGCCGGGCGGCGGCTGAGCGGCGGGGGCGTTGAGGTTGACCTCGTCATTGATCACCTGGACCACCTGCTGCCCGGTGATCGGAGATGGGCTCAGGTCACCGTCGCAATTGCTGACCAGCGCATCCGCTGCTGCGGAGGCCGCGAAGTCCGCGGCGTTCTGGGCTTGGCGATATTGGAGCAGGCCGAAGCCCCCGTCCACCGCGATCCCTGCAGCCATGAGCAGCACGAGCAGGCTGACGGCGAAAAGTATCATCACCTGCCCCGACTGGGACGCGTGCCGTTGCCCCCTCAGCGTCGGAGCCGGATGCAATTTCCGGTTCATTGAGGAGCCACTGCCTCCGCCTCGATGGTCACTCCGCCAAAGATGGGGACCAAGGGGGAGATGGTTTCCCAGACCTTGACTTGGACCAAATTGACCACGTTGTTCTGCAGGCCCGGGTAGGGTGCGGGCAGGTCGGTGACCTGTACGCATTGGCCTGGAGCCGGGGCCCCGGAGCACTGGATCGACCCCGCCCCGCCCTGTTCGTCCTGGGCGGCGACCGTGGCGTCTGTGGTCTGCACCGTGATCGACGCGGGTGGGCTGTTCCCGTACGCCTGGGCGGCCGAGTTGGCCCCAGCCCTGGCCGCCTGGGTCAGGCTGATGTCGGTCATGAGCATCTGGCCCCCAGTGGCGGCGAGGGCCAAGATCATGACCGCGATCGGCAGCACCAGGGCGAACTCCACCATCGCCTGGCCGCGGTTCCAACCGCGGGACGCCCTAGCCTTATCGGTTACATGCAGCACGTTGAGCCGAGGCTAACGCATGGTTGGGATAGGCTACCCATCCAAATCTGTGACAACTGTGTGACGGCACGTTGAGCCGTCGCCAGCCGGTGTCCCCTCGTGAAACTCCCGCCGAAGCCAGGGTGCCGCTGACCCTCCTGGAGGTTTTGCGGCGCTCCACGCGCCACCTGACGGCCAGCGGGTCGGAGACGCCCAGGCTCGACGCGGAGCTGATCCTGGCCCACGCGCTCCATGTGGACCGGATCGGCCTCTACGTCCAGTTCGAGCGCCCGCTGGCGGAGGCGGAGCTGGCCAAGATCCGACCCCTGCTCGCCGCCCGGGCCGAGGGGCGCCCAATGGCCCAGCTGCTGGGGCGGCGGGAGTTCTTTGGCCTGGACTTCGAGGTGGACGGGAGGGTCTTGATCCCGCGACCGGAGAGTGAGCTCCTGGTGGACCTGGCGATCCGTCTCCAGCCGGGGGCCGAACGGGCGGCGGACCTGGGGACCGGCAGCGGCTGCCTCGGGATAGCCCTTGCCGCCAACCTGCCCCGGCTGCGCTGCGACCTGGTGGAGCTGGACCCGGGTGCTGCTGTGGTGGCCGGGCTGAATGTCAGCCGCCACGGACTGGAGGAGCGGCTGAAGGTCCTGGTGGGCAGTTGGGCGGAGCCCCTCGAGGGGCGCGGACCCTACCATCTCCTGGTCTCCAACCCCCCCTACGTCACCACCTCAGAGTGGGAGCGGCTGGATCGAACGGTCAAGGACTTCGAGCCCCGACGGGCGCTGGACGGCGGCCCGGACGGGCTGGGCCCCTACCGAGAGCTCCTGCCCCAACTGCCCGGCATCGCCGCGCCAGGTGCGCTGATCCTCCTCGAGGGGGATCCGCGGCGGCTACCTGCTCTGGAACTCCTGGCACGGAGGTTGCTCGGCCCAGTTGCCACGGCCCGGCACCTGGACCTCGCGGGCAAGGAGCGGGTCCTGGAGGTCAGGCTACCTTGAGCAAAGTTCCCCTTTGGCCTGCCCGGGCCGACGGCGTCCTGGCCGCGGCCCAGGTACTTCGGGGCGGCGGAGTGGTCGCCTTCCCCACCGACACCGTGTTCGGGCTGGCGGCCCGTGCCGACCTCCCGGCGGCGGTCCGGCGGATCTCCGAGCTGAAGGGTCGGTCCCCGCGGCAGCCGCTGATCCTAATGGCGGCCGGCCTGGAGGAGCTGGATTCCTTCTGCGAGCTGGGCACCACGGCCCGGGAGCTGGCCGGCCGCTTCTGGCCGGGCCCCCTCACCCTGATCCTCCCCGCGCGGCCACCCGGCCTCGCCCTGGGTGGAGAGGGCACGGTCGGGGTGCGGATCCCGAGTCACCAGCTGGCGCTGGAGCTGCTGGCGGCAGCAGGGCCACTGGCCACCACCAGCGCCAACCGCCACGGACGACCTCCGGTGCGGGATGCGGGCGCCGCGATCTCCGAGATCCCCGGGCTGGCCGGGGCGCTGAGCGCGCCGGCCGAGGTTCCGCCCGGCTCAGAGCCCTCCTCTATACTCGACCTGACCCGGGAGGCCCCCACCCTGGTGCGGCGCGGCCGACTGGGGCCACAGGAGCTGGCTCTGCCCGGGCTTGAGGACCTCTCGGCAGCTCGGAGGGACTGAGATGGCGGTGGCCGCGGAACGGCTGGGGGTCCTGGAGGCGGCCGACCCGGAGCTGGCCGCCCTCCTGCATGGAGAGCTGGACCGGCAGGAGCACACGCTGGAGCTGATCCCCTCGGAGAACATCGCCAGCCCGGCGGTACTGGCAGCGCTCGGCTCCTGGCTGACCAACAAGTACGCCGAGGGGACTCCTGGGCGCCGCTATTACGGCGGGTGCGAGTGGGTCGACCAGATCGAGTCCCTCTGTCAGGAGCGGGCCCGGAAGTTGTTCTCCGCCGAGCACGCCAACGTCCAGCCCCACTGTGGGAGTTCGGCCAACATGGCCGCCTACATGGCCCTCTGCCAGGCCGGCGACACTATTCTGGGGATGGACCTGAGCCATGGGGGCCACCTTAGCCACGGCTCCCCGGTGAGCTTCAGCGGGATCCTCTATCACGCCGAGTTCTACGGCGTGAGCGAGGAGACGGAGCGGCTCGACTACGACCTGGTCCTGGCCCTGGCCCGGGGGGTCCGTCCCAAGGTGCTGGTGGCGGGAGCCAGCGCCTATCCCAGGACCTTCGACTTCCCTGCCCTGAGGCGGATCGCCGACGAGGTCGGCGCGGCCCTCCTCGTGGACATGGCCCACTTCGCCGGTCTGGTGGCGGGCGGCGCCCACCCCAGCCCGGTGCCCTACGCCGACATCACCACCCTCACCACCCACAAGACGCTGCGCGGGCCCTGGGGAGGGATGATCCTCTGCCCGGAATCCCGGGCCAAGGACGTGGACAAGGCGGTCTTCCCGGGCGTCCAGGGCGGCCCCATGCTGCACGCCATCGCCGGCAAGGCGGTGGCGCTCCACGCCTGGGGCCAGCCGGAGATGCGTGACTACGCGCAGCGGGTCGTGGCCAACGCCGCCCGGCTGGCCGAGGGGCTGATGGCGAGGGGGCTGCGGCTGGTGAGCGGGGGGACGGACAACCACCTGATGCTCCTGGACCTGCGACCCCTCCAGCTCACCGGTCGACGGGTGCAGGAGGCCTTTGATCGGGCCGGGATCACGGTCAACCGCAACTCCATCCCCTTCGACACCGCCTCCAAGTTCAACCCCAGTGGGGTGCGCCTCGGCACCCCCGCGGTGACCACCCGAGGCATGGGGCTGGCGGAGATGGACGAGATCGCCGCCCTGGTGGCGGAGCTGATCTCCGACCTGGACGGTGAGGACACCCTGCGCCGGGTCTCGGCCCGGGCCCGGGCCCTCTGCGAGGCCTTTCCCCTGCCCTACTCCTGAGTCCAGGAGGGCTTCTTGCCCACACCCCAGCACCACTTCCTGGTAGCCCTGCCCATCCTCCTGGTGGCGGTCGGTGTGACCGTGGCCACGGTTCCCCTGACCCGCTGGCTCAGCTTCCGCCTGCACGCCGTGGCCCTCCCCGGGGGCCGGAACATCCACCAAAAGCCCACCGGGAGGCTGGGGGGCCTCTCGCTGATGGCCGGCTTCGTGGTGGCCATGGCGATCTTCGGGCGGGGGGTGCAGGACTGGCTCCAGATCGTGGTGGTGGCGGTCGCGGTGGCGGGGCTTTTGGCCGCCGACGACATCCTCCAGCTGCCCTACTGGACCAAGCTCCTGATCCAGATCCTGGTCTCCCTGCTGGTGGCGGCCGTGTTCGGCATCTCCATCACCTACGTCACCCTGCCCCACCTCGACCTCCACCTCCTCTGGGCGGCGGTCCCGGTGACCGTGATCTGGCTGGTGGGGATGCAGAACTCGATCAACCTCCTGGATGGGGTGGACGGGCTGGCCGCCGGCGTGGTGGCGATCGTGGGCGGGGTCCTCTACCTGGCGGCCGTCAACCGCCTCCAGGTGGATCCCTCGCAGGGCGGGGTGATCCTCCTCTCCGCGGCGCTGGTGGGCAGCTGCCTGGGATTCCTGGTCTTCAACTTCGCCCCGGCACGCATCTTCATGGGGGACTCTGGGAGCCACGTGCTCGGGCTGCTGGTGGGGATCATCACCATCGTGGGGGTGGCCAAGGTGACCGTGGCCCTGGCGCTGTTCATCCCGGTGCTGGCCTTGGCGCTGCCCATCGGGGACACCGCCTGGGCCATCTGGCGGCGGCGTCGAGAGGGGGTGGGCTTCGCCCGGGCGGATGCCCGCCACCTTCACCACCAGCTCCTGGCGCTGGGGCTCAGCGCCCGGGAGACGGCGATCACCTTCTACCTGGTCACCGCGATTCTGGGTTGCCTCGGGCTGGCGCTCTTCGGCCACCGTAAGATCCTGGCCGTGGCGTTGGGACTGCTGGTGGTGGGGCTCGTCCTCCTCGGGCTGCGGATCTGGCGGAGGGGAGGGTTCGCCTTCCAGGATCGCCGCGAGCCCGAGCACCGGCTGGAGCCGCCCAGGTGACCGGGCTCCAGCTGGAGATCGAGGGCGGCCGGGCCCTGCGCGGCTCGGTGCGGGTCAGCGGCAGCAAGAACGCCGCCCTGCCGGAGATGGCGGCGGCGCTGCTCTCCGAGGAGCCGCTGCTGCTCTCCAACGTGCCCGCAATCGAGGACGTGGACACGATGGTGGGGATCCTGCAGAGCCTGGGGCTGGCGGTGGACCGCCGCCCCGGGCAGTTGGAGGTCTCACCGGCCCGCGCCGGCGGAGCGGCGCTCGACCCCGAGCTGGCCTCCCGCATGCGAGCCTCACTGCTCCTCCTGGGGGCACTGCTGGGGAGCCGGGGGGAGGCGCTCTTGCCGCGGCCGGGCGGGGACGACATCGGTGCCCGCAGGATCGAGCAGCACCTCTCAGGGCTCCGGGCCATGGGGGCGGAGATCTCCGAGGACGGCCCCTGGCTGCGGGCCCGGGTCGGCCGACTGCACGGTGCCCACCTGCTTCTGGACATGCCGACCGTGACCGGCACCGAGAACCTCATGCTGGCGGCCGTGCGGGCGGAGGGGATCACCGTCATCTCCAACGCCGCCCGGGAGCCCCACGTGGCCGACCTAGCCCTCTGCCTGAACTCCATGGGCGCCCGGATCTCGGGGGCGGGAGGGGATCGGATCGTGATCGAGGGGGTGCAGCGCCTCCACCGCGCCCACCACCGGGTCCGCCCCGACTACATCGAGGCGGGGACCTTCGCCATCGCCGCCGCCGCCACGGGGGGAGAGGTCCTCATCGAGGAGGTGGTCTGCGACGACCTGACCCAGCTCTTCCACAAGCTGCGGGGCGCCGGCTGCACCGTGGAGGAGGGGGGTAGCTGGGCCAAGGTCTCCCGCTCAGGACCGCTCTCGGCGGTGGACATGACCACCTGGCCCCATCCCGGGTTCGCCACCGACCTGCAGTCGCAGTACGTCGCCCTGATGACCCAGGCCCGGGGGGTGTCCACAGTCTGGGAGTCTCTGTACGAGAACCGCTTCCGGCCGGTGGAGCAGCTGCGCCTCCTGGGGGCCAGGATCGAGGTGGAGGGGAGGATCGCCGTCGTCCACGGGGGGCATCCCCTGGTGGGGGCGGAGCTGAGCATCTCCGACATCCGCTCGGGGGCAGCCCTGGTGATCGCCGGGCTGTGTGCCGAGGGAACCACCACCTGCCGGCAGCTGAGGCATCTGGACCGGGGCTACCAGGAGCTGGAGGCCAAGCTCACCGCCCTGGGTGCCCGGCTGCGCCGGATCGAGGGCTGAGCTTGGCCGGCCGGCGCTTCGCCGTCGAGCTGGCGCCCGACCGGGTCCTGGTCTGGGTCCGGGGGGAGGGGCTCATCGTGGACGAGCCCAACCTCCTCCGCTGGGCGCAGTCCGGGGGGCGGCTGCTGGCGTCCGGAGAGGCGGCCCGCCGGGAAGCCCCGGGGACCGAGCTGGTGGAGCCGATGGGGATCTTCGAGCTGCGTCACGCCGAGGCGGCGGCCCAGCTGCTGCGCCAGCTCAGCTCCCGGGCGGTGGGGCGGATCAGCTTCGCCCGACACGAGCTGGTGCTGGCGGTCTCCGCCCAGCTCTCCACCTCGGCACGGCGGGTGCTGCTGCAGGCGGCGCTGGACTCCGGGGCCCGGATGGCCCACGTCCTCGACCTGCCGCTGGCGCTGGCCTTCGGAGCCGGTCTTCCCGTCACCTCCTGGGACCCCAGCCCCATCCTCTATCTCCTGCCCCAGGGGGCCCAGGCGGCGATCGTCTGCCACCACGGGATGCTGGCCCACGGCGCAGTTGAGGTGGATCTCGCCCCCGGGGCTCCGGATGAGCGGGCGGCCGAGGCTGTGCGGGGCGTCTTCGAGGGGGTGATCGAGGGGGCTCCCCAGACCCACCGGCAGCGGATCATGAGCCAGCCCCTGCACCTCGCCGGGCGGGGGGTGGACCTGGAGAGCTGGCGGGACCTCCTGGTGAGACGCACCGGGAGGCGCGCCCGGGTGGTCCCGGATCCCGCCCACAGCGCCGTCAAGGGAGCCGAGGTGGCGCTGGAGAGGGTCGAGGGGTCCGGCTCTAGGGCGCTCCTCTACCTGCGCTGAGCTCTGCCAGGAGCAGTGCGCGGTGGGCGGCCACCGACCTCTCCCAGGTGTACCGGCTCGCCCGCTCCCTGCCCAGGCCGGCGAGGTGGCGGCGGAGGTCCGGGCGGGTGACCAGCTCCCGGATCCCCTCTGCCCAGCGCTGGAGGTCTTGTGAGGGAAGCAGGATGGCCGCCCCCGCCGCCACCTCGGCCACCGCCCCGGAGTCGCCGGCCAGAACCGGCGATCCCAGGGCCATGGCTTCCAGCGCCGGTAGGCCGAAGCCTTCGTACAGCGACGGCACCAGCGTCGCCTCCGAGCCCCGGTAGAGGGCGGCGAGGGCCGCCGGCCCAAGGTGCGGGAGCAGCAGGACGCGCCGGCCCGCCCCCAGCTCCTCGGCGAGGCGGGCCAGCTCGGAGGCGGCCGGGCCCGCGGCGTTGGCCACCACCAGAGAAGGTGCGCCGTCGGCTCCGGGGAAGGCCGCGGCCAGCGCCCTCACCGCCTGCTGGACGTTCTTCCGGGGGTGGTGCGCCCCCACCACCAAGAGGTACGGCCGGGGGACTCGGAGCCGCTCCAGCTCCAAGGACGTGGCTCCGGGGTCGGCGCTGAGGAGCGCCTCCGAGACTCCGTGGGGGATAACGGTGACCCTGGCCGGGTCGGCTCCGTACAGCTGGCAGAGGTCGGAGCGGGTGGTCTCCGAGGGGGTGATGACCCGACGAGCGCGGCTCAGGGTGTCGCGGACGAAGTCATCCACCGCGCGGCCCGCGGCCGCCGAATATGCAGAGCCGGTCATCCGGTGCTCGACCCCATGCACCGTGACCACCGAGGGAGGCAGCCGCCCCGGGGGGAGTCGGTAGGCGGGGACGAAGAGGAGGTCCGGAGGCCGACGCGCCAGCTCCCAGCGCAGCCGGAGCCGGGTCCACCCCCTCCGGAGAGGGATGGCCGCGTACTCGCTGCCCTGGGGGAGCCGGGGAGCGCCAGGCGGTGCTTGGCCGGCGTTCAGGTAGAGACGGAGATCCGCCGGCGGGTCCTTGGCCAGCCCGGAGATGATCTCGCTGGAGTACACGCCGATCCCGGTGGGGGAGGCGGAGAAGGCGCGGCTGGCGTCGATCCCGATCACCACGGGGGAAGTGTAGGTGCGGTCATCGGCGCGGCCGCCAGGCGCCTCCGGCATGGTAAGATCCCGCGGAGTTGTCCTTGGGGGGCGATCCGCAGCGGCCCGGGGGAGTGCCGGGCCCCGGGGCGGCCCTCGCCTTGGTGGGAGTCTTCTCGTTCACGGTCGGAGTCGGGGTCGTGGCCGGGGTGCTGCTGGACCAGCGCTGGCACACGCTTCCGTGGCTGACGCTCACGGGGCTGGTGCTGGGGATGGTCGGGGGTGCCTTGGCGGTGATAAGGGGATTGCGATGGTTGCGGGGACCAGGGGGTGATGGCTAGCCCGGCGGATGAGTTCGCCGGAGCGGGCCGCACCGCGCTGCTGGCGGCTCTCGCCGCGGGCGCCGTGGTCGCTGTGGTCGGCTTCTTGGTGGCCGGCCCGCTGGGACTGGGGCTGGCCGCAGGAGGGGCGCTGATCGGCCTCGGCAACCTCCAGCTGGCGGTGTTCGCCATGCGCCGCTCGCCGGTGGCGTTCCTCGGGTCCAGCCTTCCCCGGCTGGCGGTGATCACCGTGGTGCTGGCACTGCTGGTGGCGCTCCTGGGGCCGGTCGGCGTGTGGGGACTGCTGGGGCTGCTGGCGACCCACCTGGCCCAGGTGGGAGCGATGCTCCGCCTCGGGTGGAGGCTGAGCCAGCGGTGAGGCCGATGGTCCTGACTCAGATCCAGGTGGGCCAGCACTGGGTGGGCTACATCTTCGGCGAGCAGGTCTATCTGGACACCCTCATCAGCAGCGGGGTCGCCTTCTGCATCGTCCTGGGGATGGGGCTGTACCTGCGCCGGCAGGTCACCAGCGGGGTCCCGGGGAAGTTCCAGACGATGATCGAGCTGGTCTGGACCACGGTGGACGACTACGTGACCCGGATGATCGGCCCCTTCGCCAGGTGGGTGGTTCCCCTGGTGACGGTGCTGTTCTTCTACATCCTGGTCAGCAACTGGCTGGAGCTGATCCCCACCGGGGACCGGCTCACCTCGCCCACCGCCGACGTCAACGACACGGCGGCGCTGGCCCTGATCGTCATCCTCATGGTCCACGTCACCTCGATCCGCCGCAAGGGGCTCCGGGGCTACGTGCACACCAACTACCTCCACCCGGAGGGGATGCCCTGGGTCTTCTACATCCTCCTGGCGCCAATCAACATCATCGCCCAGATCTCCTACCCCATCTCCCTGGCGCTGCGTCTCTTCGGCAACATGTTCGCCGCCGCCCTGATGCTGCAGATCATCGCCATCCTGCCCATCTACATCGGCTTCGCCTTCAACGGGGTCTGGAAGCTCTTCGAGGGGCTCTTCGTGGACGTCATCCAGGCCTTCATCTTCGCCCTGCTGACGGTCATCTACCTCAGCATGGCCACCATGAGCAACGAGGAACCCCAGGCGGTCCAGCCCGCCACCAGCCAGCCCTGAGAGGTCCTAAGAGGGACCGGGAGGAGAGATCTTGCTAACCAGCGCACACGCCGAGGTTTACGCGGGGGCCATGATCGGCACCGGAGTGGGGGCCGTGGGTGCCGCCATCGGTGACGGCCTGGCCGGCGCCCAGCTGATCGCCGGGATCGCCCGCCAGCCCGAGGCCCAGGGTCGGCTTCTGACCTGGACCTTCCTGACCGTGGGTCTGGCCGAGGCGGTGTACTTCATCAACCTGGCTCTGATGTTCGTCTTCATCGCCCTGGCCGGGAAGTAGGAGCAGGGCATGGTCCTCGCCTCCAGCCCCCTCAGCCTCAACTTCACCTTCGTGGTGGAGATCGTGGTCTTCCTGGTGCTGCTGTGGCTGCTGGCCCGCTACGTCTTCCCGCCGCTGCTGCGGGCCCTGGAGGCGCGCCAGCAGCTCATCGCCCAGTCGCTGCAGGAGGCCGAGAAGGCCCGCCAGGAGGCGGAGCGGTCCCGGGCCAGCGAGATGGAGGAGATGGCCGAGGCCCGAGCCAAGGCCCAGGAGATCCTTGACCGTGCCCAGAAGCTGGGTGAGCAGCTACGCGAGGAGCTGCGCCAGCGAGGCGAGGCGGAGCAGCAGGCCATGCTCGAGCGAGCCCGAGCCGAGCTCCAGCGCGAGCGCGAGCAGGCGGTGGCCGAGCTCCGCCGCCAGGTGGCCGACCTGGTGGTCATGGCCACCACCCGGGTCCTGCAGGAGGAGCTGGACGAACGGCGCCAGCTCCAGCTGGTGGAGCAGGCTCTCGCCGAGGTGGATCTGAGTGCCTGACACCCCGCTGCCGCCCCGCATCCCCAGCACCGCGCGCCACTACGCGCAGGCGCTGGTGGAGCTGGCGGAGGAGGAGGGCTCGTACTCCCGCTGGGGGGAGCGGCTCTCGCTCTTGCTCGGGCTGGCGCAGGAGACCGACCTGGGGCGGGCGCTGGCCAGCCCGGAGTACAGCACCCAGCAGCGCCGGGAGCTGGCCAGGGCGGTGCTGGCGCAGGTGGAGGGGGCGGACCTAATGGCCCGTAATCTTCTGCTCCTGCTCATCACCTCGCGGCGGACCCGGATGCTGCCCCAGATCCACGCCGCCTACCAAGACCTGGTGGAGCGGCGCGAGGGCAGGGTATCGGCCACCGTGACGACGGCGGTGCCCCTCAGCCCAGAACAGCTGGAGAGGTTCGGCCGGGAGCTTTCCCAGAGGGCCGGGCGGGAGGTCAAGATCGCCTCCCGGGTCGAGGGAGACCTCCTGGGCGGGGCGGTGGTCAGAGTGGGGGACAGGGTATTTGACGCCAGCCTGCGCACCCGGCTGCAGCAGCTGCGCTCGAGGATGCTGACGGAAGCCGGAGCAATCTGAGGGGAGCATGAGCCTCAACGCCGACGACATTGGCAAGATCATCAAGAGCCGGATCGCCGACTTCGATGCCCCGGTGGTCACCGCCCAGTCCGGGGTGGTGACGGCGCTCGCCGACGGGATCGCCCAGGTATACGGGCTGGAGGGGGCGATGGCGGGCGAGCTGCTGGAGTTCCCCCACGGCGTCTACGGAATGGCCCTCAACCTGGAGGAGGACCTGGTGCGGGCCATCATCATGGGCCCCTACGAGGAGCTCAGCGAGGGGGACGAGGTCCGGACCACCGGGCGGATCGTGGAGGTGCCCGTGGGGCGGGAGCTGGTGGGCCGGGTGGTCAACGCCCTGGGTGAGCCCATAGACGGCAAGGGCGAGCTGGTGACCAAGGAGCGCTGGCCGGTGGAGCGGCCCGCCCCGGGGGTGATCGACCGCCAGCCGGTGAACACCCCGGTGGCCACCGGCATCAAGGCCATCGACGCGCTGGTGCCGATCGGCCGGGGGCAGCGCGAGCTGCTGATCGGGGACCGGCAGATCGGCAAGACGGCCATCGCCATCGACACCATCATCAACCAGAAGGGCAAGAACCTCACCTGCATCTACGTGGCGATAGGGCAGAACGCCTCCACGGTGGCCCGGGTGGCGGCCCTCCTGGAGGAGTACGGGGCGCTGGAGCACACCATCATCGTCTCCGCCACCGCGGGCGAGCCGGCCCCGCTGCTCTACCTCGCCCCCTACTCCGGCTGCACCATGGGGGAGTGGTTCATGGAGAGGGGGGAGGACGCCCTCGTGGTCTACGACGACCTGAGCAAGCACGCCTGGGCCTACCGGGAGATCTCCCTGGCGCTCCGGCGGCCGCCGGGCCGGGAGGCCTACCCCGGCGACGTGTTCTACCTGCACTCCCGCCTTTTGGAGCGAGCTGCGCGGCTCAATGACAACCGCAAGGGAGGTTCGCTCACCGCGCTCCCCATCATCGAGACCCAGGCCAACGACGTCTCCGCCTACATCCCCACCAACGTGATCTCCATCACCGATGGTCAGATCTACCTGGAGGGCGACCTCTTCTATGCCGGCACCCGCCCCGCCATCTCGGTCGGGCTTTCGGTGAGCCGGGTGGGGGGCGACGCCATGACCAAGGCGCTGAAAAAGGTGGCGGGCGGGCTCCGGCTGGAGCTGGCCCAGTACCGCGCCCTGGCGGCCTTCTCCCAGTTCTCCTCCGACCTCGACCGCTCCACCCGGGAGCAGCTGGAGCGGGGCCAGCGGCTCACCGAGCTGCTGAAGCAGGACCAGTACCAGCCGGCGCCGGTCTCCCACCAGGTGATGGTGATCTTCGCCGGCACCAACGGCTACCTGGACCAGGTCCCCGTCGACCGGGTAGCCGAGTGGGAGGCCCAGTTCCGCCGCTGGATCGGCCAGACCCACTCGGACCTGGAGTCGGAGCTGGAGACCAAGCTGGCCCTGGACGACGAGCTGGAGGCCAGGCTTCGGGCCGCCCTGGAGGAATTCAACCAGGGCTTCGACGCGGGGCCGGTGGCCGCGGCGGCCGGCGCCAAGGAGGGCTGATTGGCCACTCTCCGGGACATCCGGCGGCACATCCGGGCGATCCGCAACATCGAGCAGATCACCCGCGCCATGCAGATGGTGGCCGCCGCCAAGATGCGCCGCGCCCAGGCCCGGGTGGCTGCGGGCCGTCCGTATGCCACGGCCATGGAGGAGATGGTGGCGGACGTGGCCAAGATCGGCAAGGAGTACCGCCATCCGTTCCTGCTTCCCCGCGAGGAGGGGCCGGGCGTCCTCATCCTGGTGACCTCGGACCGGGGGCTGGCGGGGTCACTCAACGTCAACACCCTGAGGGCGGCCCACTCCTACATGCTGCGGAACTTCGGCCCCCGCTACCAGGTGGTGGCACTGGGGCGGAAGGGGCTGGAGTTCTCCCGCCGAGTGCAGCTCCAAATACTGCACCACCGGGTGGGGATCTCCGACCAGGTCGGCCCGGAGGAGCTCCGGCCCTCGGTGGAGGCGGCGGTCTCGGCCTTTCTGGAGGGGGGGGCGCGGGAGGTGGTGCTGGCCTTTCCCCGCTTCCGCAACCTGCTGAGCCAGGTGCCCACGGTGAAGGTGCTGGTGCCGGTCCCGCCTCGAGGCGAGGCGGAGGGCCCTCACACCGAGGGCGACTACATATATGAGCCGGACGCCCGGGCGGTGCTCGAGCGCCTCATGCCGGCCTATGTGGAGTCGGAGGTGCTGCACGCGGTGCGGGAGCTGCAGGCCAGCTTCTACAGCGCCCAGATGGTGGCGATGCGCAATGCCTCGTCGGCGGCGGGAGATGTGATCCGGGAGCTCTCGCTCACCGCCAACAAGGTGCGCCAGGCGGGGATCACCCGGGAACTCATGGAGATTATCGGCGGCGCCGAGGCCCTGCAGGCGGCCCGGCGCTGAGGAGGTGCTGATGAGCGAGGTGCAGGCGAAGCGGCTGGAGCGCGGTGAGGTGCTCCAGGTCATCGGGGCGGTGGTGGACGTGGCCTTCGAGTCATCGGAGCTGCCCCACATCCTGGATGCCCTCCTGGTGGAGCGGGACGGTCCTCCCCTGGTCCTGGAGGTGCAGCAGCACCTGGGCAACGATGTCGCCCGCTGCATCGCCATGCAGTCCACCGACGGCCTGCGCCGGGGCGAGCCGGTGATCGCCACCGGATCCCCGATCACCGTGCCCGTGGGCAAGCAGGTGCTGGGGCGGATGTTCAACGTGGTGGGGGAGCCCATCGACGGGGGCCCGCCCCTGGAGGCCGCCAAGAGGCTGCCCATCCACCGGGAGCCTCCTTCGGTCGCCGAGCAGGCGGTCTCCACCGAGATCCTGGAAACCGGGATCAAGGTCCTGGACCTCATCTGCACCTTCGCCAAGGGCTCCAAGATCGGCCTCTTCGGTGGCGCCGGGGTGGGCAAGACCGTCATCGTGATGGAGCTCATCCGCAACATCGCCAAGGAGCACAGCGGCTACTCGGTCTTCGCCGGCGTGGGGGAGCGGACCCGGGAGGGCAACCAGCTGTTCGGTGAGATGCACGAGTCCGGGGTCATCGGCCAGACCGCCCTGGTCTTCGGGCAGATGAACGAGCCCCCGGGGGCCCGGGCCCGGATCGCCCTCACCGGCCTCACCATGGCCGAGGAGTTCCGGGACGAGGAGGGGGCGGACGTGCTCCTCTTCATCGACAATGTCTTCCGGTACATGCTGGCGGGCTCGGAGGTCTCCGCCCTCCTGGGCCGGATGCCTTCGGCGGTGGGGTACCAGCCCACGCTGGCATCGGAGATGGGCGACCTGCAGGAGCGCATCACCTCCACCAACCGCGGGTCGATCACCTCGGTGCAGGCGGTGTACGTGCCCGCGGACGACTTCACCGACCCGGCGATCCAGACCACCTTTGCTCACCTGGGGGCCACCGTTTCCCTCGACCGACGCATCGCCGAGCTGGGGATCTACCCGGCGGTGAACCCGCTGGACTCCTTCAGCCGCATCCTGGAGCCGCGGACCGTGGGCAAGGAGCACCACGAGGTGGCGCTCGGGGTCCAGCGGGTCCTGCAGCGCTACCAGGACCTCCAGGACATCATCGCCATCCTGGGCATGGAGGAGCTCTCGGACGAGGACAAGCAGACCGTGCAGCGGGCCCGGCGGGTGCAGCAGTTCCTGGGCCAGCCCTTCTTCGTGGCCGAGCAGTTCACCGGCACCCCCGGGAAGTACGTGCCCCTCCGGGAGACCGTCCGCGGCTTCAAGGAGATCCTCTCCGGGACGTTGGACGAGCTGCCGGAGCAGGCCTTCCGGATGGTGGGCACCATCGACGAGGCGATCGAGAACGGCCGCCGGCTGAACCTGGGCCGCGAGGAGCAGGTGGCCTGATGGCGATCCGGGTGCGCGTCCTGGCCTCGGACCAGCCGCTCCTCGAGGGTGAGGCCGACTTCCTCACCTTCCGCGGCGCCGACGGTGACCTCGGGGTCCTCCCCCAGCATGCGCCCCTGCTCACCTGGCTCAAGCCCGGTGAGGTGATGGTGAGGCAGGGGGAGGGCGAACGGTACGTCTTCCTCGAGGGGGGCTTCCTGGAGGTCCTGCCCGACCTGGTTACGGTGGCGGCGGAGCGGGGCCAGCTCTCCTCGGCCCTTGGCCGGGAGGCGGCCGAGGAGGATCTCCGCGGTGCCCAAGAGGGGGCGAGCAGGGACCCCGAGAGCCCGGCCGCCGCCCACCGCCTCGAGGTGGCCCAGGCCAGGTTGGCCGCGGCCCAGCTGCAGCGGCGCCGGGAGCGGGACTGAAACAGCCGGCAGCGGCGCTGTAACGGTCGCGGAACCGCGGCCGTGAGCGGACCCTCCCCGGCCTAAACTGCAGGCGTGCCCCAGGCCCCTGCGGCGGGAGTGGCTCCGGTCACCCCCCGCCTGTCGCTGCTCGGAGTCCCGGTGGACCTCACCACCCGCGAGGCCGCCCTGGCCCGCTGCCGCAAGGCGATCCTCGGGCTGGAGGGGCCGCTGCAGGTGGTGACGCTCAATCCGGAGATGGTGGTCTGGGCCGGCCGGGCGCCCGAGCTGGCGGAGACCATCCGCCGGGCCGGCCTGGTGCTGGCGGACGGCTCCGGTATCTCCTGGGCGGCGAGGCGGATGGGCAGCCCCCTCCCCGAGCGCATCCCGGGAGCCGACTTCCTGGTCGACCTGTGCGGCCTCTGTGCCCAGATGGGGCGGTCGGTCTTCCTGCTCGGCGGTCGCGAGGGGGTTGCCGAGGCCGCCTACGCGCGGCTTCGCCAGCTGGACCCGGGCCTGGAGCTGGCCGGTGCTTTCAGCCCGCGACCCGACGAGCTCGAGGAGGCCGCGGACCGAGTCCGGGCCTCTGGGGCGAGTGTGGTGGCGGTGGCGCTGGGGGTGCCCAGGCAGGACCTGTGGCTGGGCAGCCACCTCGTGGAGAGCGGTTGCCGCGTGGGGATCGGGGTGGGCGGATCTCTTGACTACCTCTCCGGGCGGGTCCGCCGGGCCCCCGCGCCCCTGAGGCGCGCCGGCCTGGAATGGAGCTGGCGGCTCCTGCGCCAACCCTGGCGGCTCGCCCGGATGGTGCGCGGATCGGTCTTCTTCTGGCGAGTTCTGCTAGAGGGCCGGGGGTGATCAGCTCGGCCGTGCGGCTCTCGGTCGTGGTCCCCGCCTACAACGAACAGGACCGGCTCCCGGCGTCCCTCGTCGAACTGCGCCGCCACCTGGAGGGCATGTCCGGCGGGTACGAGCTCCTGGTGGTGGATGACGGGAGTGTGGATGGCACAGCCGGCCTGGTGACCGCTGCTTCAGTCGGCTGGCCCGAGCTGAGGCTGCTCCGCCTTCCCACCAACCAGGGAAAGGGGGCGGCGGTGCGGGAGGGGATGCTCCGGGCGGTGGGCCGGCGGCGGCTCTTCACTGACGCCGACCTCTCCACCCCGATCACCGAGCTTTCCAAGTTGGAGGCGGAGCTGGAGCGGGGCGCGGGGATCGCCATCGGATCGAGGGCGGTTCCCGGCTCCCTTGTCGAGGTCCACCAGCCTGCCCACCGCGAGCTCATGGGCAAGACCTACAACCGGCTGCTGCGCCTGGCCGCGCTCCCCGGGCTGCACGACACCCAGTGCGGCTTCAAGCTGTTCAACGCCGATGCGGCGCTGACCTGCTTCTCTGAGCTGGACTGCCTCGGCTTTGGCTTCGATGCCGAGGTGCTGCTGCGGGCCCGGGTCCGAGGGATCCGGGTGGCGGAGGTGGGGGTCCGCTGGCGCAACTCCGAGGGCACCCGGGTGAGCTCGCTTCGGGACGGCAGCCGGATGCTGCTGGAGCTGCGCCGGCTCCGCAGCTGCCGTAAAAGGCTGGCCGCGGTCCCCTCCCACCCTTGACCGACCGCCTCCTGGCGCCCCATCCCCTGGTGGTGTCAGCCCAGCGCCGGACCCTGCTGCTGCTCGCCGGCTGCGGCTCCCGAAGCTGGAGGCTGGCAGCCGCGGTGGCCCTCACCCTGGGTGGGGCCGCCGCGGGCTGGCGCCAGCCAGCGGCACCGGACTACCTGCAGCTGGCCATCGGCCAGGACATCCTGCGGCGGGCGGGAGCCTCCTTCGTGGCGGCGCCCTCGGGCGCCCTCGATCTCCGCTCCTGGCTGGCGGCGCTGCTCTCACTGGGGCTGCACAATCTGGCCGGCGCCGACGGTCTGATGGGTCTCACGGTGGTGCTGGGCTCCGCCTTTGGCTTGGTGCTGGCCGCCTCCGGGTGGCGGGCCGGTGCCCATCCCCTGGCTCTTTTGCTGGGCGGCGGCCTGGCGCTGGCGGCGCTCAGCCAGCTGCCGGCCACGACCTCCACCTACTGGCTGGCGCTGCTAGGCTCCCTTGCCCT
>JAKAXE010000118.1 GCA_021816695.1 bacterium | reverse complement strand
TTCCGATCTCCGGCCACCACTCTCACTGGTGTGGGCCACTGACTGGGGTACACGTCCGCTGGGTCCGCCCCAGGGGACCCAGTGATGGGCGGGAACGCACCGCAGTACGCCTACGGCCCCCGTCGCAGGCCGTTCTTCTCACCGCTCGCCCGCCGCGGCGCTGGGCATTGCCGCCTCTCGAGAGTTTACCGACTATGCTGGCTTCAGAGCGCGTCCAGAAATTTGACGTTAGCGCCGGCATCCGCTGGTTGGCAGCGATCGCTCGAGTAAAATGCCTCAGTTACCCAGCACTCCCAGTGGCTCGCGCGGCTCCGTCCGTCGGGGTCAGAGTAGCCGACGGAACCAAGAGCTAGAATAGCCGAGGCCGCCTGCGGCATACTTGGATAGGTGATACAGAGCCAACTCCATCCCAAGAACGGGGTGCACTATGAATTGCCTTCTATTTCGGACAAAATCACGGCGGAGAAAGGCAAGCTGGATCGACCGACGCGGTCGGTTCGCTCTTCGAAAGTTCGCAAAATCCTGCCCGTAACGGAAGAACTTCACCAGAACGGGCCAAATCGCGGCCGGCTCATCAAGATGGACCGCTTCTGCTTGGCAAAAGCCAATGCGGGCGCCTATTCGCATCAATCTGTTCTGGAAATCGTAGTCCTCCCCGGCTGTGACTGACTCGTTGTAGCCTCCGGCAGAGTGGTAGGTCGTGCGACGGATAAAGCGAGCGGCCGAGTGGTCGAGGCTAAATTTGTACATATCCACTTCAAACTTACGTATGGCACTTAGTCGCCCCCGGACCAGTGGAGAGTTGTGTACAACGATGGCGTCGAATCCGTTGCTTGTTAGGGCTGCGCACTCCGCAACGATAGTTGGGTCCAAGTAGAAGTCGGAATCTACCCGGTAGACGACGGCGCCATGTGAGTGCCTGACACCGTAGTTGACTTGGGCGGAACGCTCGGGGCCACAAGTCAGCACCTTCGCCCCTGCATTGCGAGCTATAGCGACGGTGTTGTCGGTCGAGTAATTGTCGACCACGATGACTTCTATTCGAGGGTAAGTCTGAGCGTATATCGACTCAAGGCACAGAGCAAGGAAGCGCTCGCTGTTGCGGGTAGGTACGATGATACTGACTAGCGGAAAGCCAGACACGGCAGTCAAGCTGAACCGGAGAAGTCGTACGCGACAGTAGTGCGGGCACGGTCGCCGCTCATGTGAACTGAGGGTCGTGACTTTGTCATCTCTGCGATTTATGACGGGTCGTACACACCACAACTGTCCAGTCGGGTGCCACGATGGCCCGATACCGGGAGGCCTAAGCGAAGATCTTCGAAACTAGCCCCAGAGCCGACGCTAGCACCGCGACAGATTGGGGCTGATTGTACACTCCAAAACTCGCCCTCGCGGTGGCCGCTACCTGGAGCCGCCCCATCAGCGGCTGACAGCAGTGGTGCCCAGCGCGCACCGCCACCCCTTCCCGGTCCAGGATGGTCCCCACGTCATGCGGGTGGACCCCATCCAAATTGAAGGACAACACCCCTGCCCGATCCGAGCCTCTGGGTCCGTACTGAGTCAAGCCCCGGACTTCGGACAGCACCTCTATCGCGTAGTCGGCCAGCTCCTCCTCATGGCGCCGTACCGCATCCATCCCCAACCCCTCCAGGTAGGAGATGGCTGCGGACAGCCCGGCCGCCCCGGCTATGTCCGGCGTCCCCGCCTCGAACTTGTGGGGCACCTCGTCCCAGGTGGTGTGGTCCAGCTGCACCACCGAGATCATCGAGCCGCCGGTTAGGAAGGGGGGCATCTCCTCGAGCAGCTCGGGCCGCCCCCAGAGCACCCCGACCCCGGTCGGCCCCAGCATCTTGTGCCCAGAGAAGGCGTAGAAGTCAGCCCCCAGGTCGGAGATGCTGACCGGCATGTGGGGCACCGCCTGGGCCCCGTCCACGCACACGGTTATCCCCTCTGAGTGCGCCAGCCGGACCAGCTCCTGGATCGGGTTTATGGTCCCTAGGACGTTGCTCACGTGGGTCACGGCCAGGAGCCGGGTGGGCGCCCGCAGCAGCCGCTCCACGTCCTCCCAGTCGAGCCTCCCCTCGTCGGTTATGCCGATGAACTCCAGCTGGCAGCCGGTCTGCTCCCGCACCTGCTGCCAGGGGACGAGGTTGGAGTGGTGCTCCATGATGGTGGCCACGATCCGGTCCTGGGGCCCGAACCGGGGACGGGCGTACGCCTGGGCCACCAGGTTCAGCCCCTCGGTCGTGTTGCGCACGAAGATTACGCCCCGCTCCTCCGCGGAGACGAAGCGGGCCACGTCGCGCCTCGCCTGCTCGAAGATCTCGGTGGCCCGCTCCCCCAGAGCGTGGACCCCCCGGTGGACGTTGGCGTTGGCGTGGAGGTAGTAGTCGGAGATGGCCCGGATCACCGAGATCGGCTTCTGAGAGGTGGCGGCGCTGTCCAGGTAGACCAGGGGGTGACCGTTGACCTGCTCCTGGAGGATGGGGAAGTCCTTGCGGATCCGCTCCACGTCGAGGGCGGGAGCGGCCTTCACCCCTCCAGCTCCACCCACACCTCTCCCTCCCGCACCTCCACCTTGTGCACCTGAACCGCCTCCACCGCCGGCAGCGAGATCGGCTCCCCCGAGCGGAGGTCGAACTGGCTGCCGTGCAGCGGACACTCCACCGAGCACGAACTGGGGTGCAGCTCCCCCTCCGAGAGGGAGGCCAGAGCGTGGCTGCAGGTGTCGTCCAGGCAGTGGAACTCGCCCCCCACGTTGAAGAGCGCGATCGGCAGCTCTCCCACCTCCACCCGCGCGGCGTGTCCCTCCGGGATCGCCTCCGCGGGGCAGATCCGCAGCCATCTCCCCATCAGCTGGGGTGGGCGGAGAGGGCCCCCGAGCGGGCCAGCTGGTCCAGGGCGGAGAGCACCCAGCCCCTCGCTTCCTCGCGCAGCTCCCCCTCGGGGAAGGAGTCCACCACGTCGGCGAAGAATCCCTCCACCACCAGCCGGCGGGCCTCCTCCCGGGTCACCCCGCGGGACTGGCAGTAGAAGAGCTGCTCCTCGTCGATGCGGCCGGCGGCCGTCCCGTGGGTGCAGCGCACGTCGTTGGCCAGGATCTCCAGGGTGGGGTTGCTGTCCGCCTTGGCCGTGGGGCTCAGAAGGAGGTTTCGGTTCTGCACGTAGGCGTTGGTCTTCTGCGCCCCCTCCTCGACCCGGATCAGCCCGGCGAACACCGAGCGGGAGCGGTCCGCCACCGCCGCCCGGTAGAGGAGGTCGGAGACGGCTCCCCGGGCCAGGTGGTCCTGGAGGGACTGGAGGTCGAAGTGCTGCGAGCCTTGTCCCACGCAGAGGCCGGCGGAGCGGAACTCGCAGCCCTCACCGGCCAGGTCCACCTCGACGTAGGTCTTGCCCCAGAGTCCCCCGAGGAGGGCGAAGCTCAGCTGGTAGGAGGCACCCTCCATGAGCCGGGCCTTCAAGGTGGACTGCAGGACGCCATCCGTCCCCAGCTGCTGGGAGATCAGGTGGGTGAGCTTGGCCCCCCGGCCCACCACCACCTCGGTCACCGGGACCATGAGGCCACGGGCGCTCTCCGGGGAGACCCACTCCTCCAGGATGGTGGCCGCGGCACCCTCCTCCAGCACGACAAGGGTCCGGGGGAAGGCGACTTCACCTTCACCCACCCCGTGGCGGATCCGGACCGGCTCCTCTAGCTGCTCTCGCCTCGCCACGTGCACCAGGCTCCCCTCCTGGAAGCGGGCGGTGTTGAGGGCCACCAGCTTGCGCAGCCCGGGGGCTGCCAGCGAACCGAGAAGGGGCGCCCACCGCTCCGGCTCGGAGCGCAGCGCCTCGCCCAGCTCCCGGGCCGCCGGGGCCGCGGCCGATGCCACCGCCGAAGAGGCCTCACCCATGGCACCGGGGCGGGCCATCTGCTGGAGCCACCCGCCGGGGGTGGCGGGCAGGTAGGAGGCCGGGTCCAGCTTGTCCACCTGGGGAGTCCGGCGCCAGTCCTCGTCTCTCGTCGAGGAGGGCCAGGGCATCTCCCGGTAGGCGGCCAGCGCCTGCTGGCGCAGGTGGGAGACGGCCTTGGGCTCCCCTCCCTCCAGCTCGGCCGGCACCGCCGAATCGCGGGTGAAGGGAGCAGCCTCTAACCTCAGCTCAGCCATCGCCTTCCCCCCTTTCCGGTACAGCCAGAGCTCACCCCACGCTGCCCTCCATCTGCAGGGAGATCAGCCGGTTGAGCTCCAGGGCGTACTCCATGGGCAGCTCCTTGACGAAAGGCTCGATGAACCCGTTGACGATCATCGCCGTCGCCTCCTGCTCGGTGATTCCCCGGGACTGGAGGTAGAAGAGCTGCTCGTCCCCCACCTTGCTCACCGTGGCCTCGTGCCCGATCTGCACGTCCTCGGCCTCGATGTCCATGTAGGGGTAGGTGTCGGAGCGGGACTGCTCGTCCAGCAGCAGGGCGTCGCAGCGCACCGAGGACTTCACCCCCTTAGCCTTGGGATAGACCTTGAGGTGG
>JAKAXE010000036.1 GCA_021816695.1 bacterium | reverse complement strand
CCCCCCTTCGCCTACCGCGCGCCGGAATCCCTGGAGGAGGGGCTCGAGCTGCTCGCCGCCGGCGACGGGGAGGCGAGGGTCCTGGCAGGCGGCCAGAGCCTCATCCCCATGATGGCTCTTCGGCTCGCCCGGCCCGCGCTCCTCATCGACCTGCGCAGGGTGCGGGACCTGGCGAGGATCCACGTGGACGCCTCGGGGCTGCGGATCGGAGCACTCACTACTGAGCTCGTAGCCGAGCGGAGTCCGGAGGTTAGGGCCAGCAGTCCACTGCTCCTGGAGGCGCTGGAGTTCATCGGGCACCCCGCGATCCGCTCCCGGGGGACTGTGGGGGGCAGTCTTTGCCATGCCGACCCCGCCGCCGAGCTCCCGGCTGTGGCTTTGGTCCTGGGGGCGGAGCTGACAGCACGGAGCCTGAGGCGGGGCGAGCGGGCCATAGCTGCGCAGGACTTCTTCCTCGGCCCCTTCACCACCGCCCTGGAGTTCGACGAGGTGGTGACCGAGGCGCGGCTCCCGGACCCGCCGCAACCGCGAGGAACATGCTTTCTCGAGGTGAGCAGGCGGCCAGGCGACTTCGCCATGGTGGGCGTCGCTGTCGCGGTGGTGCGGGATGGAGACCGGGTTTCCGACTTCCGTCTGGCGCTCACGGGAGTCGGAGATCGACCCCGCCCCTTCACCCTGGACGAGCTGGAGCTGGATGCTCGGGCCGTGCCGGAGAGCCTCTTCACAGCAGCCGGACGAAGTGTCGGGTCGCGGCTCCGCCCCCCGGAGGACCTGCATGCCTCGGCTGCCTATCGGAGGCGCCTGGCGACCGTCTTGACCGAGCGAGCGCTCAGGCAGGCGTACGACAGGGCGCCGATCCAGGGAGGGGCGGCCAGTGCCTGAGAGGGAGGTTCAACCGCAGGCTTCCCTGACGATCCGGCTCCAGGTGAACGGCGAGGAGAGGGAAGGGGCGGTGGAGGGGCGCACCACTCTGGCCGACTTCCTGCGCGACCAGCTGGGCCTGACCGGGACCCACCTGGGGTGTGAGCATGGGGTGTGCGGCGCCTGCACCGTGCTGCTGGATTCACAGCCCGCCCGCTCCTGCCTGGTGCTGGCCGCCTCCGCCGATGGCAGCCGGGTCGAGACGGTGGAGGGTCTGGCCGAGAACGGCCAGCTGTCTAGGCTCCAGCAGGCCATGTGGGACAGCCACAGCTTCCAGTGCGGCTTTTGCACCCCCGGCTTTCTGATCCAGGCCGCCGCGCTGCTGGCCGAGAACCCGAGCCCCACCGAGGCCGAGGTGCGCCACGCCCTCTCGGGCAACCTCTGCCGCTGCACGGGGTACGAGAGCATCGTCCGCGGCGTGATGGCCGCCGCCGGTGGCCCTGAGCCGGCGGGAGCTGAGCCCAGGTGAAGGCGCGGGTTCCCGCCGAGCGCTACACCGGCGCCTCGGTGCGGAGGGTGGAGGACGAGCGTCTCCTGACCGGGAGGGGCAGCTTCGTGGCCGATGCCCAACTGCCGGGGATGCTGCACGCCGCCTTCTGCCGCAGTCCGCTCCCCCACGCCCGGATCTTGGCAGTGAACACCGAGGCCGCCCGTCTGGCCCCGGGGGTGGTGGCGGTCTTCGACGGTGCCCAGATGGCGCAGATGGCCTCGCCTGTGGCGGACCCGGGCGATTCACCGCGATCGGGTGGCCCGGTGTCGTTCGGCATCCTGGCGGTGGACAAGGCCCGGTTGGTCGGGGACCCGGTGGCGCTGGTGGTGGCGCAGAGCCGAGCTCTGGCCGAGGATGCCTGCGAGCTCATCCAGGTCGAGTACCAAGAGCTGGCCCCGGTGGTCACGGTGGAGCAGGCGCTCGACCCCAGCCTGCCCGTGATCTTCGAGGAGCTGGGCGGCAACCGGCTCTTCGGCCCGGAGACCAAGGTCTTCGGGGATGTCGATGGGGCCTTCGCCAGGGCGGACCGCGTGGTGCGCGCCTCCATCCGTCAGCACCGCCACCAGAACGTACCCATGGAGGGGCGGGCCATCCTCGCCAACTTCGATGCCGGATCCGGCCAGCTGCTCGTGCGGGCCGCCACCCAGGGGGTCAACACCACTCGCCAGACGCTGGCCGAGCAGTTGCGGATGCCGCTGGACCGGGTCCGGGTGGTGGCCGAGGACGTGGGCGGTTCCTTCGGTCTCAAATTCGGCGCCAGCCGCGAGGAGGTTGCCTGCTGCGCCGCCAGCCGGGAGCTGGGGCGTCCGGTGCGCTGGATCGAGGACCGCTGGGAGAACCTCACGGTGTCGGGGCAGGCGCGGGAGGAGAGCTTCGAAGTCGAGGCGGCGGTGACGTCAGCCGGCCGGATACTGGCGCTCAAGGTCGAGATGGTCATCGACAGCGGCGCCTACCCGGGCTTCGCACCGCTTGTCGTCGACATCGTCCGGGAGATGATCCCCGGACCGTACCGGTTGGAGGCGCTCTCCTTCACCGGCTCCGGGGTGGTGACCAACAAGGCCAGCTATGTGGCCTACCGGGGGCCGTGGGCGGCGGAGACCTTCGTGCGTGAGCGGATGATCGACCTAGTGGCCCAGGAGCTGGGGATCAGCGCGCCGGAGGTGAGGCTCCGCAATCTCGCCGTCCGGGATGAGCCTCCCCTGCGGATGGTGACCGGGCCCAGCCTCGCGGGGATAACCGCCCGGGAGTCCCTCCTTCGAGCCGTCGAGATCCTGGACCTCACCGGGTTCCGGGAGGAGCAGCTCCGGCTGCGGGAGGAGGGGCGGTACCTTGGAATCGGTTTCGCCACCTACATCGAGCCCGCTCCCGGTCCCCGCCAGGAGGGGGGCGAGGAGAACACCGAGCAGGTTCGGGTGGAGCTCGACCAGGACGGGTCACTTCTGGTGCACACCGCCCAGATGCCGCACGGCCAGGGCCATCGGACCACCCTGGCCCAGGTGGCGGCGGACGAGTTCGGGGTGCGGCTGGAGCAGGTCCAGGTCATGGTCGGGGACACCCAGCGGACACCGACGGGATTCGGCACCGGTGGGAGCCGCTTCGCGGCCATGGCCGGGGGGGCGGCCCTCCACGGCGCCCGCCGCCTTCGGGGCAAGGTCCTGGAGGCGGCGGCCCAGATCCTGGACCTGGCTCCCGCTGAGCTGGACATTTCCGGCGGCGAGCTGGTCGGGCCTGGCGTCCCCGGGGGGCGGCTGCCCCTGGCCGAGCTGATCGGACGCATCGACCTGGCGGCCCGATCCGGGCAACTTCCGCCGGGTACGGACGCCGATCTCACCGCAACCGCTGACTTCGACGGCGGGGAGAGTGGTTGGTCCGGAGGAACCCACTGCTGCGTGGTCGAGGTCGACGCGGCTACCGGGCTGGTGCGCATCCTCCGCTACCTGGTGGTGGAGGACTGCGGGGACATGATCAACCCCGCCGTGGTGGACGGGCAGATCCGTGGTGGCGTTGCCCAGGGGGTGGGTGCGGTGCTGCTGGAGCGCTCTGCATATGACCCGGAGGGGCAGTACCTCTCCGCCACCCTCATGGACTACCTGCTGCCGACGGCCCTGGATGTGCCCCACATTGAGATCGAGCACCTCAGCCCGGTGCGCCTCGATCCGGACGTCAACTTCCGAGGAGTGGGGGAGGGGGGGATGATCGCCGCCCCGCCCACCATCTGCAATGCCATCGCCGACGCCCTCTCCCCATTCGGCCCCAGGGTGCTGGAGCAGCACCTTCCCCCGACGCGGATCCTGGAGTTGATCGGGGCCCTGCCCGACTGATCCGCCCCCGACCCCGAGCGCGCTTTGCGGGCGACCACGGCCGCGCTGCGGCCCCACCGGTCCGGCCTGGGGGTGCGTTTAGGTGGTGGTGCCTAGTTGGGAAGGCCCAATTTGGGTCTGCGACATGAGGTGCAGGCGCGTCCGCGGCCCTAGGCTTGGCCCAGGTCGCCCCGGAGCAGCGGAAGGAGGTCAGCGCATGTACCTGCCCGCCCCGTCGTTCGTGAATTCCGGCGACAACTCCTGGCAGTTGACTGCGGCCACCCTGGTCGGCCTCCAGTCGATCCCCGGTCTGGCCATCCTGTACGGCGGGCTGGTGAAGCGCAAATGGGCGGTCAGCTCGGCGCTGTTCGCGATCTACGCCTTCGCCGCGGTCCTGGTGGTCTGGGTGCTGGGGGGCTTCACGGCCGCCTTCGGCCATCCCCTCCTCGGGTCAGTGGTCGGCATTCCCCAGCCGGTGCTGGGCGCGCTCAGCGAGGAGCGGAGGGCCTCGATCCCGCTGCTGGTGGGCCTGATGCCCAAGTTCGCCTTCCCGGAGGCGACCCTCATTTACTTCCAGTTTGTCTTTGCCGCCATCGCCCCGGTGATCCTGGCGGGCGCTGTGTTCGGAAGGATGAACCTCCGCGCCTGGATGCTCTTCGTCCCCCTCTGGTCGCTTGCCGTCTACAGCGTCAACGCCTTCATGATCTGGGGCGGTGGCTGGCTGTCCCAGTTGGGAGTCGTGGACTACAGTGGCGGCTACGTGATCCATGTGGCGGCCGGTATCTCCGGTTTCGTCGCCGCCCTGGTGGTCGGGCCCCGGACCGACCAGGACCAGCGTGACTTCAAGCCCAACAACATGCTGCTGGCCATCGCCGGGGCCGGGATCCTCTGGCTGGGATGGAACGGCTTCAACGGAGGAGACCCCTACTTCGCCGGCTCGGACGCCGCCGCCGCGGTCCTCAACACCAACCTGGCGACCGCGGTCGCCCTGCTGGCGTGGTTCTTCCTCGACCTCAACTTCAACCGCAAGCTCTCGGTGGCTGGGGCCATCAACGGCATGATCTGCGGCCTGGTGGCGATCACCCCGGCCGCGGGGTATGTGGACGGCCTGGGGGCATTGCTGGTCGGACTTCTCGGGGCGGCCATCCCCTGGTACACCATGAACCGGCTCTCCGGCCGCCTCCCCTTCCGCCGCGTCGACGACACCCTGGGAGTCGTGCACACCCACTTCCTGGCCGGGGCGGTGGGGGGGATCATGGTGGGGCTGGTGGCCAACCCGGCCATGGTCGTTTATCCCGGACTGGGCTCCGCCAAAGGTGTCGCGGTGGCCGGCCTCCTGTACGGAAACCCGGGCCAGCTACCGGTGCAGCTCCTGGGGCTTCTGGTGGTGAGCGCCTACTCAGGTGCCATGACCGTTGGGATCCTCAAGCTGGTGAGTCTCTTAGTGCCGCTGCGGCTGGCTGGTCCGGCGCTCGAGGTAGGCGACCGGTTTCTCTTCAACGAGGAGGTCTTCGAACTTCACCACCCCGTCCCGGTTCCCGAGGCGATCGAGGTGCCCGGGTCGCCGGTTCCCGATTCCCATCGCGCTCCGGTGCCGGGCTGACGGCGCCAACGGGCTGCTACCCTCGCCGTTGTGAGCCACTGGCCGCTGTTCGACCTCCGTCTCACCACGGAGCGGCTGGTGCTCCGACTGCCTGATTCCGCCCTGCTGGAGGAGATGGTGGACCTGGTGGGCGAAGGCATCCACCCGGAGGAGGTGATGCCTTTCGGGGTGCCCTGGACCGATCGCCCCTCCCCCCAGCGGGAGCGGGAAGCGGTGCAGCACGTCCTGCGCTCCATCGCCGACTGGACTCCCACCTCCTGGTGGTACGTGGCGGTGGCCACGCTGGAGGGGCGGGTGGTGGGAACCCAGGACCTCAGGGGGGTGGACTTCGCCGCCGGCCGCAGGGTGAGCACGGGTTCGTGGCTGGGCCGCGCCTACCAGGGTCGGGGGCTGGGGCAGGAGATGCGGGCAGCGGTCCTGGAGCTGGCCTTCACCCACCTGGGAGCGCTGGAGGCCCACAGCTCGGCGTTCCATGACAACGCCGCCTCACTGGGCGTCTCGCGGCGGCTGGGCTATGAGCCCAACGGGAGCTGGCTCGCGCCGCGGCGGGGAAGGCCAGACCGGATGGAAGGCCTCCGCCTTACCCGGGAGCGGTGGGAGCGGCACCGTCGCCACCAGATCCTGGTGACCGGAGTGGAAGGCTGTCTCGAGCTGTTCGGGGTGGGGGCGCTTGGAGCCGATCAGCCGCCGGTGTAGGCCTTTTCGTCCACGGCCCGGGCCAGCATGGCTCTCTCCGCCTCCTCCAGGGCGTCCTGGTAGATTCGCCGGAGGTCGGGGGCCAGGTCCTCCCGGGCCAGCTGCTTCCTCACTTCGGAGACCAGCAGGGGGTCGGCGGGCAGGGCCGGCATGAACCAGTAGGCAAAGTCCCTGGTGTACTCCGACCCCCGATGCCGCAGTAGCCGGTCGATGGCCGCGAAGAAGCGCGGCACGAACGGCAGGAGGAGGTCCGGACGCCGCACCCCGGCGAAGCTCCGGCCCACCCAGATCGTCTCCTCGACGTTCGCCGAGTCCTCCTCCGTGAGGTGGCGGAACACCGCCTCCTTGGCCTCAGGGTTGGGTATGGCGGCCCTGGCCGCCAGCGCCCTCACCTGGCCGGTGGCGGTTGAATCGGCCCGCTGCATCCGGTCCACGTCCTTCTCCCCCAGGAGCCCACGGGCCGCCAGGGCGGTCACCAGCCGCCAGCGCATCTCCAGATCCAGCACCGCCCCCGGGGGCAGGCCGTCCCCGTGGAGCATCGACTCGACCCGGGCCAGCTGGGCGGGGGTGGTGGCTGAGACCAAGAGAGCGCGCAGCCAGGTGAGCTGGTCCAGTCCCCCCGGCTCGGTACGCTCCAGCGCCTGGGCGGCGGCGTCCGCCAGGCTGGCCTCCATCTCGTCCCCGTGAGCCGGGGCCCCGAAGTTGGCGATCGCCTGGCGCGCCTGGCCGAGGGCCACCGGCACCAGTGACTGGTCGGTCTCGTCGGGTAGGTTCCTGGCCACGGTGGCCACGTAGCGACTGGATGGCAGCTCCGCATCTCGCACCATGTCCCACAGGAGATCCCAGATCACCGCCCGGGCCAGGGCATCCGATACCCTCGCCAGGCTGGCCTCCACGGTCCGCAGCGAGACCGGGTCCAGGCGGACCTTGGCGTAGGTGACAGACTCGTCGTTGGGTAGGAGGAGGGGAGGGCGCAGCTTTCCCCGGATTCCCGGGATCTCAGTTCGGGCCCCTTCCAGCTCCGCCTCGTGGCGGTGCTCTAGGACCAGCTTCCGGTCGCGCCACCGGAACTCGCCGACCCCCAGGCGGTGGGGGCGGATGGTGGGCTGCGCGGGGGGCGCGGTCTGCACCAGCGCAGCCCCCTGCACCCGCGGCCCGTCCGACCCTCTGACCTCCTCCACCTCCACGCGGATGGTGTTCAGCCCCGTCGTCTCCAACCAGGCCCGGCTCCACCCCTCCACGTCCCGCCCGGAGGTCTTCTCCAGGGCCCCGATCAGGTCGTGCAAGGTGGCATTTCCCTCACTGTGGGCTTCGAGGTGGTCGTGGATGGCGGCGAAAAATGCCTCCTCCCCGACCCAGGTGGCCAGCTGGCGGATGACGGCCGCTCCCTTCTGATAGGTGATGCGGTCGAAATTGAGATGGACCGCCTCGGAGTCCGGAACCTCGGTCACCACCGGGTGGGAGGTGGAGTGCTGGTCCTCCTCCACGGCCAGCTGCTTGAAGTAGGTGGCCCAGAAGGTCCAGGAGTCCTCGAAGCGGGTCGCCCCGTCGGCGGACACCGCGGACATGAAGGTGGCGAAGCTCTCGTTGAGCCACAGGTCATCCCACCAGCGGAAGGTGACCAGGTCACCGAACCACATGTGGGCCATCTCATGGAGGATCACCTCCGCCCTCTGGGAGCTCTCCCGCGCCGAGGGCCGTCCCCGGTAGATCATCCGGTCGGTGATGGTGACGCAGCCGGGAGACTCCATCGCCCCGTTGACCTTCTCCAGGCAGAAGACCTGGTCGTACTTGCTGTACGGGTAGGGGACGCCGAAGCGCGCTTGGTAGAAGTCGAGTCCCTGACGGGTCACCTCGAAGATCTCCTCGGCCGCCTTCTCCAGGTCCTGCCCAAGGGACAGGGGGGAGAAGAGCCCCAGGGGGATCTGGCCGTGCTGGGACCTGATGGCGTGGAGCCTTCCGGCGGCTATCCCCAGCACATATGGTGAGAGCCGGCGCGTCTCGCCGAACTCCCACCATCTGGCCCCCTCGTCGTCCGAGGCCTTCCCGGCCCGGCCTGGCTCGGCGGACACCACCGTCCAGTCCTGGGGCACCCGCACGGCGATCTCGAAGACCCCCTTGATATCCGGCTGGTCGAAGCAGGGGAAGACCCGGTGGGCGTCGGCGGGCTCAAGATCGGTGTACACGTACGCCTCGGAGTCCGCGGGGTCCACGGCGAGGTGGATCCCCAGACCCGTCCGGTGGTAGCTGGAGGTGCCCCACACCTCCACGCGGTTGCGCTCCGCCAGCGGGGGCAGTTGAATGCGCTGCTCGCGCCAGGCCTCCCGCGAGAGCTGCTCCCCCTGCCAGGTAATCCCGGTGATCTGGTCCACCTGGGCGTCCAGGAAGGTCGTGGCCCCGGCCTCGCCAGCGAACTCCAGCTCCACCCGGTAGCCATAGCGATCTCGCCCGAGGGCCAGGTCGAGCTGCAGCCGGTAGTGGCAGTCGGAGATCAGAGCAGCCCGGGCCTCCGCCTCCCCCTTGGTCAGCGAGACATTGTGAGTCGGCATTCCGCCATTCTAGGCAGAGGCGTGGTGCTCACCCGTGGCCCCGCGGGCTAGCTCTCGGGCGGACGGCTCAGATCGAAGGTGACGTCGGCCACCGCGAAGTCGGCGCGGCCCAAAAGGGCCGACTTGATGTGGAAGGCCCGGTGGTTGTGGAGTATCTGGTTCCACCAGTGGCGCGCCACCAGCTCGGGGAGCACCACGGTGCAGAGCGTGTCGCGGTTCTTCTCCCCGAAACCCTGGAGATAGCGGAGCACCGGCTGCACCACGGTCCGGAAGGGGGAGAGGACCAGAATCAGTTTGGGACGGGGCAGTGCGGCGGAGGACTCCAGGTGGGAGTCCACCCAAGCATCCCACTGCGCCACCAACTCTCGGGCCTCGTCGCTGGGCTCCATCCCCAGGTCGTCGCGCCGCTGGGTGCCGTCGGGACGGGGCACATCCTGGGGCTGACCGGTGGCCACGTGGACCGCGATGACCTCGTCGGCGATGTGCTGGGCATAGCTGAGCGCCCGCTGGGCCAGGATGTCGAGGCCGGCAACCGGCACCACCGCCACCCGCCGGGCCCCCGGCCGGAGGGCGCCTTCGGCTGAGTCCTGGCCGGGCCGGCCCGGGAAGCTGGCTGCCACCACCCCGGGACGACGCAGCAGCGCGAACTTGAGGCGGAGGGCGGAGGGCCGCCTCAGGAGGTCCAGCATCCCGGAGCTGGTGACGCTCTCCGGCACCATCACCGTGACCAGATGGCCGGGCAGGGACGGAGCCAGCTCGGTGAGGTAGGAGAGGACCGACCGGTTGGAGCCCGGGCGCGATACCACCTCGTACTCCGCCGTGGGACGCACCTTTGCCTCTTGGTGGAGATAGGCCCGCAGCTGGGATTCGAGGTCCGGGTCCTCCGACGTGGCCAGGGCGATGAGCCGCGGTCCGAGCGCCAGCGCGTATTTGAGGGCCCGGCGCGTTGGCCCGTCCAGCTGCCGAACCGGCACCAGGGTCCGGTCGGGCCGGAGACGCGCGCGGTCCGCAGCGACGGGCCCCAGCTCGGATCGGACTCTCAGATAGTGCCGGCTGACATACCAGAAGTACGCCACCACCAAGGGCACGATGATCAGTACCACCCACGCCCCCAGCCGGAACTTGACCACCAGGACGATGAGGTCCACCAGCAGGGTGGCGGCGGCACCGACGGCGTTGATGGCGACGTTCCGCCGCCAGTGCCCCTGGCGGCGCCGGAGGCCGTAGCGGACCAGCGCCGTCTGGGCCAGGGTGAAGGCGGTGAAGACTCCGATCGCGTAGAGGTTGATCAGGTGGTCGGTGTTGGCGGCGAAGGCCACGATCACCGCCACCGAGACGGCGGTGAGCACCAGGATGGCCGCCGAGTACACCAGCCGGTCCCCGTAGGCGCCGAAGCGGTGAGGTAGGCGGTCGTCCCGGGCCAGGAAGGCACAGAGCCGGGGGAAGCCGTTGAAGCTGGCGTTGGCGGCCAGCACCAGCACCAGCATGGTTGAGAACTGGATCACGTAGAAGAAGAACCGGCCGGGGCCGGTGAAGACGTCCTGAGCGATCTGGGCCAGGACTGTGGGGCTGCCACCCGGCTTGGGAGCTGCTCCGAAGATGAGGTCCAGGAGGGTGACCCCGAGGAAGAGGACCACCAGCAGCAGCCCCAGCAATGAGAGGGTGCGGGCGGCGTTCCGGCCCTGTGGCTCGCGGAAGCTCCGGACGCTGTTGGATACCGCCTCGATGCCAGTCATCGAGGAGCAGCCGGAGGCGAAGGCGGTCAGCACCAGGAATGGGGTGAGCGCCTCGGTGGGGTGGGGGATCGCGGGGTACACCCCGAGGCCGTGATGCACCCCCCCTGTGAGGGCCCGGATAACTCCAACCACGATGAGCGCGCCCATCGCCCCGATGAACAGAAAGGTGGGGGTGGAGAACATGGCGCCGGCCTCGCGCACTCCCCTCAGGTTGCCGGCACACAAGATCAGGGCCAGAAGCACCGCGATCGGGAGGCGGAGGTCGTTCAGGACGGGGAAGGCCGAGGCCAGCGCGTCCGCGCCCGAGGACACGCTCACGGAGACGGTGAGGACGTAGTCGATGAGTAGGGCCGCCGCGGCCACCATCGCCGGCCAACGGCCGAGGTGGTCCCGGGCTGCCGCGTAGGAGCCGCCGTCCGTCTGGCGTGTGAGAACCAGCTGGCGGTAGGAGAGGGTGACCAGGACCATGAGGGCCGCGATGGCGAGGGCGATGGGCAGCTCGAAGGCGAAGGCGCCGACTCCCGCCAGGGCCAGGACCGTAAGGCCCGCCTCGGGGCCGTACGCGACAGACGAGAGCGCGTCGGACGCCAGCGTGGGAAGGGCGCGGCGGACGGGCAGCCGCTCGGTCTCCACCGCGGAGGTCGGCAGCGGGCGCCCGATCACCGCGCGCTTGAGCCGGTAGGTCAGGCGCGCGGTGCCGCTGCGGGGTTCGTCCGCTCGCTCGGTGGCGACCAGCATCCCGCCCCGGCCACGTCGAAAAGAGCCCAGGTCCTCCCGGCGCACCACCACGTAGCGGTTGCCCGGGAGGCTGCCCGGCTGGGTGATGCGCCGCTCGAGGTCGGCAGCCGGGTCGTCAGAGGGTGGGGGCGTGTCGCTGGGCATTGGCTGGGTGACTTCCTTGATGCTGGCCCGGCCGCCTGATACTGAGCCGTGGGCGGGTCGGTGCGCAACTGGACGGCGGCGCCTTCGCCGACCGTGCGCTTAACCTCTCGGGGTTGAGACCGCCGGCTCCGCCACATCCGGGTCCCGGGAGGTTCGCCCTGGTGATGGCCGCTGGAGCCATCGCCCTCGGCCTGCGCCGGGCGGGCGCACCTGGGCCGGCCCTGGCCCTGCTCATCGTCGCGGTGGTCTCATACGCCGAAGTCCTGGCCGGTGAGCTGGCAGGGCTGCTGAGGTCGCCGCGCGGGTACTGGTCAGCTCTGCAGCCGTGGCGCGTCCGGCTGGGGGTCTTCGCCTTCTCCGCCGCCACCACGGTCCTGGCCGAGCTTGCCGGTGCAGCCGGCTGGAGAGGGATCTCCCTTGTGCTCACCTTCATCGGAGCCCTGACCGCTCTCCTCTGGGGCGGCGGGATTTGGGCTCGGCGTTGGGGTGCGGGCTGGCTGGAGGAGGGTGGGGCCTTCTGGCTCCTGGGACCGGTGAGCGCCGTGGCCGCCAGTGGCGCCCTGGCCGCTCTGGCCGGCCAGGGAGTCGCCTGGAGCCGTCCCCTCGCCGCCCTGCAGCTGGCCCTGCTCGGGCTGGGCCTGCTGGCCTATCTGGTGCTGGCCGCCAGGCTCCTCTGGCGCCTGCGCCTGGGGCCCCCTTTGTGGACGCTGGGTCCCTCGTATTGGATCGTCGCCGGCGTGCCGGCATTGGCCGCGATTTCCTTCTCCCTGGCGGCCGCTGCTGCCCGAGGGGTCTGGCCCGGGGCGGTGGCCCCCCTGACGGCGGGCGGCGCCGCGCTGCTGGGCGTGGCAGCGGCACTCGTACCGCTGCCCGCCAGCCTCACCGTCCAGCGCCTCCAGCTCCGGCGGCAGATGGCGGGACACGCGCCCGAATACTGGGCGGGCGTATTCCCGCTGGCCGTCATCGGCCTGGCCTGCCTGCAGGTGGGCGCCGACCGCGGCTGGCTGGCCGTCGTGGCCCGACTGGCTCTGGGGCTGGCCACAGCGGCCCTGGGGGTCGACCTGGCTCGTGCAGTGCTCTCCCGACTGCTGCCCTCAGACGGGCAGCAGTCGGGGCAGCCGGCCGGACCCGACCGGAATCAGTAGGCGTACCCGCCGGAGGAGCCGGAGGAGCTGGACGATGCCGTGAGGCCGGGGGTGGCCACGTACCAGATGCCGCCCACGCCCTCCCCCTTGCTCTGGTGGGGTCCGGTGTCCCCTGAGTAGGTGTAGAGCGGGTGCCCGTTGTACTCCACCTGGCGGCCGTTGGGGCCGCTGTAGAAGGTGAAGTTGCCGCCCACCGAGGAGGGCGCGCTCACCGACCCGGCGCTGGAGGTGAGCGCCGGCCAGATGGAGGCGCACCCCCCGCTGCAGCTCACCTTGCTGGCGGAATCCTGAGTGTTGTAGTAGAGCGTCCGTCCGGCGGTGTCGGTAAGAACCGACTCCGACCTGCCGTTCACCACCACGGAGGCGGTTTGCACCACCAGCCCGGAGCCGCCCGAGGACGACTTGTGGCTGGCTGGGACCGAGCTTCCGCAGCCGGCGACCAGGGCCGCCACCGTCAGCGTTCCGGCCGCAGCTCCCAGGACGCCCAACCAGGGTCGGGCTCCGCTGGCACCTTGAACTGGTCGGTTGAATTGGGGGAAGTTCCACATGCTCTCCGCCTCCTGGCACCGGGTACGGCCCCCCGCCCAGGCTAGTAAACACCAAACGCCGCTCGGGCGCCAGGGACCCGGCACGCGCCTCCGACCCCGGTGGTGGCTACACTGCCGCGGGTGATCAGACCCGCCGTGCCCGCCCCCGGCTGCGAGCCGGAGCCGTGAGGCAGGCTCGAGGCGGGAGGGCAGGCCAGGACCTGTCAGGCCCGGTCCAACCGCAGTCCGGTTCGACGGTGGAGTGGGCGGGCATGAGGATCCCCGTGGGCCGTCTCTCCGCCAGCCTGATCCTCGTCGCCGCTCTTGTGGCGCTGGGACTTCGCCTGGAGGAGGTTCTGCGGCCCGGTCATCTCTTCGGGGTCGTCCAGTACGACGACTCCGTGTACCTGGGCGCTGCCCTCCGGATAGTCGCCGGCCAGCTGCCCTACCGGGACTTTGTGACCATCCAGCCCCCCGGACTGCCCCTCCTCCTGGTGCCGATCGCTGCGCTTTCCCACTGGGTCGGCGCGCGGGGCGCGATGGCCGCGGCCCGACTCCTGGTGCCGATCGTGTCCGCGGCAGATGTGGTGCTGCTGGGGCTGCTGGTCCGCCACCGCGGACCCTTGGTGGCGGGGGTCGCCTGCTTTGCCCTGGCCGCCTACCCGGACGACCTGCTGAGTGCCCCGACCGTGTACCAGGAGCCCTTCCTGAACCTCTTCTGCCTTGTAGGCGCCGGGCTCGCATTCGACGGGGACGGCCTGACCCGTTCCGGCCGTCGGCTCTGGCTGGCTGGATTGGCGTTCGGGCTCGGTGGTGCCATAAAGGTCTGGGCCATCTTCCCCGTGGTGGTGCTGGTGCTGCTGCTCTGGCGTCGTCCCCGGGGAGCTCTGGCGCTCATTGCCGGGGCCGGAGTTGGCTTCCTGCTCGTCTGCTCGCCATTCCTGCTGATCTCCGCTCCCGCCTTCGTCCACCAGGTCATCATCTCCCAGGCCCTGCGCGTGGACGTGGTTCGGGTGCCGATCGTGGTCCGCCTGGTCCTCATCACCGGGGTGGTCATCACCAACGTGGTCCAGATCACCACACTCCAGCGACAGCTGGGATTGGCGGTCGCGGGGCTGCTGGCCGGCTTTCTGGCCATCTGCTTCCTCGCCCTACCGTCTCCCCGGGAGGCCGGAGTCCCACCGCCCGGCGTGGGTTGGTGGGGGCGGAGGAGGACGACGGCCCTTGAGCGCTTCGGCCTGGGGTCCCTGGTGCTCATCCTGGCGGCCTTCATGATTCCGGACGACTTCTACTTCCACTACGCCACCTTCCTCGGCCCCTTCCTGATGCTCTCGCTGGCGCTGGCCGCTGGCCGCCTCCTGCCCCTCTTCCGAGAGTTGGCGGTCGGTCTCGCGGCGCTGGTGCTGCTGGGAGCGCTGATGCACGCTCTGCTGGTGGCCCGTGGGGTCTCGCCAGCCCCGGACCCCGCCGCCGCCCTGGACCGCCTCATCCCCCAAGGTGCCTGTGTCGTGACGGACAACCCGGCATACCTCATCTCGGCCAATCGTTATCTGGCCGGTCCGGGCTGCCCGCCGCTGGTGGACCCATACGGGGCCACCATCGATCTCTCCCAGGGCAGGGTGGCCAATGGGGGAGCGGCCTCCAGCGGAGCTGCCGTGAGCGCCTGGCTCGGGTACTTCGAGAAGGCTGGATACCTCCTGCTCACCCCGGCGAGCGGGGTGCGCATACCCTGGACTCCGGCCCTGGAGTCGTACGTCGAGCGCCACTTCCGCATGGAGTCCGGTTCCCCCGTGCTGGTCCTGGTGCGGGGGGCGGGGGGGCCTTCATACTCCCTGGCCGCCCTGGCAGGTGCGCCCCCATGAGCAATGGGTGCCCGCCTGTCCTCGAAGGTTTAATTCCTGTTGTGCTATCTGCGATCTGGTGGCTGAGCCCGCGCTCGGTGCTCGCGGCGGGAACTCACTGAGCTGGATATCTCGACGGTGTCCGCAGGCGGGCTGAACGAGGATCGGGGGAGTTGGTGGCGGCGGGTGCCGCCGTGGGTCGTCGCCTCCGGGGTCCTGGTTGTGGGTCTCGGCCTGACCCTGCACCAGCTCGGGAGCCATCCGCTGGTCGACTTCGATGAAGCGATCAACGCGGTGATCATCCGTCATATGGGCCGGAGCGGGAACTGGCTCGTGCCCATTTACAACGGGAGTGCGCACCTCCGCCGACCCCCTCTCTACTTCTGGGCAGCAGCTCTGGTGGCGAGTGGCCTGCATCAGTTCTCACCATTCGCCTACCGGCTCCCGGCAGCAGTCTCGGCCTCGATCCTAGGCGCCGGCCTGGCGGTGACGCTGCCCCGCCAGTTCCGCTGGCCGACCTGGGCGGGGGCGGTGGCCGGGCTGGCGCTTCTCACCATGCCCTACTTCCTGATCCTGAGCCGGGAGGCCATGCTCTCGGGCCCGGCGGCCGCCCTGGTTGCGGCCACGGTGCTCAGCGGCTGGGCGATGCTCCGGGGCCGGGGTGGCTGGGCGGCGACGCTCACCTTTGGCGGACTCCTTGGCCTGCTGGCTCTGGAGGACAGCGCCATCGCCCTGGTTCCCCTGGCGGTGCTGGTGGTCGACGCCGCTGCCCGGCGCCGGCGCCCCGGGTTCAGTCTTTGGCAGCTGATGGCTGCCATCCTGGTGGCCGCTGCCATAGGCGGGTTCTGGCCCCTCCTGATGTCGTTCCACTACGGGCCAGGGTTCTGGGACCAGTACCTGACCCAGAACGTGGTCGCTCGAGTGGGGAGCGGCACCCAGTCCGGCGCCCGTCCGGTTTATTACTACCTGCCGCTCCTGGCCGCTGGCCTGGGCGCCTTCGGCCCCCCTCTGGCGGTCTGCCTGGTGGGTTCCTGGCGGCGGGCGTGGCGGTCCCCGGACTCGGCGGAGCGGCTGGCGGTGATCTGGCTGGTGGTCGGAGTGATGGGATTCTCCGCGGCGGTCACCAAGTTGCCCTGGTACATGGCCCCTGTGTACCCGGCCATGGCGATCCTTCTGGCCGCACCGCTTGGGCGCCTGGGCGAGTGGCGGGCCGCCACGGCCTGGCACGCAGGCTGGGTGACGGTTGCCCTGGGATCAGTGGCCGCGGGGCTAGCTCTTGCCCTCTGGCCCTCCCCGCATCCGTTGGTGGCGCTGGGGGTCTGCGCTCTCGCCGGGGCGGCGGCGGTGGTAGTGGACCTGTGGCCCCGTCTGCGCCGGCTGGTCCCCGCCATCCCGGGCAACCCCCTCCGCGCCGTTTCGGCCCGTCCCTGGCTGGTGGGTCTGCTCGCCGCCTCGGTCTTGGTCCCGGTGGGCCGGGCGGCCGTCTTTCCCTACACGCCGGGCGCGCCTGGGCTCTCGCAGAGCCTGCAGCCGGAGCCGACCGCCGTGCCTGAGGCGGCCATCGGCACCCTGGCCGCCGCCGACCGCAGGGTGCCCCTGGGGCTCCTCGTGGGGGCGACCCCCACCATGGTCTACTACTCCGACCGCAGCCGGGTCGCCATCTACGCCACCCTGGCGGCCGCCGCCATGAGGCGCCATGCCTGGCTGATCACCCTCGCTGGCCTGGTGCCCCAGCTCCGCCAGGAGGCGCCCCGACTCCGGGTCCTGGGCCGCCGTGGGCACCTGGTCCTGGTGGCCATGGCGGGATACCCGACGCTGGCTCCATAGCGTCCCCCGTCGGAGTCGGTCGAGGGACGATTAGCCGGCTGCGACCTCCTCCGCCTCCCGCAACGCCCTGAGCACGTTCCCCCCCGCCACCAGGCCAATCTCCTCCTCGGCCCACCCGCGGCGTGCCAGTTCGGAGAGCAGGCGCGGATAGGTGCTGACATCCTCCAGCTGCGAGCACGTCTCCCGGGTTCCGTCGAAGTCGCCCCCCAAGCCGACGTGGTCCAACCCGGCCACCTCGCGGACGTGGTCAATGTGGTCGGCCACCTCCCCGAGCTGCGCCGTGGGGGCCGGATGGGCAGCCAACCAGTCGTCCATCGGTCCTCGGGAGTCGGTTCCGGACTCGAGCTCAACGCCCCGACGCGTCGCCTCGCCCTCCATCTCCAGCGCCCACTCCCGGCAGCTCTGGGACACGAATCGCGGGACGAAGGTCACCATGCACACTCCGTCGTTGGCGCCCAGCCGCTCCAGGATCCGGTCGGGGACGTTGCGCGGGTGGTCGCAGATGTGCCTGGTGGAGGAGTGGGAGAAGATCACCGGTGCCGTGGCGGCGTCCAGCGCCGCCGCCATGGTGGACTCGGCCACGTGGGAAAGGTCCACGAGCATGCCCAGCCGCTGCATCTCCGCGACCACCTGGCGGCCGAAGTCGCTCAGCCCGCCGGCCCGGGGCTCGTCGGTGGCCGAGTCCGCCCACGCCAGGCTCTTGTTGTGGGTGAGCGTCATGTAGCGCACGCCGAGCCTGTGCAGCGCCCAGAGCGCTCCCAGCGATCCGGCGATGGAGTGTCCCCCCTCGGCTCCCATGAGGCAGGCGATGCGTCCACTGGCGGCGACTCGGACCACCTCGGCGGCGGAGGTAGCCAGGGCCAGCTCCCCCGGGTAGGCGGCGACCATGCGGTGGACGAAGGCGATCTGCTCCAGCACCCCGCGCAACGCCTCCTCGCCCACCCATCCGGCGGGGACGTAGACCGACCAGAACTGAGCACCCACGCCGCCTTGGCGGAGGCGGGGAATGTCGGTGTGCAGGTCAGGGCCCTCCCGAGACAGGTCCCGCCGCTTCAGGTCACCACCGTGGCGCACCCGCATCTCCCACGGCAGGTCGTTGTGCCCGTCCACGACCAGGGCGCCGAAGGGCATCGCCAGCTGACTGCCCGCCGCACCGGATTGGCCCATCCCGGAAAGCGATGATAGGCGTCGTCCCGCCTGCGCGAGGCGGTGGCCCTATGCCTGCGGAGGACTTCTGCGCCGATGGCCCAGACTGGATCGGAGGCGGTGGGGCGCCCAATCGCCGACGTGGCGGTGCTTCTCAGCCCCCGGGTCTCACCGGCGGCCCGGGCGAGCCGGTCGCGGCTGAACGAGCTTCTGCTCGCCGCCGGCTGCGTAGATCCCGAGTGGATCACTGTGACCGAGCCTGATCGGCCTGCCACCGCGGTGAGCGCGGCGGTGGCTGCCGGGGCCCGGCTCGTTCTGGCCGCGGGAGGGGACGGTACCGTCCGAGAAGTGGTGGAGGGGGCGTGGGGAACCTCCGCAGTGCTGGGGATCCTTCCCCTGGGCACGGCCAACGTCCTGGCACGCAACCTGGGCATCCCCCGGCGGCTCGAGGAAGCCATCCGGGTCGCGCTGCGTGGTCGGGACCGGGCGCTCGACGTGGGGCGCACCCAGAAGGGGCTCTTCCTGGTGGCCGCGGGGATGGGGCTGGACGCTCGGATGATGTCCGCCTTCGAAGCCCGTGCCCGCCACCGGATCGGCCTGGTGGCCTACGTCGCGTCCGCCCTCCGCCATCTCGCCGACCCCGCCTTCGAGGTCACCGTGGAATGCGACGGGGCCGCCCCGTTGCACCGGCTGGTGGCCGCCGCGCTGGTCGGCAACGTGGCCCGCCTCCCGCTTGGAATCCGCCTGCATCCCGAGGCCCGGTTCGACGACGGCCGGCTGGAGGTGATCCTCATCCATCCCCGGGGCCCCGTGGGCTGGCCCCGGGTCGCCGCGGCACTCCTGGGTTCCCCGGACCGGGGAGCGGTTGAGCGGTTACCGGCGCGCCGGGTCGAGATCCGCACCACCTCGCCTCAGCCGATGGAGCTGGATGGCGACGCCGCCGGATGGGGCACGTCGCTCACCGCCCAAGTTCACCCGCGGAGCGTGCTGATCCGAGTTCCCAGCTGACCTCACCCGGCCGGCGAACGGTCCGGAGCGTGTTGCCGGGTGGCGGCCGCGGGACTCATCCTTTTGGGGGATGGCGGCACTCCGGCCCGCCTGCTAAAGTTCCACCACCCCACCGCGGGAGGGAAGCGGCGGGGGAATTCGTTTCGGGGAGGTAGCAGTTGTTCGAGCGTATTGGTGCGAGAGGCGGCTGGCGGGTGGTGGGCGTCGCGGCCCTGGCCACCCTGCTGTTGGCGGCCTGCGGGGCGGCGACCACCGGTAATAAGACCACCAGTGGGGGGACAGTCACCTGGGCAGAGCTGCCCGCGGACCCGCCCAACTACATCTTCCCGATGATGAGCGGGCCCTACTTCGGCAACCAGAACCTGTACCAGTTCTCCAATGAGATGTTCCTGCCTCTTTACTGGTTCGGGGATCACGGTCAGCCGGTCTTCAACTCCCAGTTGAGCATCGGCAACCAGCCCGTCTTCTCAGACGGCAACCGGGTGGTGACCATCACCCTCAAGCACTGGCAGTGGTCCGATGGCCAGCCCATCACCGCCCGGGACGTGATCATGTGGATGAACCTGCTCAGCGCTGCCACCGACCCCAACTCCCCCGCGGTGGGAAGCAACAGCTCCCCGGGTCCGGGCTGGGGGGCGGCGGTGCCCGGGGGCTTCCCGCAGAACGTGGTGTCCTACCAGCAGACCGGCACCTACTCACTCACCATGGATCTGAACCACTCCTACAACCCCACCTGGTTCCTCTACAACGAGCTGAGCCAGGTCTTCCCGCTGCCCCAGCAGAGCTGGGACAAGCTGTCCTCCTCGGGCGCCGTTGGCAACTACGACAGCACCGCCCAGGCGAGGGTGGCACTGCCCAATACCAGCCCCGCCTGGTACGTTCCCGCCGATCCCGGCACCGGAACCACCGGCGCGCTGGGGGTTGCCCAGTTCCTCAACTCCCAGTCCGAGGACGAGGGCACCTACGCCTCCAACCCCCTCTGGCAGGTGGTGGACGGTCCGTTCCGGCTGGCGGCCTTCAACACAGACGGGTACTGCCGGCTGGTGCCCAACAAGAGCTACTCCGGCTCGCCCAAGCCTTCCATCTCGGCGTTCGTGGAGGATCCCTTCACCACCGACACCTCGGAGTTCAACGCCCTTCTCTCAGGCACGGTGACCATCGGGTACATCCCGACCCAGGACCTGGCCAGCCGCTCGCGGCTGTCCAAGCTGGGCTACAACTTCGCCCCCTGGTACGGCTACGGCTTCGTGTACTTCCCCTACAACTACACCAATCCCACGGTGGGCCCGATCTTCAAGCAGCTCTACTTCCGCCAGGCCTTCCAGTCGCTGGTGAACCAGAAGGAGTACATCCAGCAGTTCGACGGCGGGTTCGGGCAGGTCGAGGCCGGTCCGGTGCCGCTGATTCCTTCGACCAACCCCTTCCAGAGCCCCTTGGAGAAGGCTGGCCAGATGTACCCGTACGATCCCAGCAAGGCTGTCAGCCTGCTGAAGGATCACGGATGGACCGTGGTTCCCAAGGGGGTGAGCTATTGCTCTAACCCCGGGGAGGGAGCCAACCAGTGCGGCAAGGGGATCAGCCTCAACGAGCAGCTCAGCTTCAATTTCCTGTACGCCAGCGGCAATACCGAGCAGACCAATGAGATGGAGGCCCTGCAGTCCACGGTCAAGGCGCAGGCGGGGATCAACCTCATCCTCTCCACCGAACCCTTCCAGCAGGTGATCGGCACCGCCTTCGGCGGCTGCACCTATGCCACGCCCTGCACCGACTGGCAGATGGCCAACTGGCTGGGCGGCTGGACCTACGCCCCCGACTACCTCCCCACCGGGGGCGAGCTGTTCGCCACCGGGGCCGGCAGCAACGGGGGCGACTACTCCGATCCCACCAACGACGCCAACATCGTGGCCACCCACACGGCCCCCAACCAGGCGGCCGAGATCCAAGCATTGTTCAAGTACCAGGACTTTCTGGTGAAGCAGGTCCCGGTGGTCTACCTGCCGGAGACGCCGCTCTCGCTGACCATGTACAAGAGCAACCTGAAGGGCCTCATCCCCCAGGACGGGTTCGGCATCATCTACCCCCAGGAGTACTCCCTGGGCTGAGCCTCTGA
>JAKAXE010000035.1 GCA_021816695.1 bacterium | reverse complement strand
CCATCGGGGCGCCCATTCCGGAGTCCCCGGAGCCACAGGGGTCCATGCACTGCCACTGGTAAACGCCAGGGTTGCCGGTCTTGATGTAGAAGGTGATCCTCGACTGACCGGCCATGGGCACGTTGATCCCGAGACGCGGAATGGTTAGGGTGTGGCCCACCAAGTCAGGAGCCAGGTAGCTCATCGTCCGCGGCGCCCCCACGGTGGTGTTGGGGGCCACCGGGTTGATCCCCTGGACGGTCATCACGCCGCCCACGGTCCCGGTCACCTTGGCGTACTTGGACAGCGTCCCGGTGAGCGGGGTGGCATTGTCGAAGTCGGTGACCGTCACCTTGACCGTGGAGTGAGCTGGGACGGTGAAGTCGGAGGGCACGTAGGCGGGGCCCTCGGCACCCTGTCCCATCATCTCCCCGGTGACGATCGTGAGGTTCAAGGTGGCGGATGTGGTGCCCGAGACACTGCTGACCGGAACCGCCGTCTGGGTGACCTTGAGGTGGCCGCCGAAGCCTGTCGCGAACCCGCCGATCAGGACCGCGGCCGCTGCCAGCGCCGCCACCATGAGGGTCCCCAGGACCCACATCCCGGGTTCCGCCGCCTCCCGCCGTTCGACTCTCGACTTCATCACTGCTCCCAACTTCCTTGCTCGGATGGCTGGAATCCATGTTGGCCCGGGGAGCTGGCGGATCCCAGGGCGATTCCCGCCGCCTCACCTGCGGGTAATCACCTAGACCGAGGGCCATTGGCTTGGCCGGCGGTATCCTGGCCCAAGGGACGTAGGAAGTGTGGGGAGTGAGGCTATGCGGCTGGGAGTCCTGACCGGTGGAGGAGATGCTCCGGGGCTCAACGCGGCGATCCGCGCCGTGGTGCGCCGGGCCCAGGCGGACCACGGCGAGGTGGTCGGGGTGCGCAACGGCTGGGCGGGGCTGGTGGAACCGCACCAGACGCGCCTCATCGACCCTCACGAGGTCTCGGGGATACTGGCCGTAGGGGGCACCATGCTGGGTACCTCACGGGTCAATCCCCTGAAGAGCCAGGGCAGCCTCGGCCAGGTCGCCTCCCGGATCGGTGAGCTCGAGCTGGATGGGCTGGTGGCCATGGGGGGTGACGACACCCTGTCGGTGGCGGGTGCGCTCGCCGCCCAGGGGCTCCCGGTGGTCGGCGTGCCCAAGACCATGGACAACGACCTCCAGGTGACCGAGTACTGCATCGGGTTCGACAGCGCCGTGGCGATCGTCACCGAGGCGCTCGACCGGCTGCACACCACCGCCGCCGCCCATCATCGGGTGATGGTGGTCGAGGTCATGGGCCGCGACACGGGTTGGGTGGCGGTGATGGGTGGGCTGGCAGGTGGGGCAGACATGATCATCATCCCCGAGTTCCCGGTGGAACTGGACCAGATCGCCCACCACCTGCGCGGCCGAAGGACCCGCGGGCGTGACTTCTCCATCGTGGTGGTGGCCGAGGGAGCCACCATCTCCGGGCTGGCGGATTTCGAGGTGGCCCCCGAGGCCCGAGACCAGTTCGGTCACGCCCTCCTCAGCCGGCGCGGGATCGGAGCCCAGCTGGCGGAGGCGTTGGAGGGGGCCACCGGATTCGAGACTCGGGTGACGGTCCTCGGATACACCCAGAGGGGCGGCGCCCCCACTGCGTACGACCGGATCTGGGCGACGCGGGTCGGAGCCGCGGCCTACGACCTGGCCGTCGAGGGCGCCTTCGGCAAGATTCCCGTGAAGAGGGGGGACGGGGTGGCCGTGGCGGAGATCGCCGCCGTGGTCGAGAGCCAGCGCCGAGTGCCCGAGGACCTCTACGAGCTTGCCAAGGTCTTCTACTGACCGCCGGCCGCGTCGGGGTCACTCCGAATTAGGATTGCGGACCTGAGCGGCGGTTGACCATGCCCTCCGCCGGAGGGCCACGCCGCGGAGGAGACCTCCGTGCCAGAAGACCAGGCCGGCGCTGACAGCCAGTTCAACTCCCTCGCCAACCTCGCCAGTCCGGAGTCCCGGTTCGACCACATCCTGGGCTATGTCCCCCGGGTGCTTTCCAGCAAGGCCCACGTGATCTTCCTCATCGGCCTGGGGATCTACCTGGTGGTGCTCCCGCTCCTCGGGGTGGTGGTGAGCGCCAAGGCGGAGCTGATCGGCGGCAATTACACCAACGTGACCAGTGACGTCGGGGCCTGCATCGCCGCCGGCGGGACGCTCAATCTCATCCACCAGGGTCGCCGCCGCCACCGGCTTGAGGAGGAGCGCCTCCAGCTGACCCGGCAGATGCACAAGCTGCTCTTCCGGGTGCATGCGGCCCAGGCCGCCGACCTTGAGGTGGAGGGATGAGGTAGGCACTGGGCGGCCCCCGACAGCCGCGCCTTATCATGGCCGGGACAACCGAATAGCCCCCGAGGCGAGTGGGAATCCGGTGCGGGATCCGTCCCAAGTCCGGAGCTGTCGCGCAACTGTGAGCGGGGAGTCCAGGTCCAGCGGCCACCGGGTGATCACCGGGAAGGCGGGCCCAGGGCGCCGATCCGCGAGCCAGGAGACCGGCCCCGGGGGTGATGCGTACCCCCGCGCGCCACGGGAAGGACGGCCCTCGACGGCAGGCCCAGCTCTCGCGTTGGGGTCTCCACATTGCCGTCGGGAGGATGAGGCGATGGTCTCGTCTCGTTGGGCCAGCGCGACTCTGGTCCCGGTGTTTCTGGGGATACTGGTGGCGGGTTGTGGGGCCAGCGCCCGGACCGGGCCCAATCACACCGCCTGCGGCCGCACCGGGCAGGCCGATGTGGTGGTGGAGTTGCAGACCGGCAAGGTGGTCGACAGCTGCGTGCAGCTCCCCAAAGGTAGCCTCAGCGGCGAGGCACTGATGCGCCGGAGCGGAATCGAGTTCGCACTCCAGCACTTCAGCTTTGGCGATGCCGTCTGCCAGATAGATCAGACGCCCCTCTCCTACACCTCCTGCTTCGCCTCGGGCCAGCCCTACTGGGCGCTCTACACCTGGACGGGGAAGGGGCCTTGGAAGGCGGCCACCAAGGGGATCTCGGAGCTCCGCTTCAAGGCCGGGCAGGCGGTAGGCTGGCACTTCGGCACGGGCTCCCCTCCACCTCCGCCCCGGCCGCCCCTCGCCGGCTGAGGCGGAATGCGCGCCCGGTCACTGCTCGCCTGGGTGGCAGCGGTCCTGCTCCTCTCCCTGGGGACGGAGGATCCGCTGTATCGGGTCATGGTTCTGGGGGCGGTGACCGCCGTCTACCTGGCACGGCGGAGGACCGCGGCGCACCGGCGCCGACCCTACTGGATCCTGGTCGCCGGGGGCTCGGCGATCCTCCTCAATTTCGTCCTGAGCCACACCGGCGCCACGGTTCTGATCTCGCTCCCACCGCTGCTCCCGGCGGTGGGCGGCCCCCTGACCCTGGAGGGGCTGGTGTACGGTGCCGACATTGCGGTGGGGTTGATGGCGGCGCTGCTGGCGGCGGCCGTGCTCAGCCAGGGGCTCGAGGGACAGGAGCTGCTGGACAGCCTCCCGCCCCAGCTGCGGCGCACCAGCGCCGCCCTGAGCGCCTCGGTCACCCTCCTCCCTCGCCTGAGCGACGCCTTCGCCCAAGTTCGGGAGGCCCAGGCGATGCGAGGATGGAGGCCTCGCGGGCCTCGCTCCTGGCGGGCCGTGGCCGTGCCGGCCCTTCTGACCGCCATGGAGGGCTCAGTCCTCCTGGCGGAGGCGATGGAGGCGCGTGGGTTGGGCAGCGGTCCCAGGACCCGGATGGCACCGCCGGCGACCTCCATCGGCGACCGGGTGACGCTCTCCGCCGCGGCCGCCTCCATCGCCCTGGCCGCCATCTCCCTGGTCACCGGCGCCCTGGGGGTCTGGCAGCCGTACCCCACCCTCCAGCCCCCCGCCATTGATCTGCTCCCCAGCCTGGCGGCGGCGGCGCTCCTGGTGCCGGCCGCGTTCCGATGACCTCCCTGGCCGAGTTCCGGAGCTTCGCCTACGCCTACCCGGACAGCGACGAGTGGGCCCTAGGTCCGGTCAGTCTGGAGATCCGCCCAGGTGTGACCCTCCTGACCGGCGTGTCCGGGAGTGGGAAGAGCACCCTGCTTCGAGCCCTCAACGGCCTGGTGCCCCACTTCTACGGCGGGCGCGTAAGCGGGGAGGCTTCCATCCTGGGCGGCTCGCTTCGGGAGGCGCGCCCAAGGGACCTCTCACGGCGGGTGGCATTGCTGTTCCAGGAGCCGGAGCAGCAGCTGGTCATGCCGGTGGTCGCCCAGGAGGTGGCGTTCGGCCCAGCCGGCCTCGGGATCACTCCTGAGGCGGTGGGCCGCCGCGTGGACACCGCGCTGGAGGCGATGGGGGTGGCCCACCTCCGGCAGCGCCAGCTGGCCGAGCTCTCGGGGGGCGAGCGGCAGCGGGTCGCCCTGGCCGGCTGCCTGGCGATGGAGCCGGAGCTGCTGGTGCTGGATGAGCCCACCTCTCAGCTGGATCCCCAAGGTGTCGCCCTTCTGCTTGAGCAGCTCAGCGACTTCCGGGAGGACGGTCGGGCCACGGTGGTGGCTGAGCAGCGCCCCGAGAGGCTGGCCGCGGCAGCCGACCAGCAACTTGCTCTCGGACCAGGCTCGGCTCCCGCGAGACTGTGGCCACCGCGCACCAACCGTGGCGCCATGGATGGCCTGGTGCGGCTACGGACACTCAGCCTGGAGGTGGGGCGCGGTCGGCGCCTAGTGCGGGCCGGCGACCTGACCCTGCGCGGCGGCGAGGTGGTTGGATTGACGGGGGCCAACGGATCAGGGAAGACCACCCTGCTGCGAACCCTGGCAAGACTCCTGCCCCCGCTGGCGGGCCAGGTCCGAGTAGAAGCCCGCCGCGTCGCCTACCTGCCCCAGGAGCCGGGGGCGCTGCTCCACCAGAGGACCGTTCGGCTGGAGGTGGAGCAGACCCGGCGCTGGCTGCGCCTCGCGGCGCCGGCCGCCCCGGTCCTGGAGCGCTTCAACCTGCAGACGCTCAGTGACCTGGACCCCCGGGACCTCAGCGCTGGGGAGCGCCAGCGGGCAGCGTTGGCGGCCATCCTGGTGGGTGACCCCGAGTTGGTCCTACTGGACGAGCCCACCCGGGGAGCGGATGCGGCGGCCAGGAGGGCGCTCTTCACCGCCCTCGACCACCTCGCGAGCCGGGGCACGGCCATCCTGATCGCCACCAATGACCGCGAGTTCGCCGCCGCGGCTGCGGACCGGGTCCTGGAGCTGGCGGAGGGTGAGGTGGTCTCGGGGCCTCCCCGATGATCCTGATTCTGGTCTCGCTGGCCGGCCTTTGCCTCTTCCTCTGGCCGTTCCTGGGGGCCTCCCTGCCAGCGGCAACTCCAGCCCTGCTGGTGGCCCTCGGTTCTCTGGGTGCTCTCGCCGCCTTCGAGGTGGGGGCCCGCAGGCTGGACTCCCGGGGTCTGGCCCTGCTCGCCGCCCTCAGTGCCGCGGACGCGGCCCTGCGCGCAGCGCTGGTCACGGGGATTGGGGGCTTCAGCCCCATCTTCCTGCTGGTGCTCTGCGGAGGCTATGCCCTTGGGCCGGAGTTCGGCTTCCTGCTCGGGGCTGGCTCCCTGCTCACCTCGGCCCTGGTCACCGGAGGGCTGGGCCCGTGGCTTCCCTATGAGCTGTTCGCGCTGGGGTGGGTGGGGCTGGGAGCTGGGCTGGTGGGAGAGTGGCGACGGGGGCGGCGGCCGGGGTGGACCGATGTCCTTGTGCTCGGCGCCTTCGGGCTGGCGGCCGGCTATGCCTACGGGGTGGTGATGGACGTGTGGAACTGGACCTTCTTCGCCGGCTCCCCGCAGCTGGGCTGGCATCCGGGGCTGGCTCCGCTGGCGGCCCTCGGTCGCTTCGGGCGCTACTACCTCATCACCTCCCTCGCCTACGACTCCTTCCGGGCCGGAGGCAACGCTCTCATGGTCGGACTGCTGGGGATGCCCCTCCTGGTAGGGCTTCGGCGGCTCGGACGCCGTTTCCGAGTGGAATGGGATGACCCCGGGCCGTCCCGTGGTCTGGCGATCTCAGCGCGATCTGAGAACCAGGCTCCCGGCGATCTTGTCGTGCCAGCCTTGGCGGCGGCGGTCCACCGCCGCCCAGACGAATCCGGCACCGGCGGTGGTCATGTCAACCAGGTAGCCGGCGAGCCGCAGCAGGCTGCGCCGGAAGCCCAGCCGGCCTCCGTCCTCCTCGCGAACCACCCGGACCCCAGCGATCCACATGCCCGGGGTCCTGCCGGCTGAGCCCCAGAAGCCCACGAAGTAGGCCACCGGGGACAGCCAGAGAAGGAGCCCGAGGTGGGCGCCGTCGGCGGGGACGCTCAACGCCGCATTCGCGGCGATCAGGGCCACGCTGTCCAGCCAGAGTCCGCCCGCCCGGGCCCAGAAGCCTGCGAACCGTGTCCCGGGGAAAGGCCCCGGGGGACGGGCCAGCCAGGGCAGCACCTCGGTTCCGGCTTGGTTCCGGGGCAGGTCGGCGGTGAGCCGGTCCAGGTCCGCCCGGGTCCTGGCCGCCAGGGCCAGCTCACAGCGCGTGCGCAACTCCTCGGTAGTCAGACGGCCGGCGACGTGGTGGTCGACGAGCTCAGCCGTCACCTGTTCTCGTTCGGCGTCGCCCACCCTCTGGGCGCCGGGGCGCCGGACGAGCTGCGGCCAATACGAATCCCAATCGTGGTGTGGCTCGCTGGGCATGGGTCAGCCGGGCACGGGCTCCTGGCCCGGACCCGGGCGGCTCCAGTCGCGCGCCAGGAGCCCCATGTACAGCAGGTCGTAGGCGGACCCCGCGCGCCGGATCCGCTCCCGCTGCCGCCCCTCCACGACAAAGCCGGCCCGGCGGTACAACCGCACCGCCGGCTCGTTGGGCTCGATCACGTCCAGGCTGAGACGGTGCAGCTGGAGCTCCTCGAAGCAGAACCGCAAGGTCAGTTGGAGCGCATCCCACCCGTATCCCCGGCCGCGGTCCTGGGGATCCCCGATGCCCATGGCCATCCAACCGCTCCCGTTGGGCCACTCGATGGAGAAGACCGCGGTGAAGCCCACCAGCCGGTCATCCTCAAGGGTCCGGATGCGGAACTCGAAATGGGTTCCATCCCGGTCGTCGGTCGCGTCCTGCTCCTCGAAATGCTGGGCGGGCAGGGGCCGGGGGGCATCCGTGTCCATGCGCCGCCGGTAGCCCGCGTCCTCGCTCCATCTGGATAGGATCTCCCCATCCCCGGGCCGCGGCGCCGACAACCGCACCAAGGTGCCCCGGAAGATGTCCTCCGCCCATTCGGGTTCGGCACGGTTGTGGTGATCCACGAAGGTTTGAGTATGCCAGAGGAGTTCGCACCCATCCCCCCGCATCCCGTCGCGGAACCCCCTGCCGGGGCGTCGCGCCTGCGTGGCCTGGTGCCTGAGGCGCTGGGGGTCCAGCTCTTCCGCCGGTACGTGGGGGGGCTGGCGCCGCTGTCGCTGGGCACATGGATGCAGCTGGTCGCTCTGGGCTATCTCACGCTGAGGGTCACGGGGTCGCCCACCGCAGTCGGGCTGGTTGGGGCCGCCGACGGGATTCCGGCCATCGCCCTGGCCCTCCCCGCAGGCGCCGCCGGCGACCGCTGGCCACGGCCGGCGGTGTTGGCGGCCGCCAGCTCGGCGATGGGCCTCATCTCTCTGGCGCTGGCGGTGGCAGCGGGGACCGGGCACGCCTCGTTGACGGTCCTGGTCCTGGGGGCCATCCTCCTCGGATCGGCCACCGCCTTTGACGCCCCCACTCGCCAGGCCATGGTGGCGGACATGATGCCCCGCTCGCAGCTCCTGGGAGCTGTCGCAGTGACTGCCACGGTGGGGAGCCTGACCCGGATTCTGGGTCCGGCGATAGCGGGAGTGCTGCTGGGGACAGCTGGAGCTGCCGCCTGTTTCGCCGCCATGGCCGCTCTGGTTCTGCCGTACCTTCTGGTCCTGGCACGCAACCGCTGGCCCGCTCCCGAACGGAGGGCCAGAACCGGCGGCGCGGCGGCGGAGCTGCTCGGCGGCCTCGTCTGGGCGGTTCACGACCGGACGGCGCGCTCCGTACTGGCGGCGGGTTGGGTGCTGGGGGTCCTGGGGGTCGGCTACATGCCCTTCCTGCCGGTTTTCGCCCGCTACCACCTCCACGGTGGTGGGCAGGTCCTGGGGATCATGTACAGCGTCGGCGGATTCGGCGCCCTGGCCGGAGGGCTGACGATCGGTGTTCTCAGCCGCCGTCTGCAGCGCCACACCCTCCTCATCGTCGCCGCACCGCTGTACGGGGCAAGCCTCTTCACCCTCACGCGGGTGACCTCGCTCCCCCAGGCGGTCCCCTGTCTCGCGGGGATCAGCCTCGGTTTCCTGGCAGCCAATGGCGCAATGCTCTCCACCCTGCAGGCGGAGGCGCCTCCCGGCCTGCGCAACCGGGTCCTGGCCCTATACGCGCTCGGTTACTCCGGGGGCGGACCGCTGGGAAGCCTGCTTTACTCGGCGCTGGCGGCGGAGGCCTCGCTCTTCGGGGCCATCGCCGCGGGGTCGGTGGTGGTGGGTGCAGCCCTGCTCTTGTGCGGGCTGAGCCTGAGGCTCCACCGCCTGCGGGAGAGCACCGCCTGAACGCTGGCCCAGATGGTGCCGCGTCCCTACCGCCCGTCCACCACCAGGACCTGCCAGAGCCGCCACGGAGAGGTCGTGGTGTCGACCTCCAGCTCGAGCTCCCGGGTTTCCGCCCGGGCGGCGAGGAGTCCCTGGGGTCCGAGGTGGGTGGTCAGATCCTCGAAGCGAACTCGGAACCAGGCTCTGCCCGTACTGCCGGAAGCTCGATCGGACTCGGCCCAACGCAGCCCCTGGCGCGCCGGCCTCCATCTCACCTGCCCACGGGCCAGCTCCGCTCCATGGGAGCTGAGCCGGGCCAGGAGGGTTGGTGCGACCACCCGGGCCAGGGCCAGCTCGTCCCGCTGTGAGGCGGCGGACTCGAGCTCGTCGACCATTTGGCGCAGACGGAAGGTGACCAACTCCACGCCCCTCTGGCGTTCAGAGGAGGTGCCGTCCAGGCGGCGGAGGAGCCCCGCCGCCCTACTCAGGGATGCCACCAGCAACCGAGACGGCGCTCAACAGCTGGTCGACGGCCACCAGGACCTTCCTATCCACCTCGGCGAGGGGACGATGGCGGAGAGTGGCCAACTGGGCCGTGGTCGGGACCCAGGGTCGACGCAGGCGCACGGCCGCCGTTCGCTCGAACCGGCCCAGGGCGGCGTCACCCCGGCTCCCACGCGCCCCGGTCACCACCACCGCGACCTGTCGCCGGCCAGGAAGGGCCAGGACCTGCTCGAGCAACCCGAGGCAGCTCCTAAGGCAGGTGTCGCCCTCGTGGGTGACCAACACCAGCCAGTCGGCTGTGGAGGCGTAGAAGCGGGCGGAGGTGGACAGGTCCTGGCCCGCCGCCCCGCCGTCCACCAGGACGGTCCGGAAGCCGGGGTGGAGGTGGTAACGGTAGAGGTAGTCGAGGTGCTCCATCCCGACCGGGGTGGGCTCGCGGTGTGGGGTCAGGCCGAGGAGGGCGCGGAATCCATCCGAGGGTCCGCTCCAGAGCATCTGCTCCAGGCTGGCGGCGCCGCTGGCCAGGTCCGGCAGTCGCAGCAGGACGTGGTCCAGCCGCGCCGAGGGCCAGAGGTCATCCTCCACAGTTGCGGCTCCGAGCAGCAGGTCGAGGGCAGGATGCTCCTCGTCGGCGTCGATCAGCAGTACCGGATTCCTGTAGGTTCGGGCACCGCGCCAGGCCAGGTCCAGGGCCAGGCTGGAGGCTCCCACCCCTCCCCGCGCCCCCAGGACGACCACCGACTCGGGGAGCCTACCCGTCCGCGGCGACCTCGGCTCCGAGCGGCTGGGCTGTGAGCCACCTCCGGGGCGGATCAGGCGAAGTGCCGACCCCAGCGAGGCCACAGGGCGAGAGGGCCGCTCCGCGGTCACTGGGGGTGGATCAGCGACCACCAGCAGAGGGTGGAGGGGCGGGCTGATCGCACTCGCATTCCCGGAGCTCCAGGGCAGGGTGGCCGGCGGGGAGTATTCCGGGGGCAGCGGCGCCTCGGTTGCGGCCGGAGGACGGCGGGGCCCGGGAGTCAGCATCGGGGTAGCACCGGCGGACTCGCCATAGCCCCGATCCCGTGGGCGAGCCAGGATGTGGCCTCCGCCCGCAACCGGAGGGTGCCCAGCGGGCCAATGCCGGCCAGAGGGATCTCCGCGGGCGCCCAGATCGTCACCTCGACCCCGAGCGGCGGTCCGTCCGCGCCGCAGGGGGCTAGCACCGCCAGGTCGCAACCGCTGGCGCCCGTGAACTGGGCGGGGATCGCGGTCACCTGGGTGCACCGGTTGACACCCGCCACGGCTGATGAACTGATGACCTCGTTGACCACGTCCAGTACGTTGCCCACCCCGTTACCGCAGTCCGGACCTCCGTCCGCGGCGACACAGAGCTGGAACCTCCCGTTTTGGGACAGAGCGGTCTGGTCCACCGCCTGAGACCCCGCCTCGGCGGCGGCCTGGGCCTCCCCGACCAGCTCCGCGTGGCGGCTCAGGATCAGCCCTCCGTCCACGGCAAGGGCTGCCACCGGCAGGAGCAGCATCGCCAGGAGGAGGGCGAAGAGGGGCAGGATTTGACCCCTCTGTCTCACCCGGCGGTCAGCAGTTGTCACCGGTGGGATCCTGGCTCGGATCGCGGCTTCTGAAGGGGTCGACCTTCTGGACCGACTGCGTTTGAAGCACCGGGCTCAGCCAGCTGCCCACCAAGGGCAGCCAGGAGAGGTTGGGACGGTAAGCGAGAGAGACCACCACGTCACCGTCCGTCAGGGAGCCGCGGACTGGCGTGCCCCGGCGGCAGAAGGTGTCCTGGGCACCACCCAGCCCCAGCCAGATGAAGTACGAATTCGGAACGGCCGCGGTGGGGAGCGGCAGGGGCCCGGCGCACCGACCGCCGAGGTGGTCGGTGAGCGTGGCCGGGATCAGTCCGCCGCTGTCCGAAATGGAAGTCTCCAACTGCAGCCGGGATTGGGTGCACGCGGCAGCGGCGTCGGGAGCGCGCGCTGCCACCAGCGCTGCGGCCGAGGCGGCCGAGGCCATGGCAAGCTGGGTCCTGGCCACCTGCACTATGGCGGCCGCAGCCAGCCCGAGGAGGAGCAGGACAGGCAGAACCAGGGCAAGCTCCACCAGCGCCTGGCCCCGGCCCGACCCCTGAGCTCTCAAGCCAGCCCCTCGACCTGCAGGCGGAGTCTGGAGCTCACGGTCTGCAGGTCAAGGCCGGCCCCGCTGAACCAGGGCAGCAGGGTGCGCACGGTCCCGGTGATCCAGATGTCGACCGCTCGGGGGGGCCAGGATGTGTAGGCGATACAGACCATGAGTCGGCCCGGTGGGCCCGGATGGGCGCACGGGCGCATGGAGAGCGCGGCACCGAAGCAGTCCTCGTCGCTGCAGGCAGGATTCTGGGAACCGTCCAGATCGCGTGGTGCCGGCCCATAGCCGCTGGCGGAGTTGGCGACCCCACAGGGCTCCTCGGTCCCGGCAACCGCACGGCCGTGGAGGTAGAGGACACAGTCCACTCCGACCCCGCAGCCAAAAGCGCTTCCTCCGGGACAGGGCAGGAGTTCGTCCATACCCAGTCGGGTTGTGGCCAGCGAGGCCAGGGCAGCCGACTGGCCCTCCTGCAGCCGCTGCAGCGGGTCCCCGGCCACCACGGCCGCGGAGGCGGCCCGGGCACCGCTGAGGGCGGCGCTCTGGATCCCCTCCTGGCTCAGGGCGGAGACGCCCAGCTGGGCTGCCCCAAGGACCGCCAGCAGGAAGATGCCCGTCCCGATGGCCATCTCCACCATGGCCTGGCCGGAACTCCGCCTCCTCCGCCCAGCGCTCATGAGAACGCCTTCCCAAACTGGGTGATGGCCGGGAAGAGGACGATCAGGATGAACGGGAGGAGGATGCAGGCCGCGACTGGCAGGAGCATGGCCACCAGCGCCCGCCGGCCCTCCTCGGTGACACGGTCGCGCTGACGGTCTCGGAGCCCACGAGCCAGGTTGCCCAGGGGGGCGCCGGTGGCAATCCCCTCGGCGCGCTGGATCCTTATCACCGCCGCCAGGGCCGCGAGCGTGGCGAGCCGATATTGTGCAGCGGCTCGCTCCAACTCGCCGTCGAGCGGCGGACTTCCAGCGGTCGCGGAGCGAGTGAGGCAATCCCTGATGATGGCAGCGGCCGGGCCGGCGCTCCGGGCCACCACCAGTTCCATGGCCCGCCGGGCGCCCACCCCACCCCCAGCCTGCTCCAGGGCCATAAGGTCCACCAGGAGGGGCAGCTCCCCCAAGATCGAGGCTCGCCGGCGCCGGGCCGAGCGCTGCAACGCGCCCGCCACGATCAGTGGGGGCACAGCAACCACCGACAACAGCTGCACCGGCAATGACGTGCTAAGGACCAGGAGAGTCGCCAGAACCAGCGCGATGGCCTCGGCTGCGATCAGGCGGCCGAGCAGCTCCTCTGCACCCAGCTCGTAGCCCGATCGGTCCAAGGCCTGTCGGACCCGGGCCCGAAGATGGCGGGGCAGGCGGCCTCCGGCCCTGGCCAGCCACCCGCGGGGTGGGTCCGCCGAGCCGGGAGCCTGCAGCCGTCGCCTCCTGGCGGCAGCGACGCGCTCCCCCCAGGTTCGCCTGCGAGGCCAAGTCCAGCCGGCCAAAGCAGCCAGCACGGCCACGGCCGCCGCCCCCACCAGTAGGGGCCAGTCTGTCGCGAGCAGGGAGGCCGGCGAGATCCCGGCCCTCAAACTGGGTCCTCCGCCTGCTCGTCCCCGCCACGGGCGGTCGCGACCGGGGGGAGAACGCCCAGCTCCGGCTCAGGTAGGCGCAGGATCCACAGCATCCACAGATAGCCGGCCACGATCATGCCGAGAAGGAGCGACAGCAGGAGCTGGCCCGAAATCGAGGCGTAGGGGGAGAGGTAGCCGGGGTTGACCACCCGCAGGACCACCAGGAGGCAGATGGGCATGGCCGCAATCACCAATGCCCCGAGTCGCCCCTGGGCCTGCTCCGCCCGCAGCTGACGCTGCACTGCCTCGAGCTGGTGGGCAGAGCGGGACAGCTCGTCCAGCAGCGGGGTGAGCCGACCCCCAGATCGGCTTCCGACCGCCAGAGCTGTGGCGGTCAGGGTGAAAAGGGGCTGGCTGATCCGAAGCTGAGCCTCCGAGAGGGCCTGTTCCAGGGAGACCTGCCGCTGCCTTCGGACGATCGCCTGCAGCTCGGGTCGCAGCAGGGCAGGACCGCTCTTGGAGAGGGCCTCGAGCGCTTGGCGGACACTCTGCCCCGCCGCCAGCAGCTGCACCAGAAGGTCGACCAGCGCTACCAGCGCCTCGCGCTCACGTCCGCGCCGGTGCAGGCGGCGCACGGCATCCAGGCTCAGCCCGCCGGCGCCAGCCATCGCCCCCACCATCACGCTAGGAACGGGCAGTCCCAGGACCAGCCACATGAGAGCGGCGGCGGCGATTCCGACAGCGCCGGACAAGATGACGGCAGCCCGCGAAGGAAGCTGGAAACGCCTCGCCCTGCCAGCCGTCCTCCTCTGGGAGGGCAGCTGCGCGGGCGCGGATGCCCTCCATCCGGCAACTGGCCCCGCGAGGAGTATCGCGGCACTGCCGGCGCCGGCGATCCCGGCCGAGGCGGCCAGCAGCAGGAGAAGGTTCATGGCAGGTCTGAGGTGTGCATCGGGGCCCCGAGGGGAAGTGATCCCAGGTCCACCCCGGCCGCCTGCAGCTTGTCCCCTATCTTCGGGGCGAGGTCATCCAGCCGACCCACCAGCCACTGCCACTCTCCCCGGCTGCGCCGGTAGCGGCAGATCTCATCGACCACCGGCAGGTCGGCCTCCACTTGGCCGGTGACAAATCCCACTGAGTGGACCACCCGGGAGTCGGAGCCGTCGGCACGGCGGAAGCGACTGAGATGGATCACCAGGTCCACCTTGGCGGCGATCTCCCGCGCCACGGCGCTGGGGTCGGCGCGCGCCTGGGCCGGGTGGCGACGGACCAGGCCCGCCAGTCGCAGAAGGGCATCCCGAGCGCTGTTGGCGTGCAAGGTGGTTCCGCTCCCGTCGTGGCCGGTGCCCATGGCATCGATGACGTCCAGAGCCTCGGCCCCGCGGCACTCACCCACGAATATCCGGTCGGGCCGCTGACGGAGGGCATTGCGGACCAGCTGCTGGATGCTCACCTCACCGCTGCCTTCGGTGTTGGGATCCCGAGCCTCGAGGGAGATGGTGTTGGCGCGACCGCCGCCGGGGGTCCGCACGTGAAGTTCGCGCTGGTCCTCGATCGTGATGACCCGCTCCCACTCGGGGACCTCGGCGATCAGGAGCCTGAGCATGGTGGTCTTCCCCGACCCGGTGCTCCCGGAAACCACCATGCTGAGTCGCGCCCTCACCGCCGCTTGGAGCAGCGGCAGAAGCTCCCATGGCAGCGCGCCGGCGAGGGCCAGATCCGAGAGACGGGCGAAGCGGCCCAGCTGGTGCCGACGGATTGTAACCGCCATGGGAACGGCGACCGGTGGAAGGACGGCGTTCAGCCTCGAGCCGTCCTCCAGCGTGGCGGTGACCATGGGATTGGCGCGATCCAGGTGCGCAGCCCCCGCACCCAGCAGATGCTGGACGGTGGTGAGGAGCGCCTCCTCGCTGGAGAACCGCACCCCGGAGTCGAGCTGGACTCCATCCCGGACCACCAGGACCTCCCCCGGTCCGTTGACGATAACCTCCTCCACAAGCGGGTCAGTGAGAAGCTCGTGGAGCGGCCCGAGGGGGGCTACCTCAGCCATCAGCCGGCGGCGCAGGGCGGCGTAGCCTTCGGAGTCCAAAACCGGGTCCTGGAGTCTAGGCGCCGCTGCGTGGTACGCCTGGACCTCGCGCTCCACCAGCTCCTGAATCCAGTCTCGATCGGAAGCCACCAGCTGCGGTTCCCTGCGGCCCATGAGCCTCCCGGCGATCCCAGAACGGATCTGGGCCAAGAGGCGCTGCTCCGCAGCTGCCAGACCGCTGCCCACCTTGTTCTCGGACGGAGGAATCGCCAGCGTCACGCGCTCGAGGACTCCGGCCTCAGCGTGGACGCCGGCGCGCCCGATGGGAGGCGGGCAGCGCTCGGCCGGTCGAGAACCTCCACCATGCGACTTGCCGCTCGGCGCAGGGAGGAGGCGAGCGCTCCCCCGAGGACCGGGGGAAGCAAGCGCTCCTCGGCGGACCGAACGGCGGCCAGGTCAAAGGGCACGATTCCCAGGACCGATAGCCCGTACTCCCGGCCCAGCCATTCCCGGGCCCTGGTGGGAAGCCCCGGTCCGGCACGATTAATGATCGCCATCTGCGGCTTGGAGCGGAGAGGGCGACCGAAGGATGAAGAAAGGCAGCGGTCTAGGCGATCGGCACCGAGCGGCGACCCGTCCACCACCCATACCAGGGCCTGGCAGCGGAAGGCGATCGCGGCCGCGGTTTCAGAGTGCAGCGGTCCGACATCGACCAGGATCAGCTCATGAAGTTCGGCCAAGAGGCCCAGCACCGACTCCAACCCGGACAAAAGTGACCCCATCGCCCTCCCTGGCTCGGCGCGGCCGGCCAGGACTGCGAGGCCGCGGTATGACTGCAGGTGCCGCCCGAGCGCGGCACCGTCGACCGGTCGAAGCGTAGCCTCGTGAACCAGATGGAAGAGTGAGCGGTCCTCCGCCAAGCCCAGCTGGGCCGCCACCATCCCGAGGCCGGGATCAGCGTCAACCAGGGCGACCGACCGGCCGGTGCCCGCCGCCGCCAGGGCGAGGCTAACCGCCAGCGTGGTGACACCCGAGCCCCCTCCAGGGCCCACGAACCCCACCACCCGGCCTTCGGTGTCCGACGAAGGGTCATCGCAGTCGATGGGATGACCCTTGGCTGCCCCTTGCCTGAACCTCAAGGGGTGCGGCCCCCGGGGCAGGCGGCGAGGCTCAAACCGCCACGGATCTCCTGCAGCGCCTGGGAGGGACTTGAGATGGGCTGCTCCACTCCGGGGCAGATCGCCGACCCTGCGGGGACGGCCCAGATGGGCTGGGTGGCGTCCAGCAGAAGCCAGGGGCTCACCTCGGACGGTGGGACGTCGAAGGTCACGGTGTGTGACCCAGAGTTCGCGGCCAGCAGGGAGACCCCCTGGGCAAGCGGGACCACACACCCTGCCGGCGCGGTGCTGGGACATATGGATCCCGGGGAACCCGCCCCGCCCCCCTGGCCCCAGACCGCGAGAAGGTCCACCCTGCTGCCTGGCCCCAGCCCGCTGGGCATGGAGGCCAGCGTGAGGGTCAGCTGGCGAAGATCGGCCGAAGCACCCATCGCCAGGTCGTGGCGCAGAATCAGGGCCCCGGCGGGAATCCGCACCAACGCAACGGCCCCCGCGACCTCCCGGTAGCTGGCCTCCGGGATGGCGTCTGCCAGACCAGCCCGACCGAGCCGGACCAGGGATCCGCCCGGGGCCAAGAACGCAGTGTCCGCGTGGATTACCTGACCCGGCTCGATCGTCTGCGCCGCCACCAGCACCCGGACATCGCCGCCCTGGACCTCAATCTGCAGGGCGAGGAGGCCGACGAGCGCCGCCGCAAAGGTCAAAAGACCCACCACTGCTGCGAGTCGCCACCTCACCGCTCCGCTCCCCACGTCAAGCCACCCCCGGCCTTTCGAGACGTCACCCGGGCCCAACCCCGATGGCAGCCGATTCTGCGCTCCCGCCGACCTCTGGGGGAAGAGGTGTGGGGGTTACGGATCCGTAAACTTGGCGGTCCAGGGCAGCCGCACTCATGCCGGGCGCAGCGTCTGGCGAGGGCGCCGCAACCGGGCCATCCCCCGCTTGTAGAGCCCGCGAACCCGCTCGCGTGGAACACCCCACGAGTCGGCGATGTCCTGGGTGCTGCGTCCCTCGAGGACGTGGGCCCTGACCACCTCCGCTTGGCGTGGCGTGAGCTGGCCGAGAAGAGTGATCACCTCCTCCCTCGAGGCCACCTCGGCCGCTGGGTCGGTGGCGGGGTCGCGAAACGCGGAGTGGCTGGGGTTGAGCTCCAAAAGCTGCTCCAGCGCCGGTCCGTTGTAGCGCTGCCGCACCAGGTCCGCTTCCCAGCGGTGATGCCATCTGTGGAAGGCAATGCTGCGCAACCATGCCCGCAGCGCCGCCTCGCGATCACCTTGGAAGGTGTGGATCCTAATGATGGCCGTGACGAAGACGTCCTGGACCAGATCGCGGCGGTCCTCCGGCGGGCGGCGCCGGAAACACCTCTCGACGTCACCGGCGAAGGCGGTGAACATCCAAGCGATGGCGTCCTGGTCACCCCGCCGCAGTGCTGCCACGCGCGCGCCGAAGTCCTCTTCCACCAATCGGCCTCCCACAGCGGGCCTCCCACCGGCCCCAGGCGCCGCAGTCTGCGACTGGCTCCGCTCGCATTCGGCACCACTCAGCCCCCGACTCGTCCCCGGTTGTGCCCCCGTGGCGCACGGTTTGTGTCGACGCCTCGGAGCGCGTACTCTGGCGGGCTGAGGTAGGGAGAGGCATGGGCGGCACCAAGGCGACGGTTCTGGCGGTGGACGACGACCCACTGTGCCTGGACTCCATGCGCGCTCTTTTGGAGGCCGATGGTCGAACCGTGCTGACCGCCACCAGTGGGCGGGCCGCCTTGGCTCTGGCGGCCCGCCAACGACCAGACCTCGTCGTCCTGGACTACGCCATGCCGGAGATGACCGGGTTGGAGGTCCTGCAGGCGCTGCGCAAGGCTGGGGATCAGGTTCCCGTCATCCTGCTGAGCGCCAAGAGCGACCCCTATGACCGGGCCGCGGGCTACGCCAGCGGCGCGGACGTTTGCATCGGGAAGGAAGAGGATTTCGCAGTCCTGCGCGCAGCCATCGCCCGCCACCTGGACCGCGGCGGACCGAGTGCCCCGCGCAGTGAGTTTCCGGGGCTGGTGGTGGACTGGTCCACCTGGACTTGCATCGTGGACGGGGAGGAGGTCCACCTGCCCCCCCGACTCTTCCGGCTCCTGGCGGCCCTGGCGAGCCGGCCGGGAATGGTCCTGCGCAAGGAACAGTTGATCGGCCAGGTGTGGGGGCTGAACTCGGACGTTTACAACCGCGCCGTCGATAACGCAGTGGTCGAGCTGCGCCGTCTCATCGGCGACCGCGGGCCGACCACCCGGCTCATCCACACGGTGCGCGGCGTGGGCTACAAGTTCGAACCGATGCCGTGACCCGGTGGTGGCAGCCGGCCGAACGGCAGACTTCCGCCGAGCCGGCGTTCTTCGCTGCTGAGGTGCTGGAGCGCATGCAGGTGCCGATCGCCGTCTTCGATCATGCCGGTCGGTTGGGCTACGCCAACACCTCTTTCACCACCTCCGCGCTGACCGAGTCGCTGCTGGACCACCGCCGCAAGGTAGCGCACCCCGATCTGGAGCTGGTGCGGGTCGAAGCGCTGCGAGATCCCGGCCACATCCACGCCCTCAACATGGCGGTGAAGGAACTCGCGCAGCAGTCTTGGGTCGAGGTCTTCCCCCTCACGACCGCGCCGGGATGGACCGCGGTAGTCGGCAGGGATGCCCCACCAGCGCGTCCCGTAGAGGAGGCGCTGCCTTCGCCCCGCCTGCTGCTTCATGAGCTTCGGGCACCACTCTTTGCCCTCGACGAGGGGCTGGAGGGGCTGGCCCAGCTCGCACGGACGGGGGAGATGGCGGCGGTGGTTGGCAGGCTGTCGCGCGCAGCAGCCCGGCTCCGGGGCGTACTTCAGGGAATCTCCGATCTCGTCCGAGTCGAGCGGCTGGGGACTTCGGGCCCAGGGGCGGAGCTGGTCGACCTGCGCGAGGTGCTCTCCGATGTGGCGGAAACCTACTCCCTGCTGGCCGCCGCCACCGGGCACGAGCTGAAAGTAGAGATTCCCCAGACCGCCGCCGAGGTGTTGGGGGACCGCGAGCTGCTGGGACGGGCCGTGGGCAACCTGGTGGACAACGCCATCCGCCACACCCCTGCTGGGGCCATCACGGCAGGGGTGGCAGTTCGGGGCTCCTTGGTGGTGGTCGAAGTCGCCGACTCGGGGCCGGGCATCCCCAACGAGCAACGCGAGCGGATATTCCAGCCGTTTGTCCGCCTTGAGGCGGGCGGATCGGCCCCGACCGGAAGTGGGCTCGGGCTCGCTGTGGTCCGCACCATCGCCGTGGCCCACGGCGCCGGCGTCACCGTCGATCGTGGTCCCGAGGGCGGAGCCCTGTTCCGGCTGGCGTTCCTCTGCCGGGGCTCAAACCGCCGGGCTCGGATGTCTCCCTGACCGTCTCCGGCTGCTCCGCTGGCGGGCGGACCGGCCCGCCTTCTGCCAGGCGGCTAAACTGACAGGCGGCCCGCATGGCTCAATTGGTTAGAGCAGGGGACTCTTAATCCCAAGGTTCCAGGTTCGAGTCCTGGTGCGGGCACCACATTTCGAACTCCAGGTGCTACCCTCTGGCAGTGCCCGACGTCCCAGCGGATGCGGTTGACAGCAGTTTTGACAGCAGCCAAGAGCGGCGCCGGGAGGCATCGCGCGCAGGGCCACGGACGCGAGCCCGACGCCGGGGCAATCGAGAGGGGAGCATCTACCAGCGCAGCGATGGAAGGTGGGTGGCTTCCGTGTCCGAGGCGTCGGGCCGTCGTGTGTACCGGTACGCTCGCACCCGGGTCGAGGCTGCGGCCAAGCTGGCGTCCGCGCTGAAGTCCGTCCAGGAGAGCAATCCCCTACCGCCGGAGAGGGAAACGGTCGCCACCTACCTCGCGAGCTGGCTCGACGTCAGCGCCAAACCGACGGTCCGGCCGATGACCTACATCAGCTACGAGGCGATTGTTCGACGCCACTTGGTCCCCGAGCTGGGGCGGATCCGCCTCTCCCGGCTCGCGCCGGGCGACGTCCAGGCGATGATGAACCGCAAGCTGGCCCAGGGCCTTTCGGCGCGGCGGGTCGATTACCTGCGCGCTGTCCTCCGCAGGGCGCTCAACGACGCCATGCGGTTTGGACTGGTGAGTCGTAACGTAGCGGCGCTGGTCCGCCCGCCGAGAGGGCCCCGCTACGAGATTTCGCCGCTCGGCCCCGATGAGGTCCGGCGCCTCCTGTCGGAGGTCTGTGACGACCGCCTCGGGGCCTTGTACGTGGTGGCACTCACGCTGGGGCTGCGCCAGGGCGAGGTTCTGGGGTTGCAGTGGGCCGACGTTGACCTGGTCTCCGGGCGCCTTCAGGTCCGCCATGCGTTGCAGAGGTTTGAGGGGGAGTACCACCTCGTCGAGCCGAAGTCAGCCCGCAGTCGGCGCACCCTCGTGCTCCCGGTGGCAGCCACAGCCGCACTTGAGAGGCACCGCCGCCAACAGCAGGAGGAGCGAGCCCGGGCCGGGGAGATGTGGCAGGAGCATGGCCTGGTCTTCACCACTCCTATCGGTCGGCCGCTCGACTCCACCGGCGTCACAGGCGCCCTGCAGCGTCACCTCGTGCGGGCGGGTCTGCGACGGCAGCGCTTCCACGACTTGAGGCATGCCTGTGCATCCCTGTTGCTGTCCCGGGGAGTAAGTCCCAGGGTGGTGATGGAAATGCTGGGCCACTCTCAGATCAGCCTGACGATGGACACCTACAGCCACGTACTGCCGAGCCTCCTCTCGGACGCGGCGGACCAGATGGACAACCTGCTGCGGGACGATCAACCCATGCCCGGCTCTGCGCCCACGGCGGCCCGGCTGGCCACGCTTCCACAGGAGGAGAGCCATGCCGACTAGGCGGTCGTGCTGGCGGCGACCACGATCGGCCGGCAAGTGGCTGAAGTGCCGGCCAAGGCACCTGGAACAGGTCGCCAGCCGAGATGGTTGACGATGACTGGGACGGTCGCGACCAGCGATGTTGGTCATCCCGCCACCGACACCCGACCGGCTGACCACGTCCATGGCCGAGGTCGGGTTTGCACCGCTGCCCATTGATCTCACTTCGATCTCTGCGCTCCGTATTTTGCGACTGCAATGATGGGACCGAATCATCAATGACGGATGAGGAGGTAGTCGTAGCAGGTAAGGGATAGAGGTCCGGAGGAAGGGGTGGACAACTCCTAATCCAGTGGAAAGGGCTGC